>CAZOHS010000147.1:0-6320 GCA_964579285.1 uncultured Rhodospirillaceae bacterium | reverse complement strand
GAAGAAGTTTAATAGGAATAAAAAGACAAGGCCTGTGGTCAGGCCCCAAAAAGTTCTATCCAATAGACGGCTCATATTTTCCTCGCCTTGATCGGAGCAAACAGCCCCTCGGGTCGGAAAATCAGCACAAGTGCCATTATGCCATAGATGACAAACAACTCGATCTCCGGTAGTTGGTGAACAGCCGCGGCACGCGCAATTCCAACGACAATTGAACCGATAAGCGCTCCGGGTATCGATCCCATACCCCCGATCACAACGACGGCAAAAGCCAAAACAATTACTTCAACCCCGATTCCGGGCTGGACCGAAATGATAGGCGCATGATAGGCGCCTCCAAGGGCACCAAGGAAGGTACCAATAATAAATGTGATCAAAAATACCTTGGTCACATTTATCCCCATAGCCATACTGATCTCTCGATCATATATAACCGCAAGCAAAATGCGTCCGAATTGGGTTCGATTTAACCCGTACCAAAGGACGTAAGCCACAACAAACGACAAGGCAATCATTGTTAAGGCGTAGTTATCAAAAATTAGGCCCGCTATTTCACTATTCCCAAGTAGTGCCAGCGGTTGAAACGCAAGATAGGGATCAGTCCCCCAAATCAGCAATATAACATCTTCAAGGACCAGAAATGCCGCAAACGTCGCCAGAACCACAATATGCTCATCGCGGTCATACAGAAACTTTAACAATCCCCGCTCAATTATTATGCCAAGTATGAGCCCTAGTATCAGCGCGCTCACTAAAATGAGCAAAAAACCACCCGCATCCGGCAACCCACCCCTGGACCAAAGCCCAATTAGATACGCCGCTAGGTACGCGCCGAAGGCATAAAACGACCCATGGGTAACGTTTAATACTTTCTGCACCCCAAAGATCACGGTGAGGCCTACGGCTACCAAAAAAAGGTAGGACGAATAGACCAGGCCATCCACAAGAATTACAATTAAAAGCTCAAAATCCACCAGTAAGCCCTTCTAGCTAGACCCGACAAAAACTTGAACGGAAACGTCGTAAAAATGGGGCGGCGTTATACGCCGCCCCTGAACTATAGTCTACTACGTGTTTAGCACTTCGCACCTTTCATACCACCTTTAATCCAGTCGACGCCTTTTACGCCAGCTGGGGGCATAACGCACTTGTGCGAAAACTTAACCACATCCTTCACAACCATTTCGTTCCGCTTTTTGTCCCAAACGGTAACGCCCCAGTAATCATCGGTAAGACCCTGATGGCCTTTACCAAGACCCATCGTCACATTTCCAACAAATGATGGGAATGTAGCGCCCGTAAGAGCCGCAATAACTTGGTCAGTTGTTGGGAACTTTCCGGCCTTTTTAGCTGCCTTATCGTATGCATACTTAGCGCCTAAGAAACCCTGAGCATATTGGTACGATGGTTGCGCCGGTGGTGAGCCATAGGCTTTACGGTATTCCTTCTGAAACCATTGGTTCAATGGTGAAGGATTATCCACAACATACATACCGTATGGCCCGCGCGTACCCACAATAATTCCTTCGGGGAAATTTTTGCCGAGACGATAGGCTACTGTTTCGCCAACCGTAAATACAAAAAGCTTGCGCTTGAACAAACCGCGCGCACTCGCTTGGCCAATAAAGGCTTCTAAGTCACCGCCCCAAAAGCTTGAGTGCACCAACTGTTCTTTCGCGCGCGAAAGCGCGGATATTTCACTACCATACTGACCAGCAAAGATTTTAGGCATCTGGTTTTTCTTGGATCCTTTGACACTTGGCATTAGCGTGTTCAGTGCCAAACTAAAATCACGCCAGGAGTCTTGCCCCCAAGCGTAGTTTTGGTTGATGCCAGTGAAGCCTTTTGCCAGCCGGTCCTTAAACTTAGAAACGACAAAATGTGCTGCCGAAACATTGTTTGCAGTACCATGGTTCATGGTACGGAAAACGTATTTTGGGTTCGGGTTAATATCTTCAAAAATTCGCGGTGTTCCGCAAACAGTTTGAATGGTTAAAACTTTTAGTTCCTCTGAAACCTTGGTTGTCGCCGCGCACGTCCCGGAAGAAATCTGGCCAATAATAGCATCAACCTTGTCTTTCTGAACCTTATTCCGGAGCTCGGTGACCTGCTTGGTACCGCCGCCAGCCTCATCGTATATCAAAGCTTCAATTTGGCGACCGGCAAGGCCCTTTGTGTTATAAGGTGCTGGAAGTTCGCCATTGTTAATGCCGCGGACGATAAGTTCCACACCCTTTTTACCGGGGATGCCGAATGCGGGTGCTCCGGCGCCTGTCAAAAACGTAGGCACGCCAATTTTAACGGTCTTCGCCGCCGCGGTACCGCCACTAATGGCTACAGCGCCCACCACAGCAGCGCCCAGAAGACGCAACGTTGTTTTAGCTGTCATACTAATCTCCCTAGACAGTTGTTAATTTCACTACGGCTTTATAGCCATTCACTTATTATTGGCGAGACTCTATAGAATTTACAGGAAAGGTCTACCCTGTGCTCAATATTTTTGCGAAAAATTAATTATTGGAAATCAATGCGTTGACCAACTTTTCGGGACTTTCCGCATTCTCTAAATCCGCAACCTGTGTAACCAGTAGCTTTATTTTTTCCTTCGCATGGCCAACGAAAGTTGCGCAACGAGAAAATTTATCCGCTACTTGTTCATAGGATAGGGGTGCTTCTGTGCTACCAAGCGCGTGGTCCGCTCGGGACGATAAACGACGCCCGTCACGGAGGTGGACCTCTAAAAGAGTTGTCACATTACTAAAATCGGTTGGAGGCTTGGCAAACGGTGCATAATCAACCTTCGTCATCGCGTGACGAACCTCGCGATCGGCCACCATAGAATCCGTGAACGTATCCAAGCCCACCGAGCCGTCCACTATTATAGCGCCCAGTATAAATTCCATTGAGAATTTTGCCTGCATCCCGGTTTTTGGTTCGTGATGCTGTAGCGTATTCCATATCCGCTCATTTGTTTTTACGACAATCCGGGTGATTTCATCTCTGTTAACACTATGATTTTCAATAAGTCCAAGGAGGCTGTCCGCGGCGGGGTGTGTCAAAGCACCGTTCGGATATTGTTTTATCCAAACCCCAGGATGTTCGAATATCCAGGGTTTTCCGAGCTTACCGATTAACTCGTTTGGATCAAAACCCCCGCCTGCGGCCTCGAAAAATCCGCTTGGTCCCTCCAAGGCGTCGTTTGCACCAGAGATTCCCCGCCTGGCGAGATCAGCAGCAACAACACCATTTTCAGCAGCCCAACCAGAGTGAAAAATTTCTGCACTCGACCCAAAGTTGCGGCGAACGCCGCCGGATTGGCTCGCTGCGATAGAAACCGCCGCGAAAATCTCCTTTGGAGGCAGTTTCATAAGGCGGGCAGCGGCGCAAGCCCCACCAAAACCATTAAGTGTAGCAGTAGCGTGAAAACCATCCGCATAATGCCGAGGCGCAATCGTGTGGTTAAGACGAGACGCGACCTCGACGCCGATTAGGTATGAGGTGATAATTTCTTTACCGGAAGCGCGGTATTCTTCTCCTAACGCCAGCCCAACCGGCAATATTGCACCACTTGCATGGATTCCTCCAGTTCGATCGGCTTGCACTTGTGGGGTTGTATCATCAAAATTATGGGCGTGTGCCGCGACGGCATTTGCCAAAGCAGCAAAACGCGGTGCGGCACGCAGGTGCGTACCGAATATCGTTGAGCCCACGTTTGCAGGAGCGGTCGTTGGCAAAATGTCTCGAGCAACAGTGGCAGCCTCGGTAAGCGATCCGGCCAAACACAGACCAAGAGTGTCAAGTATATGAACCTTAGCCCTTTCGATGACATGAGGGGGAATATCATCAAAGCCAACCGTAGAGGTAAATTCAGTAATTGCGGCCGTTATTTTCCCGGGTACAGAAGTCATTCATTGGGACCTTAGGTAAAGTAGGATAAGGCTGACCTACCCCGCCATTATTGTGTCGCCGCATGCATCCGCTCGGAGGCAGGTTCAACGAACCCCCATCCATCGCCGTTGAAATCTGCTGGTCGGACCCAGTCCTCGGGCATGCCAACTTTATAGCTGTCATCAACCTGCTGCACCTCTGCAGTATACTCAATTACGTACTCGTTAGGATCAATAAAATATGCAAAAATGTTGTCGCCGGGTCCATGCCGGCCAACACCCCATTCAACAGGGTATCCTGCTCTTTTCATACGACCAGACGCGTGCATTAGCGCATCGTGACTGGGCACTTCAAATGCACAATGATTTACTGTGGGACGGTTTATCGCTGTATAAGCAATTGCATGATGATCGCTGCTACAGCGTATAAAATCCATATAACCGGTCCTGTCTGATAATTTGAAACCCAGAAAATCAATAAATTGTTCACTTTGGGCTTCCCGTTGGGGAGAATTTAGCACCACATGACTGAGCTTAATGGGAGTATCCTTTGAATTTGGCATGCTCTCATGCGTTTTCAAACCCGCAGAAACGTAATATTTGCGATCATGCAAATCACAAAAAACAAAACCATACCCGCCGGCTGGGCCGACCAACTCATTAGGTGCTTCAACGGAGGCACCGAGATTTTTTGCTCTCTCGTAAAGCCCGTCGACGGCAATTTTATCCTCGGCGAGCAAATTTACGGCGAGCAATTTCTTTTCGCGACCTTCCCTTAAGACTAAAGCGTGATGCTCAGCGCCCGTGCCACGCAAATAAACTGACCCGTTTTCTTCCGCGGCAACCGTCAGGCCCCAGCAATCGACATAAAATTTTGTCGCCTCACGCAATTCTGGTACAGCCAGTTCAGCACTATGCAGTCCCTTAACAATAGGATCAGCCATTTTTTAAATCCCTCCAAATGCGTCCATCTACCTTTGTCATGGTATGATTTTGCGTGACAACGGGAAAGATAAATACTTTGATCGCTCAAGGAGGAAAAAATGAAACTCTGCAGGTACAATGACGACCAACTGGGTGTTGTGCGCGGCGAAGCAATCCATGATGTAACGCCAGCCCAAGAAGAAATGCGTGCGGCTCATCCATACGTTTCAAAGTCCGACGCCGTCATATCAGGTTTGACCGACTGGCAGGAACCGTTGCGAGAAATGGCGGACACTGCGGAACCAATACCATTGAACACCGTCAATCTCCTTCCACCGATTGCACGGCCGGGCAAAATTATGGCGGCTCCCGTAAACTACAAAGCCCATATTGATGAAGCGCAAGCAGATCCAGGAATCCGTCATATAGAGAGAACCACAAAAATTAAAGAGGCGGGTATTTTTCTAAAATCGAACACCGCGTTGATCGGCCCGTCAGATTTCATCCCCATCCGCTTTCCCGAACGCCGCAACGATCATGAATTCGAGTTTGTAATTATAATAGGGAAAGAGTGTAGCCGGGTCCGCCAAGCCGACGCTCTCGAAGTAATAGCGGGCTATACTTTGGGATTAGATATGACTGTTCGGGGGCCAGAGGATAGGAGTGCTCGAAAATCTTGCGATGGATATGCCGTCCTCGGACCTTGGCTTGTTACAGCCGATGAAATTCCGGACCCCGACAACGTTTCTTTTTGGGGATCGGTCAACGGAGAGGTCAAGCAAAATGCGAACACCTCAGATCAAGTGTTGAGCATTCGGGAACTAATAGAATATGCCTCCGAATATTACACGTTGTATCCGGGCGACGTATTATACACTGGCTCCCCAGAGGGCGTCAGCGAGGTGAAAGCTGGAGACAAACTGCATTTTCACTGCGATCAAATAGGTGAATTCGAGATTGGAATTGGCACCTAGTTTATAGTTTTGGGTCTGGACTACCGTGACCCATCAAAATATTGCCAAAAAGCGTAGTCTGTAGATCCCAGACGAGACCAATATGTTGTGCGACAGCGTGAACGTCTCGCCAGGCCCTCTGAACAGGATGGGAAATTTCCAGACCGCGGCCGCCTGTTAAGGGAAGCAATTCATCAACCGCCTGGCAGCAGTTCTGCGCAATGTGTCCCAAGCCGAGCCGATAGCGCGCGCGATGCGTCATCTCAAATTCAAGACCATCTTGGCCTTTAGTGATAATATCCGAACGTATCTGGCCTAGAAGCGCATAAGCCGCATCTAACAGTGCTGTAGCCTTGCCAATTCTCTGGTGCACGGTTGCGACCCGTGAAAGATCGGTCCCGGTGACTGTCTGTCTGTTTGAAAGCTCGGACACGATCCGATCGAGGGCTCCGTGGGCTGCGCCTATGGCTGGCCCGATAATGTTGAATGGGAATACAGCAAATAAGGGTAGTTTGTAGAGATAGTTTCCGCTTGCCAAATAGCCAGGCGTATCTTC
>CAZOHS010000146.1:0-6367 GCA_964579285.1 uncultured Rhodospirillaceae bacterium | reverse complement strand
TTAAGCGCTTCATCGAGTGCGCCAATGCGATGCGGTACGCCAATCACAAATGGGTGGAGGCAGATTGCCATTACTCTTCCTGAACCGCTTTCGACGCTTTCGCGATAGAGTGTGTCAAACTGTTGACATATCATTTGCCGGAACTCATCGGCGGTCCGGTTCAATCGGAGACATTGAGGTAGATCGTTAATCTCCGCGGAATAGGGTATTGAGCATATTTCCCGGCCATCGACATTCATGACATAAGGTTGGTCGTCATTTATAAAATCCGCAACATACTTCACCCCGCCATCAATAAGCGCATCGAGAGTTGTCCAATTTTGTTGAAGACCGCTTGAGAGCCATCCCTTGGGACGGGTGCCAGTTGAATTCTCGATGTGTTTGAGTGTTTGACCAACCAAGTCCCTTCCGGGTTGGTCTTCCATTGTATGCAAGTATCGGCTGTTTGATTGGTTGTGACCCATAAATTCCCAGTTGAGGGCAATACTATCCTCTATAATTTCGGGATAATCGTCACAAACCTCGCTGTTCAAAGCGACCGTGCCGCGGATATTGTGTTTTTCCATAACCTCCATCATCCTGAAAATACCGACACGCGCACCGTAGTCTCGAGGTGCCCAGTTAATTATATCTGGCGCAACCCCTGTTCCACCTGGAACAGGCTCATTAAGGGGAAATGTCTCGATGTTGGGAATAATCCAAAGGGCAAGATGGTTACCTTCTGGCCAAACTACCTTTGGCCGGCGATTGATGGGAGTATAAGCGAACGGTCCGTAACGTTGAGGTTGCATCGTGATGTCTCCTTTTGTTGCTCCTAGTTTTGAGGTTCACACGCTGTGCCGTCAATGGCACATGGAGTTTCAGGTCGTGGATTTACAGGATTAGCTGTGATAACACCCATGGAAACGAATGGTTCTGTCAAATGTGGCCTTTAAAAAGATGAATACAGCGACCTCAGATTTTATTGAAGTAATTACTGAACGGGGATTTCTTCATCAGTGTACTGATATTGATGCGCTTACTGAGACATTGGACAAAGGTAAGCCCGCAACGTGTTACATTGGGTTTGATTGTACCGCGGATTCACTGCACGTCGGTTCCCTACTCCCTATTATGCTTCTACGATGGTTTCAGAAGTGCGGCCATAAACCAATTGTACTCATGGGCGGTGGGACAAGTAGAGTTGGTGACCCTTCTGGAAAGGATGAAGCACGACAACTTCTTAGTGAAGAAGCGATTTCAGTCAACAAGCGCAGTATCCAGTCGATATTTGAAAAGTTTTTAAAGTTTGGAGTTAGTTCTACAGACGCCATAATGGCTGATAATGCGGAGTGGTTAGACGAACTTTCGTATATTTCTTTTTTGCGTGACTATGGTCGCCATTTTTCCGTAAATCGAATGTTATCGTTTGATTCTGTCAAATTGCGTCTTGAGAGGGAACAACCCTTATCGTTTTTGGAATTTAATTATATGGTTCTTCAAGCCTATGATTTTGTTGAACTATACAGACGGTATGGCTGTATCCTGCAAATGGGAGGCTCAGATCAATGGGGCAATATCGTAAATGGTGTTGAGCTAGGAAGGCGTGTTGACGGTGTCCAGCTCTTCGGGCTCACGTCGCCACTTATCACAACAGCATCTGGTTCAAAAATGGGGAAGACGGCCGATGGAGCGATTTGGTTGAATTCGGCCCGGGTCAGTCCTTATGATTACTGGCAGTTCTGGCGCAATACGGCGGACAAAGATGTAGGTCGTTTTTTACGATTATTTACTGAATTACCCATTGATGAAATCGTGCGCTTGGAGCTTCTGGAAGGGACTGAAATAAACGAAGCAAAAAAAGTCTTGGCAAGTGAAGTGACGGCTCTTTGTCATGGTCTCCAGAATGCGAAGGATGCGGCGCAGACCGCCGCTGAAACTTTTGAACAGGGTCAAAGTTCGAAGGGATTGCCCACAATATCGTTATCTGAATCCGAACTCGCAGACGGAATCGCTGCATTCCACCTTTTCGTAAAGTCTGGGTTGGCGAAATCCAATGGTGAAGCTAGGCGCTTAATCCGTGGGGCGGGTGCAAAATTAAATGACGAGACAATATCTGATGAGAATGCCTCGATTACAAAATCACACGCAAACGCGGACGGCATCATTAAACTGTCGGCAGGTAAGAAACGCCATGCACTACTGCGAATAGAATAGGAGCGCTTAGACCATTAGACTTTTTGTTACGCCAACTTCGCCTTATGCTCGTCTCGTAATGATTGTCCGCCTGGAAAAAGGCCTGCAAGAAATTGTGGAGTTGGTTTGGACAGAAACACGAAATCCAAGTGATCCTACTCTTGTTTTCAATCCGTCGGGGCGGATACCATTTTTACTCCTTGAGGATGACGTTGGATTTGAAGACACGGATCTTATCATAGATTATTTTGATAGTTTGAGTGCACCACCGCGATATATTCCACCCTCGGGTGAAGCTTATTGGCCATTCCGGCGAGCACAGGCAATAGCCCGTAGTATGTTGGATGGAGTTTCGGTTTGGGCGCGAGAAATATTGCGCCCGGAAGACCAACAATCACCTAGAATAATAGAGCACGAGAGGCTTCGGGCGGAGCGGTTGGCAGACTACTTTGAAAAAGCAGTTACGCTTCCGCCACTTGCGTTGAAGCCCGAGAAACAAAGTTTAAATATTCCACAGCTTATATTGTTTTGCGCGTTGGACACAGAACGGCGGAATCCGAGATTTGATTGGCGTTCAAGAAGGCCCGTTCTAAATAGGTGGCACGAAACAATGATGAACATTCCCTCGGTGCAAAATTCCCTTCCCAAATAAAGCTAGTAGGCCCAACAAATAATCAGATAACGGTGGTCAAAACCAATTTGACGTCCTTGATTATCTATACTTATAATTTGCAAGTTTCGAATTTGAGCCCGCTTGAGAGATGAATCCAGAAAAAATTCTATCGCAGGAACCACGTGTTTTATCTCAAAAAAACAGAGAGGAATACTTTAGCCAAGGCTATACCTGTATAGAGAGCTTTGTGCCTACTGAAGTCCTTCAAGGACTAGTGGATGTCACCGCAGAGCTTGTAGACGCAAGCCGAGCATACAAGGACTCTAATAGTACATATGATCTCGGTCCTGAGCATAGTTCTCTAAAGCCCCAATTGCGGCGCTTAAAACGCCCTGACGACCAGCATCAGGTTTATTGGAATTATGCTAAAGGCTTACTTGCAGATGTTGCGGCCGACTTGGTGGGACCAAATGTGGTATTTTACCACTCAAAACTGAATTTTAAATGGTCTGGTGGCGGTGATAGCGTTAAATGGCATCAGGATGCGCAGTTTGTCCCTCACACGAACTATAATGTTGTTTATATCGGGACCTATCTTGAAGATACCAACATGGACAACGGGCCTTTAGCACTTGTGAAAGATAGTCACGAGGGGCCACTCTACGATTTGTACGATGAAGCTGACGAGTGGACTGGTTGCCTAAATGATAGAGATGCCGCAGAAATCGACAAATCTAACGTAGAGTATTTAACGGGGCCTGCTGGAACTATTACAATTCATAACTGTCGTAGCCTTCACTACTCACCAGATAGTGTTGCCTCAGCACCTCGTCCGTTATTGCTTAATTGTTTCACGGCGGCAAATGCTAAACCCTATACGCCGCATCCCGAACCCACTTCGCATTCTTTTCAGGTTGTTCGTGGTGCGGCGGCGCGGTGGGCAGAACTGGATCCACGCCCTTGTCAGATACCACCCGATTGGTCGCGTGGATTTACGACGATTTACGAAAATCAGGAGCCTGTAGCTTCCTGAGCAAGAAAACAACATTCGGTCCAATTTTCTATTAGTAGACTATAGAAATATGATACGATTTCTATGTTCACAAATGTGTTAAACCGCCGTCAACTGCGATCGATTGTCCAGTGATGAAACCGCTGTCATCGGATGCAAGAAATAGTGCAAAATTAGCGAGGTCTTCCGGGGTTTCCACGCGCTTTATGCATTGCATGTCTATAATTTTGCGCCGTAGCTCGGGCGTCGTGGTTGTTCGCTCAATTTCTGTTTCCGTTGAACCCGGAAGGATCACATTTACCGTGACATTGTGTTCACCTACTTCTCGAGCGAGAGATCGCGTAAACCCGATTACCGCCGCTTTACTTGTCACGTAATGTAGTAGATTAGTAAGGCCCATCGTGACGGTGCCAGAGGAAATATTTATTATCCTTCCCCAATTTTGTTTAATCATATGGGGTAATACCGATTTCGCACAAATAAATTGTCCTGTGATGTTTACATCCATAACTCGGCGCCATTCTTCGGTGGAAATATCTAAGGCGGGACAGGCTGTCAAAGATGAAAATAAGGCTGCGTTATTTATTAAGATATCTATGCGACCATGCCGATCCATCGATTTTTCGATGACAACCTCTATGTCTTCTTGACTGGTGATGTCGGCGCGTAGGGCGAGGCAGTCAAGTCCTATATCCCTTTTTATTTCCCGCCTCACAGAGTCAATTTTGTCCTTTTCTATGTCAACAATTACGGGGGAGATGCCTGCTTCTGCATATGCTCGTGCGTATGCTCTCCCTATGCCTTGTCCTGCCCCTGTGATTACGGCAACCTTGCCGCTTAAACCTGACATACCGTTCTCCTTATATTATAGACGTTTGAGTGGAATGCTTTGTTTCTTTGGTGAAATGTCACCTAGATTATGGCAAGTGGACTAAACTCAGAATGGTATCGAACTTTAGGTGTAATGGAATGACATATGCATTAAAAGAATTTTGCGAGGATGCCCGATCCACCTTACAGGTAGATCCCACGCCTACCGGCCGGGAAGTTGTCGCGCGATATCTGGAAAAATTGCTCGTTGATAGAGAATTCATTGATACGTATCTGGGTCCTGAAAAGCGCTCAGGCGCTGAAACTATTTATATTGACCGCGAACATGACTTTCGGGTAATGGCACACACAAATCGTGGCCCGTCGAACAACACCCCTCATTGCCATGGGTCATCTTGGGTTATTTACGGAATGGCGATGAATTACGTGAATATGACGGAATGGGAGCGTGTTGATGACGGCGCACGTGCTGGTGTCGCGGAGCTTAGAGTGTCTGAAAAATACCAATTAGGCGAGGGCGAAGCGCGTGTCTATAACGAGGGCGTGATTCACTCGTTGGATCGGCCGCTAGAAACTCGTTTGGTTAGGTTTACGGGCTGTGATCTCGATAAGATAAAAAGGTATCGTTATGATCCTGAGCGTGGTTCGGTAAAAACGCTCGTCCCTGTTCCCTAAGCGGCCCAGTAAATTACGTGTCTAGGTATCTATGACGCTCTCGTGAAAAAGGTCTGTGATGTCTAATTTTCTTTCTATAAGCCCCTGGTCATAAGCATACTTAACGAAGCGATCTAAGTTTGTTTTGTTCGCAGCGACCCCGTTTCTCCATAGATCGACTCCAAAATTCATTTTCTCCTCTTCCACAGCGAACTTGCCTGACGCCAACCGCGTCCAGTTGGGGTCGAAGAAATAATCTAACGAGAGCTTATATGATGCATCAAATATCTTTTGCAGGTCGAGAGGTAGATCGGGATAGAGGTCTAAAGCTTCGTTTTTAATCGTTATTAGGTGCATAATTGGCCAATATCCATTTCTTTCAAAAAATTGTACTTCTTGTCGTTGAGCATCGGGGAACAAACGACGAAAATTAGGGGATATCGACTTTGGTGGCTGAGGTGTTCGAGAGTAGAATAACGCATCTATTTCTCCTGAACAAAGAAGACTTGGGAGGTCTATTCCAGACGGTAAAACAGAAATATCGTAGGAATTAACATTCGGCACCTCCACGGTGTCAGCGCTTGCTACCCTCCACTGAATTGATGCCAGGGAAACACCATACTCAGTTGCGAGGTCACCTTTAGCGAGGACGGCCAACGTTGTTTGAAATGACTGTAAACCGACAACTTTGCCTTCCAGGTCCTTGGGTTCTTCTATACCAGCCTCAGTATTCACGCAAATTTGGCCCTGACTAAACAAGCGGCGCGGGAATACCGGTATGGCCGTAAAGGGTAAATTCAGTGACCGGGCGACGAGATAGGACGCTAAGGACGTCTCCGCCGCGTCAAATTCACGATCTTGCAGCATACGTTCGTGGCGATCGGTTCCATCTCGTAATGCACTTGTTTGGCCTACTTGCAATACTTGGATTTGTCTTTCGTTAGCCAGGCCCACGGTGCCATCGAATAACGGCATATGTCGGTCGTAGCGATCTATGGCAAGTTTGATCATCAGAATTTTTCTAATTAGATTTGTTTTATTAAATGTCTTCGCTATTTTTTAGCTGGTTATTTAATTCTTGT
>CAZOHS010000145.1:0-6436 GCA_964579285.1 uncultured Rhodospirillaceae bacterium | reverse complement strand
TGCGTCCAACTTCATTGCGATTTTTCCGTTTGCCATAATATTTGTAAAATCGGAGAGCCGATTACGGCGCACCCCGCCACTCGCCGTAGCAAATAGGATATAGAGATCCCCCCAACTTTCTTCGTCTTCAGGCATCGGCATAACCGCTGTAATTGTTTCGCCCTTTTCAAGTGGCAGTAGATTGATCAAGGCTTTTCCGCGAGCCTGCGGACTACCCTCGGGTAATCGATACACTTTGAGACGATAAACAATTCCACGAGATGAAAAAAATAAAACTGGGGTATGCGTGTTACACACGAACACATTACTCACAAAGTCCTCATCGCGAGTGCTCATACCAGCCCGGCCTTTTCCGCCGCGGCGTTGCGCACGGTAGGTAGATAAAGCCACTCGCTTAATGTAACCGGCGTGGCTCACCGTAACGACCATCTCTTCGCGTTGGATAAGGTCCTCAATATCTGTATCAAGTTCATAATCTTCTATTGAGGAACGGCGTGGCGTAGCAAATTGCTCTTTTACGGCGAGCATCTCGTCACGCATAATTCCAAAAATTCGATTAGGAGACCTCAAAATTTCCAAATAATCTTCTATCTCGCTCGCCAGTCCGGTTAATTCTTCTGCAATTTTGTCTCGTTCAAGGCCAGTCAAACGCTGCAAACGCAATTCAAGAATTGCCCTTGCCTGGGTTTCGGATAATGTGTAACGACCCTCATCTACCTGATGCTGGGGGTCGTCTATTAACTCAATAAGCGATTTGACGTCTTCCGCCGGCCAATTCTCTTGCATCAGACCTTGTCTGGCCTCCAACGGATCTTTCGCACCACGAATTAACGCGATCACTTGATCAATGTTAGCAACAGCGATAGCAAGTCCCACCAATACATGAGCTCTGTCGCGCGCTTTTGATAAATCGTATTCGGTACGCCTGCGTATCACTTCCTCTCGGAACTCTATAAACGCATGTAGTATGTTTTTAAGGTTTAATAACTCTGGCCGTCCATTGTTGAGCGCAAGGGTATTAACCCCGAAGCTGGTTTGCAGAGGAGAATATCTGTAGAGTTGATTAAGAACTACATCCGCAACAGCATCCCGCTTTATTTCGACAACCACTCGAACGCCGTCTCTGTCGGATTCGTCACGAAGATCGGATATGCCCTCGATTTTTTTATCACGCACCATATCAGCCATGCGCTCAAGCATTCGAGATTTATTAACCTGATAGGGCATCTCCGAGATTATAATTGCTTCGCGGTCTTTTCGAATTTCCTCTATCGAGGTGCGGCCTCGCATGACGACAGATCCCCGCCCGGTATGGAAAGCTGAAGTAAGCCCTTGTCGCCCGACGATAATACCGCCGGTGGGAAAGTCAGGGCCCGGAATGTATTCCATTAATTGTTCCACAGATAATTCTGGGTCTTCGATCAAAGCACAACACGCATCAATCACTTCACCTAAGTTATGTGGGGGTATATTTGTCGCCATACCAACCGCGATACCGCCGCCACCATTGACTAGAAGGTTCGGAAATTTTGCTGGTAAAACTACGGGCTCGCTTGTCGTTTCGTCATAATTTGGCTGAAAATCAACGGTATCTTTATCGATGTCATCAAGAAGTTCTCGCCCGACCCGTTCTAACCTGGCCTCGGTATACCTCATCGCGGCAGGCGGATCTCCATCCATTGAGCCAAAATTACCTTGGCCATCAATCAATGGAACCCTCATCGAGAATTCCTGAGCCATACGGACCATAGAATCATAGATTGCTTGGTCACCGTGTGGGTGATATTGGCCCATAACATCGCCCACGACACGCGCAGATTTACGGTAGGGACGGTTCCAATCGTAATTACTCTCATTCATCACATGCAAAATTCTGCGATGAACCGGTTTCAAACCATCACGCACATCAGGCAATGCCCGACTGACGATCACGCTCATAGCGTAATCAAGGTAAGATTTTTGCATCTCCTCTTCGATGGAGATAGCTTCTATATTGGGATCTTCCGGTGGCGGTTGAACGGGATTTTCAGCCAAAACCTATTTCTTTCTTAAGTCCGGCCCACCAAAATTTTGGAGCCTTTTTATATCGTAAAATATTACCTTTCAATTGCGATTCGGACAAGAAAACTTATCGGGAATGAATATCCCTAACTATTTGAAATATCACAATAATTAAGACTTTAAATGCGATTTTCCTGAACAAAATAATTTAATAACAACAAATCTAAAATACAAAACAGGATATTGCTTTCAATTCACCTACTGCGCCAGGTTGTCTGCCATTAAATGGATTATCAGACGCTCCCTGCCCGAACTCAGCGACGCGTCCCCTAAGCCACCGGCTCGCGCGATGTTTAATTTGTAGTAGGTAGTCAAATGCATGACTTCTCGTGTTGAGAGGAACCTCCGTCACAAGAATTCTTGGGTTCCTGCCATTACCAGGAGCGTCGGCTATCCCGCGATGTCGAAGTAAGGCCTCTGGCAACGGCCATACCGATTAAGAGAGCGCGTGGTTGCGTCAGGAAAAAACCATCGCGCTTAACGATTTCTGTGTGCCTCGGACTCAAATACCAATTCTAGTCGCCGTTCCACAAACTTCCATTTCCCATCTTTATCCTGCGCATAAATATCGTGTGCATCAGCGATTGCACATGGATCAGCCGGACCCAACCCATCACCATCATAACTGTATAAAGTAATCATAAGTCGGCCACTGATGCGACCGTCTTCCATCGGCAAAAGGCGCAAATTCGTGCACACATGTCGAGCAGCTCGGTCGGTAATAGCGGCGCGGGCTTTTCCATGGGCCTCCAGGGCGGCACGACCCCTCCGCTCGGGTCCGATCCCATAAAGCCGTCCATCCTCCAGATAAAGGTCCGCAAGACGCTCCGACTGATGATTATCAATCAACCAGGCATGCTCGTATATCAAATTTTCAAGCTCGTGGCGGATCTGTGCGTCAATTACCATTTTAACTCAACTCCATCCTTTGAATGCCGGCCCCGTGACACCAAGGCCACCGTCAGCGGGGTAAATCCCACCCGTCGAAATACGCCCGGCTTCCGATGCAAGAAATACATAGAGATCCGCATGGTCTTCCGGGGTCCGTATCTCATGTAGTGGAAGATTTTCTGCCTTTGGGCCAGTTGTCGACATTTTCTGACCGAGTATTTCCAAACCAGAAAGACCGGTAGGCACATATCCGGGAGCAATTCCGTTAACATAAACATCCGGACCAAGCTCCCACGCTAGCTGGCGCACAAGACCCGCCACCGCGTGTTTACTGGCAATATACAGGGCACCACCAAAACCCGCCGTATAGCTTGAAACGGATGCCGTGAGCACGACGGTACCCTTATTCCGTTTGAGTTCCGCCATTGCAGCCCTCACCCCCAGCAAATAACCCAGAACGTTAACAGAAAAAATTTCGCCGAATGCATTCGGAAGTAGTTCGGCGGGAATATCCTCAAGCACTGCCCGATTGTCATAAATGCCCGCGTTACCGACAAAGACATCGAGCTTTCCAAATATATCTATAGCCATTTCGACTGCACGAAAATTGTCCCCAACGTCTCGAACATCTCCCGTGAGCAACTGAAGATCGGCACCAACAAAACTTTTTTCCAGTGCAGTGCCAGTTTCGACTGATTTTTCAAGAACCACAACGGCAGCGCCTTCACCTAAAAAACGCTCAACCACAGCACGTCCAAGACCCGAACCGCCGCCGGTTACCAAAGCTACTTTATTAGACAGAGCGCCCATCGCGATATCAGAGAACGACCGACAGGTTTGGTATCGGTATTGATGCGTGATCAAGAAGCACCAGTCGTCGCGCGAGATAGAGCCGCCCTTCAATAAATCGCAGGACATCCTGCCGCTCTCCGGAGAGCGTGTATTGTTGTTCGTCTCGAGCCCAGGTAAACAGCAAGTAACTACGCGCCTTAACAGTATCTTCATCGGCCGGTGCGACACGTATATTTGATATATGGCGACGCACCCTTGAAGGAGGCTTCTCTGCCCATGCCGACCCACTGACCAGACGTGTCATCCTTGCATTTAAAGACCCGTAGTCTTCGATCATATGATAGGCTTGATTACTGTATGATTGATCGAGATCAAGTTCGTCTACAGCCGTTCGGACCGGCATTCGATAATCGATGTCTGCCGTGACAAGTTTCAGCCAGGACAGTAAATCATAGGCGTCAAGTAGTTCCGCTTCGTAATAAAGAAAACGTTCTACATCACGCGACAACCCTGGTGGCGCCGACGCCGGCAGGTCGTATACCTGAACCATCTTCATCTATTTGGAAAGTTTCATGTTCAAACCCCAAATTACGTATTGATATCCCGCAACATTTCTCGATACCAGTGATTGAAGAATGTCCGCTGCACACCTTCTTCAAGATTGGTGTCATATACTATTCCGGGGCCCTTCCAGTCCTCAAGGACGCGAGCCTCGCTCATATGCCACATGCCCATCTGATAATTAAGTGTCATCCCCGTTTTCCTGGCAAACTGTCCTCCCGCAGACCGCGCGGTGCCGGCCCATGCAATCGAATCATCTTGCTCAAAATTGCCAGAGACGCTGAAAGTCGAGGTCGCGACCTTATATGACCTTTCCTTATGCTTTGGGCTAGCTTCCTTGGGCGCAAGAATCCAGCTTATGACCTCGGTCCTCCCCGGACCCACGGGGTTCCATTGACGGAGACTGAAAAATGGAAACTCAGGTTTGTCGGGATCATCGGTTAGCGGAATATGGATGAGTGACAGGTTGGGAAAGACTGTCCCAGTGTGGACCACTGATTCCGACGCGAGATCGCGTTGAGCGTCAGTGAAACCCTCCATATCAAAATGTTGGTAAACCTCCTTGGGGTAACCCCAAAAATAAATATTACCGGGATCCTTTCGTCGGATACTCGTCGCATGGCCATCACATTCCGTAACATGTATATCGTTCTTGCCGCCACTTGCCCCAGCCGCGGCACGCGGCGTGAGCCCAAGCTTCAAAACCGACTGGTGGAGCGCTTGCGTATGATAGCTATCCCCAGAAAAATTCTCAGAACCTGACTTCCAATCTACATCGAGAAACCAGCGGTGCGGTTCTCCAATTACTTCCATGCCGCCTGCCGACAATCCGAGATGCAGGTCAAGGTACCATCGGTAGTCACCAAGGTGATCAATTAGTGGACGAACACCTTCCTCAAGCGACGCAAACACGAGCCCCCGATAAAATTCCACCCGCGGCGCTGGAATGAGGCCCCACTCTTCTTCGTTAAGGCCTTTGAAAGCCGATTTATGGTTGGGTATAGCATCGATCGCGCCCATGTTGCTGTAGGTCCATCCATGATAGGGACAGACAAAAATTTTCACATTCCCTTTATCCCCCTGGCAAACACTAGCGCCCCGATGTCGGCAACTGTCGAACAAAACGCGGATGCTTTTATCCTCACCTCTAACCACAATAAACCGATCACCGGCGATGGTCCGGCGCACAAAATCGCCCGCCTGAGGAATCTCCGTCTCGTGCGCCATGAAAATCCAGTTACGTGTAAAAATGCGCTCCATTTCAGCACGATAGAGTTCTTCATCGTTATAGATCCACAGAGGAATAAATCCGCGGCGCAATTCATTCCCAATAGCCTCGAGTGACCGGTTCAGATGCGAGGAACGTTTCAGTAATGGTGATTCAGAATTAGCCATCGTTATTTCCAACGCTAAGACCTACTTTCAATAATCTAGAACGGTATCTCGTCATCCAGATCCGAGGTGGCCGATGATATTTCGGGTGCTCTTTCTTCAGGCAATTGCTCGTTATTCCCAAAATCACCGCTTCCGCTGCGCGAGTCGAGCATTGTCAATTCACCTCTAAATCGATTGAGAACGACCTCAGTGGTATACTTTTCCACTCCCTGTTGATCGTTCCACTTACGGGTTTGCAGCTGACCTTCGAGGTAAACCTTTGAGCCCTTCTGAAGAAATTTCTGTGCTATTTCTCCGAGCTTATCATTAAAAATTACAACTCGATGCCATTCGGTACGTTCCCGTCGCTCGCCGCTCGATCGGTCCCTCCAACTCTCAGAAGTAGCAATAGAAAGGTTAACAATCGGGTTCCCATCATTTGTGTGTCGGACCTCTGGATCACGGCCAAGGTTCCCGACCAATATTACCTTATTCACGCTACCCGCCATTTTTATCCCTCACTTTTTTGCCTAGTCCATCATAAACCACTAACGCGCACAAATCAGGGGAAAAAGAGAATCTTTGGTCTTTAGTTAAAAACTATTTTTGCACTATTAACCGGGCGTTACAGGGTTCCTTCCGGCCATCTCATTTATCAATTTCCCATCCAACCAAGAACGAATATTTTCAACCGTACCACCGAACCAATTATGGTAATTCTCAACGGTTACATACCCCAAATGAGGAATAATAACAG
>CAZOHS010000144.1:3913-6488 GCA_964579285.1 uncultured Rhodospirillaceae bacterium | reverse complement strand
AACATGTAGACGGTTAACCCTATGACAAGAGCAAAGATAAGGCTTTCTGACATTGTGAGATCCGTTTCCTTCGTTTGTGTGCGTCAGTTAGTCCCTGAAAGATTTAGGCACTTTACAAACCTTCTAGTGGGAATAAAAAATTTCGACATCTTTAGCTTCGTTTAGAAATGAAACCAAGTGTAATAATGACTCCGCAACCTACATTTCTATGCTGCCTTCGCAGGGGCGAGGGCAAAGGTTTCAGCAAGCAACTCATAGGAACGCCGGCGCGCATTAAAATCATCACAAATAGTAACGATAACAAACTCTTCGACCTTATAGGCCTCACCCAATTTCCTAATTTCTTCGGCGCATTGCTCTGGATCCCCCGCAATGGTCCGCGGTCGGTTACTTTCAACGATCGCCCATTCTCGATCCGTATAGGGATAGTTTTTTGCTTCCTCTACTGTTGGAACAGGACCCGTTTTGCCGGTTCGAAGCCGCAATGTCCATAAATCACGGCTCCAGCGAAGTTCTAGTGCATCATCCTCCGTGTCTGCGCAAATTACAAATATGCCGATAGAACCCCGAGGTTTAGAAAGTTGTTCCGTGGATTCAAAGTGGCGTCTATAGGCCTCCATAACCATGGGTCCACCATTTGAATTAATGAAATGCGCAAACGAAAATGCCATTCCAAAATATGCCGCGTACGCAGCAGACTGATCACTCGACCCAAGCAACCAAATCTCGGGAATTGTCTCGCCCGTCGGCATCGCAGTAACCTGTTGGAATGGGTGATCACCCGGCATCTCTCCCGTTAGCCACCCCTGAACATCGCGGATCTGTGCTGGAAAATGTTCAATACCTAGAGCTCCAGGACCGTGAGCTAATGCGCTCGCTGTTAAGCCGTCTGACCCTGGGGCACGCCCAATACCGAGATCTATTCGGCCAGGGTATAAAGCCTCAAGCATGCGAAAATTTTCAGCCACCTTCAATGAAGAATAATGGCTCAGCATCACTCCGCCCGAACCAACACGAAGATTTTGCGTGCAAGAAGCAACCTGGCCAATAAGGACCTCAGGCACAGACCCTGCAAGCCCGCCTGTGGAATGGTGTTCCGCGAGCCAATACCTGTAATATCCGAGACGATCGCAAACTTGAGCGAGTTCAAGAGTTTCCTGCAAAGCCTCGGCAGGTGTACAACCTGCACGAATTGGAGACTGATCGAGAACACTAAGTATTGTCATGACACTATGAACTACCAAATTCTTATCGCCTTCGCGAGCATTGTCATATTAGGGATTCTGGCCATCACATCCTAAGATAAAGATATGATCAAGGCACAATTTGAGGAGACTGAGGAAGGCACGGGTTGGGCAGAAATGTTCCGCGGTATCCGTGGCATTTATACCGTACTCCTGAATATTGGGATCGGGGTTCACGCTGTTGATATTTTCGTAATAGCGACAGTAATGCCCGCAGTGGTTGCGGAAATTGGCGGTGTCGAGTTTTACGCGTGGACGACGATGCTCTACATGGTTGGTACCGTTGTCGGCGCGGCTGCAGGCCGTTATGCGCGGTCTGTCTATGGGCGACGGAAAAGTTATTTAGCAAGTGGATTTATATTTCTATTTGGCGCACTAGGGTGTGCTATTGCGCCAAATATGCTGATCTTGCTGTGTTTTCGGATGTTGGAGGGTATTGGCGGTGGTCTGCTTATGTCCCAGTCCTATACATTAGTAAACGATTTATATACAGGAAAACTCCGCACGCGCGCACTCGCAACTATCACGACCACGTGGAGTATAGCCTCGGTCTTAGGTCCTATGATTGGCGGGATTTGGGGTAGTATCGGCATTTGGCGCGGAGCATTCTTTACTACCAGCGCAATTACCGTTGTCTTCATAATAGCCGCTTGGCGCGTGATCCCAGAGGGTGACCCCGGCGATCGACACCGCTTGCCAATCCGACGATTAACCTTACTAGCAGCGTCGGTAATAATGGTCGGAGCGTCAGGACAATTCGAACAGTTTTACTGGCGCGCCGGGCTAATTTTGGGGGGTGTTCTCTCCCTATGGCTAACGCTCCGTATGGATCGTGCTGGAGATAGTTTGTTTCCGCGAAGGGTCTTGTCATTATTTGCACCTATAGGCACAGCTTTTTGGGTTTTCTTGTTGCTGTCGGCATCATATACGCCGTTAACAATCTTTATGCCCCTAGCACTAAAAGAAATTCACGGATTAAGCCCCCTATGGATCGGGTACTTGTTAACCGTGTTTTCAATCGCTTGGACGATAGGCTCTATAGGAACAGCGGGCTGGAATGATTGGTGGGGAAAATTTGCCTGTGCGATGGGATTGGCACTTACGTCAATTTCGATTCTTGGTATCGCAGTTACCTTAAATCTTGACTCAATATGGTTGGTCAGTGCGTTGATGATACTTGCCGGTATTGGGGTAGGGATGACCAACGTCCATTCAATTTCGTGGGCCTTTGCGGCAGCAGGCGACGCCGAATCTCAAATAACGGCAAGTTCCGCGCCGGCAATGCGTTCAATCGGAATCGCGTACGGCGCCGCCATGGCCGGACTAATCGC
>CAZOHS010000144.1:0-3813 GCA_964579285.1 uncultured Rhodospirillaceae bacterium | reverse complement strand
AATCTTCACTGTTACGGGCGGGCAGAAAAACCAATATTACTTAAACACGATGTTCTATAATCTAATGACACACCACAACACGACTATACGCCAATATTCTGAATAATTTTTTGAAATACAGGCTGATTGGGATTAAAGATTTCGCGCCCTACCTCGAAATGGTTTAGCCCCTCCATAACAAACGTATCGACGTGGTGCCCCGCGTTTTCCCATGCGGCCGCAAAATCGCGGCTCTGACGTTGAAATTCCTCTAGCTCCCCTGTGCCCCAAGCCATTGTCAAAGGAGGCCCATAACTCGGAAGGTGCTTTATAGAGCTATTGCGCACCGCCGCTTTCTCGGTCAAGTCGAGGTAAGTATTACGGTGACTGAACCGGACGGGCTCCAGATCATACATCCCACTGCAAGCAGCAGCACTTTTGACGACATTCACCGGTAATCCGTAATTTTTTTCCCAGTCGGTAACTTGCATCATTCCGCAAATGTGCCCACCTGAAGAATGCCCGATACAATGTATTTGGTTTCTGTCCCAGCCGTAGTTTTCAGCATTGTGCCATGTCCACGCAATCGCTGCTCGGTTTTGCCGCACAATTTCATCGAGAGACACGGCTGGCGCTAGTGCAAAATCCAAGACCAATACATTAACGCCGGCAGCCACAAGCCCCGGAGCAGCATAAGAACACTGATCCTTACTGGACCTGATCCATGCACCGCCATGATGATAAATCGCGACAGGTGCTCCCTTGTTCTCAACAGGAAAGATATCGAGTCTCTCAAGAACGGACGGTCCGTACGACACATCAGAAATATGCTCCAGGTCCTCGCGGATCTTGGCACTGTCTGCCGCGGTTTGTTCCATTAATTCGTCAACGTTAGGGACCAATGATGATTGGTCATAATTCTTATCGAGTTCCTCTTGCGTAAAGTTTCCCCAAACAATTTTATTCATCGTAGTTTTTCACTTTCTTTCTACGTTGCGTCATTACTTTTACTTTGCGGGCTATTGGCACGTGATGCAATGGCGGAACTAATAGGTCGAGCTTGTTTTTCAAACCATGCGTTAAGAAAAACACCGATAAATACAATCGTGCCACCGACCCAGATCCATATTTCAGGAACTTCCGCGAAAAAGAACCACCCAGCCAGCCCGGCGAACACAAGTTTTGTAAAGTCGGCAGGCAAAACGACCGTTGCGTCCGCCTCGCGAAAGGCCTGCGCAAGGCAGATTTGAGTTGTACTCCCGAATACCGCGATTAACACAATTATCATTAATTCGTGCAGCGTTGGCCATTGCCAATAAAACAGAGACGCGACAAAGGAAAAAGGCAACTGCAGAAGAGACGCGTATAAGGCAATCGTGATTGGAGAATCATGGCGCGATAGCACCTTAATTACAACCAATGCGGCCGCCCAGGTCGCTGCGGATAAAAGCAGAAGCATCGATCCAACACCAATTTCGACGGCCCAAGGTCGGAGGATTATCAGAGCGCCTGCGAGGCCAACAACCAGTGCTAAATAACGTGCCTTGGTAACCTTTTCACCAAGGATCAATATTGCCCCAAGCGTTGCTAGTAGAGGCGCGGTAAAGGTTAAGGCCACGACCTTCGCCAAGGGTACCATCGTGAGTGCTACAAAGTATGCGAGCATCGCTATCACGTTAAAAAACGCGCGGAGGCCATGCAGGGGTAGTTGTGTCGTACGGAAGGGATTATGGCCCGGTCGAAGAAAAAACGGAGCCAACAGCGCAACCCCAAAAACATGCCTAAAAAACCCGATCATAAAAGGGTGAATATCGTCTGCTATCTGGCGAACTGATACATTCATTGCGACGACGCACAGGCCTGCGATCATCATAAAAATCACGCCACGAATGGGGGGCGGTACCGCCGTGTAGGTGGAGCCCAGGGGCCCCGTTACAACCCGCATAAAAATTTAATCCTAATCGTCATACCGCAACAAACAAAACTCGCGGACTAATATAATGCAGTGGCTACGGGACCAAACCCTAAAGGCTGGCCAAACCCTTAATAGCAAATACCGGTGGCAGGATTTGGTGGCAAAAAAATGCCACACAGATTAGGCATTTATGATTGAACCGCGTTCAATCACAAAGGAACGATCGAGTAATTCCTTAATATGTTTGTCATTTGATTCAGCGACGAGGACAGATTCACCCTCTTCTTTTAGGCTTTTAATAATTTCGACCATCCGCTGAGCGAATACGGGGGCAATACCCTCTGAGGGCTCATCGAGCATCAAGAACTTAGTGCCAACCATTAGAGCTCTGGCAAAAGCAACGAACTTTTGTTGACCACCAGAAAGTTCCGTAGACCCACGATTACGAAACTCCTCCACTTCAGGCATTAACTTGTAAATCCAGGCCAAGCGCTCGTCTGCCCCTTGCTGTTTAGTTGTCCAAGTCGGCAAAAGAATATTCTCCTCCGCCGTCAACTGAGGCACTAAGCGACGGTCTTCGGGCATAAAACCAATACCGATATGTGCTCTCTGGTGGGCAGGGGCCTCGTGCAGTTTTTCACCGTCAAACTCTATTTGGCCATTTCGCAACCCGAGGGCGCCCATAACCGCTCTCATAAAGGTTGTCTTTCCAGCACCGTTTCGGCCAATTAGCCCGCACATCGTGCCAGATGGGACTTCAAGGGACACACCGCGAAGGATAGGAGTTGCCCCAATATTTACGTCGATACCCTCAACTTTAAGCATCAGCATCTCCCTCGACGTGAGCGGGGTGATACTCCTGCCCTATGACGAACTCGCGGACTTTATCGTCAACCATAGCCGCGGCGGTAGGTGCATCACAGATGATCTCCCCCTGGTAAAAAGCCCAAACACGGTCGACAAAACGCTCAACAATTTCCATATCATGTTCAATAAACATGACCGTGGTCTCTTCCTCCCGCAGGGCCTGCATGATGATGTCCATCAAACCAAACTTTTCCTCAACACTAATACCGCTCGTGGGCTCGTCCAACATAATAAGTTTAGGGTTCCGGACAGTTGCCATAGCAATGTCCAATAATTTACGAACACCCTGTGGAAGCGCTGCCGCAGCCGTATCTCGATAATCCGATATTTGATATCGTCTTAAGTGCGCATCTACCCTCTGTTCACGATCTTCCGTGTGCAAAGGTGTCAACAGCCCCCAACCCGACCGCTCTGCTATTCCGTAAGCCACCAGCATGTTGTCAAAAACGGTTTCAGAGAGAAAAACTTGCGGAACCTGGAATGACCGGCAGAGGCCGAGTTTGGTAACCTCTCGAGGTCGCATCCCGACGACATTCTGACCGAGAAATTCTATTGTCCCAGCGGAGGGTGGTAGGTAACCCGTTACCATATTTACGAACGTCGTCTTACCGGCGCCGTTGGCGCCGATTATGCCAATAGTTTCCCCTTCATCAACGTTAACAGTAATATTGTGGGCCGCGACCACACCCCCGAAATTCTTTTCCAGATCATGGACTTCGAGAACTCTAGTCATGACGCTGCTCCGCCGCCTGGTCTTCACTTGACCGCGATTTGGCTATCGCTCGACGATTCCGCCACTCGCTTCGGATTGACCATAAGCCGTCGGGAAGGAACATAATAATTAAGAGCAATGCGCCACCCAAAATTAACTGCCAGATCTCTGGCGCAAATTCGAAGGCATAGGTCCTAAGCAATTCATAGACAAGGGCACCAATGAAGGTTGCACCAACGTTGCCTGTCCCGGAAAGGATCGTGATAAAAACAAAGTCGCCGGAAACAGGCCAGTAAACCATAGAATCAGGATCGACGTGGCCGACGGTCACCGCCATAAT
>CAZOHS010000143.1:0-6574 GCA_964579285.1 uncultured Rhodospirillaceae bacterium | reverse complement strand
GCAAGTTATTTTTTCAACGACCTGAGACACCAAGTCTTGCAGCGAGCCTTTAAGAAAATCGAGGACCTCCCCTGTATCGTAATCGCCGCAATTAATGGGCCTGCCGTAGGTATAGGATTGGAAATTTGCACCTTATGTGACCTTAGATTTGCGTCAGATAAGGCAAAGCTTGGAGAAGTTGCTGTCCCAGCGGGATTTCTCCCAGAATCAGGGGGTGCAAGAAATCTTCCAAAATTAGTTGGGGTGGGAAGGGCACTCGATATGATCCTGACTGGAAAAATAATTGATGCCCATGAAGCGCTCAACATCGGGCTAGTTGAAAAAGTTTTCCCGCATGATGAACTCCTTACGGAATGTTTTAATTACGCAGAACAGATATCAAATCATCCATACTTGTCCGTCCGGTATGCAAAAAATCTGGTAAAAATGTACTGGAACCATAACCGGTCCGACGAAGGCTGGGCAGCTGAGTTTGCGGCTATTCAAGAAATAACTCGAACAGAAGATTGTGCGGAGGGCATGCGTGCGTTTCTTGAAAAGCGCTCTCCGGACTATCGAGGCCCGTATTATGAGAACTCTCCGTTCGGTAAGGCGCGCCCAAAATGAATACGTCCACTGAACCTCTTCCACCTAATTATCGTAAGATTCCCGAATACTTAAATATTAGCGGCGAGTTAATAGATAGTATCGGAGCAAAGGGATTCAGTGAGCGTAAAGCATTTGTTTGGAGTGGCGGAGAATTAACATTTAAGGCGCTTGCCGAGACAGTTAATGCGCTATCCCATGGTTTTTTTAACAACGGGATTGAGCGCGGAACGCACGTCCTAGTGCGCATGCACAATTGTCATGAATTCGCCGTAACCGTCTTAGCTCTCATGAAAATCGGTGCCGTCCCTGTACTTTTAAACTCTCTCTTAGGGCAGGAAGAAATTGAATATGTCTTTGAACACTCAGACGCCGAAGCTATTGTAACCATTAAAGGATTACCGGAACCGCTGTATAAACGTTTAGATATTTCTCGAAATAAAATCTTTGCCGCCCGGGACTTCGATGGAGAATATATATCTCTAGAAAACCTAATAACTGCCGCGCCCACAACCGAGTACGAAACGGCTCGAACATGTTCTAACGACCCAGCTTTTATCGTTTATACCTCGGGCACGACTGGCCGGCCGAAGGGCATTGTGCACGCACACCGGTGGGTGATCGCACTTGGTGACTCAAACTATTACCGGGTTCCAACGGCAGCTAACGACAGGGTATATGCAACCGGGGAATGGAGCTTTATTAGCGCTCTTGGTCACAATGTACTCTTTCCTCTTCGAAACGGTGTCACAGGTGTAATACTTGAAGGCCGCCCGACGCCTGAAAATGTACTTGAAACGATAGATGCCCACAAAGTTACATTGATGTACTCCGTTGCAACCGTGTATCGGCGGATCCTCGCAATTTCTAATGTTGAAAAAAATTATGACCTTTCATCCTTACGTGGTTGCAATGCCACGGGAGAAGCCTTGGAAGCTTCAACATGGAATGAATTTAAGAAGAGAATTGGTACTGATATCTGGGAGCACTATGGGGTCTCGGAAATGCAGATGGTCTTGGGGCAGGGACCACTACAACCAATCAAACCAGGCTCAATTGGAGTTCCCATACCCGGAACAGATATAGACATCATTGATGAGAAGGGCACCAGCCTAGCAGAAGACCAAGTAGGAAATTTGGTTATCAAATCTGATAACCCTGGATTTTTCCTCGGTTATTATAAAGACGCTGAAAAAACCAACGAGGTGGTATCGGGTGGTTGGTACCACACGGGAGATTTAGCGTGGCGGGATCAGGATGGATATATTTGGGTTGCTGGGAGGCAAGACGACTGTTTCAAAAGCCGCGGAATTTTTATTTCACCATATGAAATAGAAAATATTCTCCGACAACACCCGTCTATTGCTGAGGCGTGCATTGTTCCAGCACCCGACCCGGAGATCGGTAATCGTATCCGCGCCATTTGTGTCCTACAAGAAGGTGTGACAGGAACGAATCTAATCGCCGAAGAAATTCGTCAAAATATACGGCAAAGGATAGCTCCCTATAAAGCACCACACACTATTGAGTTTAGGGAAGCACTTCCTAAAAGTCCGGTTGGAAAAGTTCTTCGTCGGGAGTTAGTTGACTGACCCAAAGTAACAATCAAGGCAAATCGTCGCCGGGATGGCTATTCCTTGTGGCGCTGGTGGCAATTACGTTGATTGGCCCGCTAGCGGTTCACATGTACCTCCCCATTATGCCAACGATACAGAAGACATTTAGTGTCAGTACGACAATGACGACGTTGACCTTCAGTATGGTTTTCTTTGTCATGGCATTTGGAACACTCTTCTACGGCGGCGCTTCGGATCGCTTTGGTCGCAAACCCGTTCTCATGGTGGGCCTTAGCTTATTTATTCTTGGATCCGCCTTATGTGCTATAGCCTGGAACTTTGAGCTTCTTGTGGCTGGGCGACTGTTACAAGCAATTGCGGCCGGGTGCGGAACAGTGCTGGCCCGAGCCATTGCCCGAGATGTTTACGGACCGGAAAAATTAGCACAAGTGATAGCCTACATAACCGCTGCATATGTTTTAGGTCCCACATTCGCTCCACCAATTGGTGGAGCGCTATCAGAGTTCTTCGGCTGGAATTCAGTGTTTATATTTGCGACCGGTGCCTCGGTCATAATAGCAATAATTGGAGCACTGATTATTCGTGAAACCCTTCACGAAAAGAAAACCGGATTAAATACCAATTCGTTTGTGCATGATCATTGGAAGCTTATACGGAACCCAGCCTTTCTAGGTTACGTACTTATGCCTGCTTTCACTTCCGGTGCCTTCTTTTCGTTATGTGCTTATGCGTCTTTCCTTATGAACGACCACTATAAAAAGTCATCTGGAGAATACGGTTTATACTTTATGCTCCTTACGGTGGGGTTTATGTCTGGAAACTTTATATCTGGGCGGATCGGGAACCGCCTTTCTACCAAATTTATGATTATGTTTTCCGGTACCGCGGGATTAATAGCGGTGGAACTATTAATTCTTGGTGTATTACTGATACCAAATCTTCCAATAGCATTATTTCTGCCGGGAGCATTGCTCGGGATAGCTCAAGGACTCTCCTTGCCATACGCTCAGGCCGCCGCCATTAACACAGATTCGAAGCTTACCGGTACAGCCTCTGGCATTGTAATGTTTCTACAATTCGCTTCGGCTGCATTGGCCTCGCTGTTCGTATCCACGCTCTACGACAAAACGTTTTTTCCAATGTTAGAAGTTGTCGCCGTGTTATCAATAATGGCGGTGATTAGCGGATGGTTTGCGGTTTCGAGAAAAACACCAACTAAAATTTTAATGCCATCCTAATCAAGTGGCATCATAACTAGATTGTTCTCTACCCATTGATTGCAGGGCATCCAGAACAAACGATTTAGGCAGTAACTCCTCCTGTGCGACAGGCCGAAGGTCGGGGTATAATTCTCTATAAAGTAACATCTGTTTTGCCCAATGGGTGTCCGACATTTCCCCGTTTACGGCGAACCCCCCCGAGTCATGTTCTTGGCGCCAAATTTGCTCCACCATGTCATCTGGTACGGAAACAGAGACATTCGCATCGTATACCCTCCGAAATACAGAATAGTCATCATGCAATAATCTGGACGCTTTAATCATTCCTCTAGCCAGCCGAGCGAGTTCCTCAGGATGGTTGTTTTCATATTCTTCCGTTGTGGATAGCACGCCATGCGGCTGTACCGGCACTAGTTTTTTCAATTCCGCAAAGCCCAGAAGATTATGAACCTTGTCTGACTGTTCAATACTTAGAGAAATTGCTTCTTCCACTCTAATTAGAGAAACGTCGATTGAGCCATTCAACAAACGGGCAATTCTTTCCGGAGGTGGACCGACTACCTGCCAATCTATCTCGGAATCCGCAATACCAAGAGCGCGTATTGTCAATCGAGCCATATGATGACTGAGGGCATTTGTGCCGTCTAACGCCCATGACACTCCCCGGAGTTGTTCTGTTGTTTTTATGTCGTTTTGAACAATTAGGTTTTGGGCGAGCCCTCTTGCCATAGAGACGATGGAACGTATCGGATTACCCTCCGCTCGTGATTTTATAGCCGGTCCGAGGCCCCCATATGAAACGTCGACTTTTCCATCTAACACCGCATTTATTGCTGCAACTCCGCCGTGTACTGGTGTCCAGGTTACGTCTAACCCTTCTTCATTCCATAACCCCAGAGTAGTGGCGGCCGCGCAGGAAAGATCATCGACACCAAATGTCGGACCAGACCCGGCAGCAAGACGTATTGGTAATTTATCTGTCATATTATCTCCTAACTTACATCTATCTAATTTTCATTTGGGCGACGCCTGACAAAGTGAAGGCTGGTTAATGTCATCACAATTTCGTCATTTTGATTTAAGGTATCATAGCGTATCCGTACTGCGTCTCGTCCACCACGTTTAATAGCCGGAGAACATTCTATGACGTTTGCTAGGACCGTGAGCACATCACCAACTCGCACCGGCAACTTCCATCTTAGTTTATCTACCCCCGGAGATCCCATGCCACTAAGGCTAAGGGCTCCGGTTCGTGCAAAAAGCCCAAAGGTTATTGCGGCAGTTTGATACCCCGCTGCCACCAAACTCCCAAAACTACTGCCTTTTGCCGCTTCCCCATCAGTGTGATACGGCAAAGGCGCATATTTCATACCGAATTCAATGATTTCCGCTGCAGTCAGGTAATGTTCCTCAGTTTCGTATACTTGACCCACTTTAAAATCTTCAAAGTAGAGCGGTCGCTCAACCTTCATTCACTTCTCCAATACTCTTGTTGGCTTTGCGAGCAATTTGGGCGAGGTTTAGCGCGAGGTTTTGGACACCTTTAAGGCGTTCAAACGGTCGCGACCACTCTTGCCGAATCACGAGACTGTGATCAGGTTTTAACTGAATTGCCCCTTCGTTTTTTGAAATAAACTCGACTAACCCGGCAGGATTAGAAAAGTTATTCTCCCTAAAACGGAGAGTAGCCCCTTTAGGCCCCGCATCTATTTTTTGAATACCGGCACCCCGGCAATTTTGTTTTATATTCACAATTTTTAAAAGGTTTTCGACTTCGCCAGGCAAAGTTCCAAACCGATCAATAAGTTCGGCCGCAAATGCCTCACTATCCACCTTATTTTTTAATTCTGCTATCCGCCGGTACAATCCTAGCCTCACACTCAAATCCGAGACATAAATTTCAGGAATGAGGACTGGAATTCCCACATTTATTGCAGGGCTCCAGTCACGAGTATCGACGTCCTCACCCCCCTTAGCAGCGGCGACTGCTTCCTCCAACATATGTTGATACAACTCTATACCTACTTCTCGGATGTGTCCGGACTGTTCTTCACCCAACAGATTTCCCGCTCCTCTGATATCAAGGTCGTGGCTTGCCAGTGAAAATCCTGCGCCCAAGGTGTCCAAAGACTGCATAACCTCCAATCTCTTGTTTGCGGCCGATGTCAATTTGCTGTCGGTTGGAATTGTCAAATAACAGTATGCGCGAAGCTTTGAACGGCCTATCCTCCCGCGAAGTTGATAAAGCTGGGCTAATCCAAACATATCTGCACGGTGGATAATCATGGTATTAGCTCTAGGGATATCGAGCCCGGACTCTACAATTTGTGTTGACAGAAGCAGGTCAAGTTCACCTTCATAAAAGTCACTCATTACATCTTCTAATGCTCGAGCTCCCATTTTTCCGTGAGCAACACCAATTTTTACGTCGGGGACTAACCCACAAAGTTGGTGTGCAAGCTCATCAAGATTGGTTATTCGCGGGCATACATAAAATACTTGTCCACCCCGAAAGTGCTCCCGCATTATGGCCTCTTTAATCATTACCTCATCGAACGGCAGTATAAATGTCCGAACAGCCAATCGATCCACTGGCGGCGTTCCAATCAGACTCATCTCTTTGACGCCTGTCAGAGCCATTTGAAGTGTTCGCGGAATGGGGGTCGCGGTGAGTGTCAAAATATGAACACCCACCTTTAACTTTTTTAGGCGCTCTTTATGTGTCACACCAAAATGTTGTTCTTCATCCACGATGAGTAATTCTAGGTTTTTGAAGGTAATGTTCGGGCTTAGGAGCGCGTGGGTCCCAATTACAATATCGACTTCGCCGTTTGCCAACCCTTGGCGTATATCATGGGAAGGTTTTCCACCAACCAGGCGCGACAATTGCTCAATTCGAACAGGCACATCTTTAAACCGCTCAATAAACGTGGAAAAATGTTGTCGACAGAGGAGTGTTGTAGGAACAACTATTGCAACTTGTCTGCCTGACATAACCGTCGAAAATGCCGCTCTTAAAGCTATTTCTGTTTTACCAAAACCAACGTCCCCACACACCAAACGATCCATCGCTGTACCCGATCTCAGATCTTTCAGGGTTTCTGCTATAGCCTCGGCCTGGTCTTCGGTTTCCGTATAGGGAAAGGCCGCGGCAAATTCATGATAAATAGCGTCGGATACATCCAATTTAGT
>CAZOHS010000142.1:0-6590 GCA_964579285.1 uncultured Rhodospirillaceae bacterium | reverse complement strand
TGTGTACCGGTACACAAAACGGGTCACAAATTAGGTCACAAGTTAAAATAAAAGTAAATTAAATCAATAACCTATAAAAGTATTGGCTCCCCGGGACGGACTCGAACCGCCGACCCGGCGGTTAACAGCCGCCTGCTCTACCAACTGAGCTACCGAGGATCAATACTAAAACGGCATATAACATTTGAACAACTTTGTTTCCAGCCCCGTCGAACGTTAAATTTAACGGGTCACATATAACCTAGGCGAAAGGACCGTTAATCAACGCGCCTGTGAAGGTCCATGTGTACCTCTGTGACATCAATTAATTCTGAGGTGTCGGTTGTTTGAACGTCGTGAAACCAATTGTTTCCGGGGGCTAGTCGCACATTGGGGCCCTTGTCGCAGAGCCCCAAACACTTAATGGTTTGCACTTCAATGTTAAGTCCGCGCTTGAGAACTTCCTTTGCTATCTTTTTTTCTAGGTTTGACCCTCCGCGTGGTCCACACGAAACAGTTATAGCGTTTGCACCCCTGTCGTTTACACAAACAGTAAGGCGTACCTTACCTAATTGGCCTTCAGGTAGCGGTCGTAACACGACTTCCATCTGGAAATTATTCCGCGGCAGCGGATCTCGGTGAAGGTTGAAACTCGCCCTTAACGCATTCATTCCAGAAATTAGCCCAGTGTTTTAAATATTCATCGATACACCAAAGCATTTGATCCTGTAATTCTTTCGTTTTACAGAACTCAAGAACAGTTTTAAGCGCGGTCTCTGAGTGTTCTTCATCGCCTTCAATGTGGACAATCCAGCTTTCTTGATCCTCATCATTTACATCGTAATGATCTCTGAGCCCATCAGAAATCATTCTGCACATTTCTGGGGCGTGACTTTCTGAGGCAACGCCAGAGTTTCCAAGCGCGATTGTAACCGGCATTTCGCGGGCAACTTTAAAACGGTAGTCTCTCATATTTATAATTGATTGGGGTACGGGGTGGTTTTCTACCTCTTCTTCAGTGAGGCCAGTAAATTTGGTAGCAAAGTCCATTGCCAGCATATCATGTCCTGCTGATCCGCACCGAAGTTCCGTGTCCTCGTCAATTAATGTGTCCATTATGCGCCGGCGAATTTCTCTTGAATCGCAGCGTGAATGGATAGTGGAGATGACCTGGGGCGTCCATTTTGTAAAATGATAAAACAAAACAGCTAGATAGCCGATTTGTTGGGTTGTGGCGGTGCCGGATGCGATTGAACGGACCATCTCATAATCCGAGTGTCTTTTTCCTTCAAAACGTGTTTCCATTTCAGATAGAAATTCGTCTTGTGACCGAGCTTCCGACATCGTCTTTCTCCATTAGTTGCGCCGAAAATTGCCATTATTTTAGCATAGGCCTACTATCTGGGAAACTACGGACCGTAAATCACCAAAAAGTGGCGGTTTTGGCGAATAAGGGGATATTTAATGGTCGTAACTATGGAAGATAAAGTTACCGCTCTTCACAATGCCGGAAGTCTGGAAGATTTATATGCCGCCCTAAAACCACTCGATATGACACCGGGTTGGATAGACCGGGAAAACCCAATTCTTTGGGAACAACCGGATACTCCCTTCGAAGTCGTACATTGGCGTTACGAACATTGTAAAGCGGCGTTGGATGCTGCCGGTCGCTTGATAAATACGGAGTTAGCTGAAAGACGAAATCTCGTTTTGCGGAATCCGATCGAGGGTAATGAGATCGCAACAACAAAAACCCTAGTAAATGCCTATCAAATGATCTTACCAGGCGAACAAGCGAGAACGCACCGTCACGCTCCTCACGCGTTACGCGTTATTATTGAGAGTGAGGGCTCTTTCTCTGTTGTTAATGGGGAAAAGCATCCAATGGAAACGGGGGATATTGTTCTGACACCGGGGTGGTGTTGGCATGGCCACGGGCATGATGGTGATCGACCGGCTTACTGGTTGGATGGCTTAGATGTCCCACTTACCCACCTCTTAGAACCCATGTTTTTCGAAGAACACCCGGATGGTTTTGCGGTGGTAGAGCGCGTAACCCCAGATTCTCCTTACCGATTCACCTGGGATAGCATCCAAAAAAGAACTGAAAATGCAGAGCCTGATCCCGAAGGGTATTTCGGCGGGCGGATCCGGCTTGAGGCCGACGAAATGCCAACAATCGGCATTTTTGTTGAACGGCTAGAAGCTGGTCAAATAACAAGAAAATTCCGTCATTCAGCTAACGTCGTCTACAGTCCTATGGTGGGTAAAGGTAGCAGCGTGATAGGTGATCATGAGCTATCTTGGGGAGTTGGCGATACCTTTGCTGCGCCCACATGGAACTGGACCGAACACCGTGCTGAGGAAGATACGATTTTGTTTGCAATGACCGATGAATTTTTAATGAGATACGCCAAATACTACCGTTTCGAAGGTCAGGCCTGAACGGTCGACTGATCAATCCGGGCGTGTTTTAATTTTCAATTTGAGACTCAATATGAATACTCCGCTGAGGGAAGGGGATTGTTATTCCTGCTTCATCACACGCTTCTTTTAAGGATTTGGTTAGCTTGAAATAGGCCACCCAGAAATCAGGGGTGTTTGTCCACGCTCGCACATAAATATTTACGGAACTATCGGCCATTTCTCCCACAACGAATTGTGGTGGCGGCTCCGATCTACACAACGGTTCATTGTCCACTACGTTTTGGGCAACTTTAATTGCTGCGTCTATATTATCGTTGTAGTCAATACCGAGGGTGATATCGACCCGCCGGGTGGGGTTTCTACTATAATTTTTGACGGCCTCTCCCCACAGGGCGCTGTTAGGGGCAATAACGTATATGCCGTCAATCGTATCTAGTTGGGTTGTAAACAAACCCACGCCTGTGACGGTGCCTGAGACATCACCCGCCTCTATAAAGTCACCGATCCCGAAAGGACGAAAAATCATTAGCATTACGCCGGCAGCAACGTTTGATAACGTTCCTTGTAATGCCAGACCGATTGCGAGACCGGCGGCACCAAGGACGGCCAATAGACTGGTTGTTTGAATGCCAAATTGCTGAAGAACCGCCAGGACGGTAAATACAATTACGCTATATCGGACAGCACTTCCAAAGAACGTCCGTAGAGTTGGATCTATTCTCTGTGACTTTGATAATGCCTTTTCAGTAACCCGATGACCCCATCCAGCTGCCATCCACCCAACAATGAGGATAAATATAGCACCGACTACGTCCAATCCGTACGTAGTGGTTACCGTTACGACTTGATCTATAACTTCGTGTGCCTGCTCATTCATGGGACCAATTAAAACCTATCCTTCGACAGACGGCCCGTGGGTGAACCGAGGAATATTATTTTAACAACCCTACAATAGCGGTTTTAGAAGAATCGTCTGTAAAATGGTAAGTACGCCAACAGCGCGGCAATGCTGAGTATAAGCATCAGTGCACCAAAAGGTACTGCACTTCCGTCGTGAACCAGTCCCATAATAAAGGCCATGATAGCGGCTGCAGTCGTTTGGTAGAAACCTATCAGTGATGACGCTGCGCCAGCATTTTGGGGAAAGGGGGCGACTGCTCCAGCCATACTTTGAGGGTAATGAAGCCCATGCCCAAACATCCAAACGAAAGCCGGTAATGCAACAGCAGAGCCATGACGAACCCCAAGCAAAGCAAATATTAATATTGAAAGAGCTGCGAGGATGGCTATTCCGCTGCCCAATAAAATGAGTTTATTTGGGCTGTATTGCGTTCCAATACGACCTGAGACCCACGCGCCAACCATAAATCCAGCAGAACCCAGCGCCAATAAAAACCCAGCTACTCTTGCCTCTATTGCATACCCATCGATTAAAACCAGCATGCTACCGGATAACCAAACAAACATAGACGCGTACATGAACAGGTTTGTGGCACAGTTTAAAGCAAATAAGGGATTAGGGGTTAGCCTCACGTACAATAGAAAAATGTTTCTCAATTCTAGTCTTGCGGGGGCATTACTTGGGCGGGATTCCCTAAGAAATGAAAAAATTAGTATTATGCAGATGAGTGAATAAAGAGCGCAAAAGACAAACGACGCCTGCCATCCCTTCCAGGCCACAAGAAAACCACCAATTATCGGAGTAGCAATTGCAACCAAGCCAAAGGCAGACATAACGTAACTCAGTACTTTCCTCGATCCGTCCGCGCCGTATAAGTCTCTGATTACAGCGCGCGCGACGGCGGGTGCCGCGGACGCCGCTCCCCCTTGAAGGGCTCGGCCCACTAGGAGCATCTCAAACGTAGGCGCGAAAGCACAAAAAAGGCACGCTAGGCAATAAAGTGCCATCCCGGCAACCAACACCGGCCGTCGCCCAAATCGATCGGAAATGGGGCCGTATATAAGTTGCATAAAACCAAACGTAAAAACGTAAACGCTAAAGGCGAGGTTAGCTTGGCTGGTGTCGACGCTAAAGAAATCGCGTAGAGCCGGTATTCCGGGTGCAACAGTGTCGGTGCTAAAACTATTGACAGCGAGGAGGAGGGTTAGAACGCCGCAGATAGCGACAAAGCCGGATGTTCCCCCGTTTCTTTTATTCAAGGTACAGTGTTCTCGTTAAGTTTAACCACGTTTATCTATGAAACGTTGCTGCTTAACTTGTGATTGGAACTCTTTTTCTAATGTGCCAAGTTGGAGAAGGAGAACCTCGGGGGTTAATTCAAAAATCTCTCGTACTTTTAATTTCAGCTCCTGTTGCACTATTTCGGGTCGTTTTTCTCCACGTACCTCAATATAAATTCGTAATTCATCTAAGGTATTTGTCTCGACAACTTCTACTTTAAAGTCCCCGATTTCGAGACGCCGGTGCATGAAATCCTCAAAATCAGAATGGTTAATATTTATACCGCGTACTTTGAAAAACCCAGAAGTGCGTGCGGCGTGCCTGATCATTGGATAGACACGTGCGGGGCCTTCCGTAATACCTTCGTTGACATAGGAGACATAGTCACCACTTTCCCACCGCAAAAATGGTGTAATTTCATTGTTCCAATAGGGAGTGAACACTAAAATACCGACTTGCCCTTCGGGCATTGGCTCACCAGTTTTCTCGTCGACAACCTCAAGGTCAAACATATCAGTCCAATAATGCATTCCATCATGTTGTTCAGATTCGCTCGCCATAAAAGAGCCTTCCGTGCAGCCGAATTGATTGTACATCTCGGCACCCCAGAGGGCTTCTATACGTGCACGTTTGCCTTTCGACACGGGTTCAGCTGCCGTCATAAAAATTTCTACTGAGCTGTTCCCAAGGTCAAATCCTACACGTTCTGCTACTTGCGCTAATTGTAGACCGTAACTAGCCATGCCACAGAATATACGAGGTTTTAACGTTCTTATAAGTTCGATCTGCATCTCGGAAGGGGTGGAATTTCCTGCTCCACACCAGTTAACTCCTATACCCATTTGCTGAGCCGTTCGGCAGTACATTTGACCGACCGGGTGGGTGCCGAGTGGAAAAGACACATGAGCTAGGTCGCCAGCTACCGCGCTGGCAACTTCCCAAGAGCGTCTAAAGCCTTCGCTTGCCAGTCGGAGGTCATTCTGGGTCCGCGGATAAAAGAGTGGTTGTCCTGTTGAGCCACCAGAGCGCCAAAATTCTATAATCTTTGAACTGGGTTGGATGCAAAAATCCGTTAAAAATGTTTCTGGGGGTATGGTGCGCAATTCGTCCTTGGTTAGAATTGGAATTTTCGCCCATTCTTCGGGTTCGTGGACATGTTTTAGATTAAGGTTATCCAGTCTTCCCGCAAAAAACTTTGACTGCTGTGCTCTTTCCACGGCTCTTTTTCGGCCCGCCTTTTTAATTTCCTGGATCAGTTTGGGTGAAGCCGCTGGAAACGGTATTTCTGGATTGTGCCACATTTGCCGTCAGTCCTCAGTCCTCTCTCCAAGCTCTTTGGCCCTTTCCCGTAAAATGAATTTCTGTATTTTGCCAGTGGAGGTTTTGGGTAGATCTCCAAAAACTATCGTTCTGGGAACTTTAAACCTTGCCATGTTGTTGCGGCAGAAATCTATTATTTCAGTTTCGCTTGAGGTTTCGCCGTCTTTTAGGGTTATGAAAGCACACGGACTTTCTCCCCATTTTTGATCAGGTCGGGCTGCAACAGCTGCCTCAAGTACCTTTGAGTGGCTATATAAAATACCCTCCACTTCTATAGATGAAATGTTTTCTCCACCTGAAATAATGATATCTTTTGAGCGGTCTTTCAGTTCGACATATCCATCGCCATGCCAAACTCCTAAATCACCGGAATGGAACCATCCGCCGGAGAATGCTGCTTTTGTTGCCTCGGGGTTTTTGAGGTAACCTTTCATCACGTCGTTCCCACGAAAGAATATTTCTCCCATTGTCTCTCCGTCTTGGGGAACAGGTTCCAATGTATCCGCATCGGCCACCATGAGCGCTTCTAACACATGATAACGAACGCCTTGCCGTGCTTTTAGCGCTGATCTGTCACCAATTGTTCGGTTGTCCCAGTCTGAATGCCAGGCACTGACAACTGATGGGCCATAGGTTTCTGTGAGACCGTAAACATGGGTGACATCAAAGCCTTGGTTTTCCA
>CAZOHS010000141.1:3578-6658 GCA_964579285.1 uncultured Rhodospirillaceae bacterium | reverse complement strand
ATTGGCGCGGGGTGGAGCAGTCCGGTAGCTCGTCAGGCTCATAACCTGAAGGTCGGAGGTTCAAATCCTCCCCCCGCAACCAAATTCACCCATTTAAATCATTAGTTTAAGTGGGATTTTCTTTGCCTGAAAGTGCCTGAAAAAAGTAATGTCCTGTAGTGGGGTAGTATTACCCAAGGGTCTGGGATTTAACTGGGTTAAATTTTCAAACTATAGTCAGTTGACGGAAGATCAAAATTTCGTTGCCGGAAATAAGACACGGAGAATGTGATGAGGGACATGATGGCGAAGTTTCAAGTCGGCGAACTGATCCATCACAAGCGGTTCGACTATCGTGGGGTCGTGGTTGATGTTGATGCGAGCTTTTCTGGTACGGAGGAATGGTACGACACCATGGCGCGTTCTAGTCCGCCCAAGGATGAGCCGTGGTATCACGTGCTGGTCCACCGGGCGGAACACTCGACCTATGTCGCAGAGAGAAACCTAGAACCCGACCTGACGGGGGAACCGGTAGCCCATCCATTCCTCAATCAATTCTTCGACGAAATGCGAGATGGCGTTTATGTTAGTCTCTACGCCTCCCACTAACTTCGTGTGGCGTTAGGTTTGTGGACCTAAAACACGTTCCTGAATAGGTGTTGGGCTATTCTTCAATTGCGTTTAAAATTAAACCACTTGAATACAAAGGCGCGCCAACAGCAACCCGTCAAGGTTCAAGGTGGGGACTGGCGGTTTCGTTTCTGACCGTATTGGAGACCAAAAATGTCTGTTGAACTGCCTAAAAAATTCGAAAGCATCGTGGTAAATGCCGCCGATGAATGGCTAGAAACCCGTGGAATGACACGGGAGCAACTTCGCTCTTTCATTGAAAAGCGGGTAATTCGGGATAACGAGCGATCGCCAAAACAGGGTGATGATGCTCCTGACACCGAACTCGAAGTCCTCAATAGCAATGGTACCCGATCCGGTGAAACGGTAAAGCTTTCTTCTTATTTCGGAAAACCGGTTGGCCTAATTTTTGGATCCTATACGTGACCACCATTTCGGGACGGGGCCGTGCGCCTTGACGAGCTCTCAAAAGAATTTGGGGACGATGTTCAATTCCTTGGTATTTATATACGTGAGGCACATGCGGAAGGGGAAGACCAAGTTCCCAGGAACTTAAAGGAGGACGTGGTATTTAGTCAGCCCGAAACGGAAGACGAACGCGCCGAGATCGCTGCCGCGTGTATGCTTCGGTATAACTTTTCGTTTCCGATGCTGCTTGATGGAATGGACAACGATGCCGAAGAAAAATACATCTCTTGGCCTGACAGGCTGTACTTGATCGACCGCAATGGGAAGGTAGCCTTTAAAAGCGGTTTGGGGCCACTTTATTTCGATGTTGACGAGTTCGAAGAAGCCATCCGTCGCCACCTCCGGGGTTGATTAGAACTAATCAAAAATTGGGAAGCTCCAAACTATGTCAAATCAAATAGACTTTTCGCGGGAAATACCAGGGTCTTATATCTTTAATGGACAGGCCTCAACAAACGGTTATCGGATAAATAAATTTTCAATGTCGCTCGCCTCTTCAAAAAATCGTGAAGAATTCAAGGAAGATGAAAATGCCTATCTACAGAAGTGGAATTTAAGCAAAAAAGAGAAGGCATTAGTGAAAGACCGGGATTTTCTGGGCCTCATCAAGGCCGGCGGAAATATTTATATGCTGATAAAGCTTGGGGCCGCCCTGGAAATCGGCCTCTATCACATGGGCGCCCAGCAAAGGGGTCAAACATACGAAGATTTTATGAATACCCGGCATAGAGCAGGGGCTCATTAAAATGGCTAAAATTATTGGTGGAATTGGAACTTCACATGTTCCTTCCGTTGGTGTTGTCTATGATCAGGGACGTACTGAGGAGCCAGCTTGGAAACCACTTTTTGACGGTTACAAACCGGTGCAAAAATGGATAAAAGAAAATGAGGTTGATGTCGCTGTGGTTGTCTACAACGATCACGGCGGAGATTTTTTCTTTGATAAATATCCAACTTTTGCTGTAGGTGCTGCGGCAGAGTACCCTTTGGCTGATGAGGGGTTTGGAATACGACCCCTGCCCGTAATTAGGGGGCATTCGGAGTTTTCTTGGCACCTTTGTGAACATCTCGTTTATAACGAATTTGATATTACCGTCTGTCAGGAATTAAAAGTTGAACACGGTTTCCTTGTGCCTATGCACCTGTGCTTTGATTCTGTTCCTGATTGGTCCGTTAAGGCCGTACCCATACAAGTTAACGTTATCCAACATCCCCTGCCAACGGCACTTAGATGTTACAAGTTTGGACAACAACTTAGGAATGCGATTTCCAGCTGGCCGGAGGACCTTAACGTGGTAATTCTTGGAACCGGGGGAATGTCACATCAATTGAGCGGCGAGAGGTTTGGTTATATCAACTCTGACTTCGATTCCTGGTGGCTCGATACAATCGAAAACGAGCCTGAAACACTTGTGACTCTGACCCACCAAGAGATTATGGAAAAAGCCGGTGTGGAGGCTGTTGAACTCATTATGTGGCTGGTTATGCGCGGTGCTCTTAGCGATCGTGTGGAACGTATACACAGAAATTACTATGCACCTATGACAACTGGGATGGGGCTCCTGGCTCTTGCTAATTTAACTTAAAACAAAACTACGTGGGAGCAGTAGGACATGAAGCCTGTAGAACAACTTCGGGCCCATAGTGCCGAGTTTGCGAAGACGGTATTTAATGTTGGTGACGGTGTCTATACGGCGGTTGGCTATGCGGCATCTAATAGCTCGATGATCGAGGGTGATGATGGAGTAATAATCGTCGATACAACAGAGGGAACAGGCGCCGCATCCAATATCCTTGCGGAATTCCGAAAAATCACAGACAAACCCGTTCGCGCGATCATCTATACACACGGACATCGCGACCACATTTCTGGTGCCAGTGTATTCGCCGAAGATGGTGAACCAGACATTTATGCTCGCGCTAATTTAGCTATCGAGCTGGCTGAAGGAGGTGACCGTCCCTATCCCACAAAATTGATGATCGCCCGCACCAAACGGCAATTC
>CAZOHS010000141.1:0-3568 GCA_964579285.1 uncultured Rhodospirillaceae bacterium | reverse complement strand
TGAACTCATAAACCTTGGCCTTGGACCAGGTGACCGTCCATTAGAGGGATTAGGACAGGGCTTTCTTCAACCCACTCACTGGGTGAAAAACGACCGTCTGGACGTCGAGATTTGCGGTATCCCACTTTCACTGATTGCCGCCCCCGGTGAAACAGAGGACCATCTTGTCGTCTGGCGGGAGAAGGATCGAATTCTATTCAGCGGCGACAACTACTATAAATCCTTTCCCAACCTCTATGCGATCCGCGGCACAAAATATCGCGATTTCGACGTGTGGGCTGATTCACTAGACACGCTCATCGCACTTGATCCGCTGACGCTCGTCCCCGGACACTCAAGACCCCTGACAGAGGCAAGCTCGATCGCGTCAGTATTAGAGGATTATCGGGACGCCATCCGCCATATTGTCGCCAAGTGTGCCGAAGGAATGGATTTGGGTTTAACGCCGGATGAGCTTGTGGATTACGTACAATTACCAAAGGTGTTAGCGGACCGCCCCTTTCTTCAGGAATATTACGGTACCGTTGCTTGGGCAGTGCGTGCTTATTTCGCGGGAACCGTCGGGTGGTTTGACGGAAACCCAACTAACCTTTTCCCACTTTCGCCTAATGAGGAGGCCCGTCACATCGCCGATCTGGCTGGCGGGCCCGAAGTCCTAGCTGATCAAATGGAAACGGCAGCAAACGATAGTAAACACCAGTGGGCACTGCAATTGGCGGACCGGGTTGTGCGATTGGACGGGTATCGTGATCGCGCCATAAAAGTAAAGAGAAACGCGCTGCTTGCGCTGGCCGAACACCAAATGAACGCCACGGCACGAAACTATTTTATCAGTTTTGCTAAGGAACTTGATTGATATGCCACGAAGTCTAAATGGATCTAGGCTTGGGTAGCGCGTTGCTGAACACGCAAAATCAGTCTGACCAAGATAGCGACTAACGCAAAGGAAAATACCAGTACCGGGCCGGCGGGCAAATCTGCCAAAGCAGAAATCGCAACTCCAAACAACACGGCGACGACGCCGCACGCCATCGCCTTCGTTATTTTCCCCGACCCCAAAGTGTTGACCGCAAGTGCCGGCAAGATCAGGCTCGCGAAAACGACATATACGCCAACTAACTGCACAGACGACGTGATAACCACTGCAAAAATAAGGAAAAACAAGAACCCACGCCGAACCGGAGGAAAGCGGAACCATAAGATAAGAGCCACGATCAGGATCGGCGCGAACGAATAAATCATCGACCACCGGATAAGTAGGATCTGCCCAGCGAGTACATGCCGCATTTCGGTCCCACCATGCGGATTATCGGTCAGGATCAATAACATAGCCGACGCCGCTATAATGAATGTACTACCGATAATAGCCTCTTGTTCACGAGGCAAAACCCTCTCAATCCAATAGAAAAATAGAGCTGCAAAGGTAACCGATAATACCGCGACACACTGAATTACAATCCATGAGGGTTCGTGTACCCACCAATTCACTATAACGACCGATAACCCCGCTATCTGTGCAACAGCCAGATCAATAAAGACAATGCCTCGTGCCAACACCTCCAGCCCAAGTGGCGCGTGAATGAGCGCGATAAGAAGACCAGCAATTAGAGCTGGAGCAATAATTTCGAGCAGCTCAATTCCGGCCATTGTCCAATTGATTTGCTGCTATCAACGGTGCAATTGTCTCATCGAACAACCCCTTGAGGCTACCAGTTTGGGCGTCTCTTTGGACGGTGTAGGGAAGTGTCAATACCGGAACCCCAGTTTTGGAAGACAGCCAGTCTGAGGCCATTGGCGGATCGTAGGGGGTGCGAAGAATAGCTTTCACCGGTTGTCTGCGAGAAGTTTTAAGTAAAGCCTCAAGGTGCCTTGGTGTAGGTTGAATACCAGGTAATGGCTCCAACGCGCCAACAGTCTTCAAACCCAGCCAACGCACCAGATACGACCATGTTTTATGATGTACGATCACCGGCATCCCTTCAAGGTCCGAGGCCATCTTCTTCCATCGTGCAATATTGTGCGACCATCGCTCAATAAATGCGCGGGACTGCTGAGCGTATTCTTGTGCATTCGGTGGATCGATGGTGGATAATCTGCGCGAGAGTTCGCGCGCTAATAGGGCAAGGTTCCGAGCGTCAAGGTGAACGTGGGGGTTCCCTTCCGGATGAATATCGCCGAGAGCCCTATCCACCACGTGCGGTTTCTCCAGAACGGGAACATAGTCTGCCGCAAGGAGGTGGCCTGGTTGACCTGGTTGTAAATTAGCCGCTGCGCCTTTTTTCAAGAGAATGGGCAGCCAGCCAACTTCCAAACCGGCACCTGAGCAAAATAATAGATCCGCGCGGCGCATCGACGCTATCAAGCTAGGCCTTGCCCGGATGTGATGCGGATCTTGCATCCTATTGGTGGCAGAGAACGCTTTAACGTGTTTACCGCCAATTTCACGAGCCAGCGCTGCCCATTCAGGTTCACACGCAAACACGCGAATTTCAGCAGACGCTGGGGACGCACAGGCGATCCCCAGCAGTGCCAACGCAAATAATAAAGACTTACGAAACATATAGCACCATTTAATACGCGTGAGCGCCATGAGCGCCTATACTCATAGTGTACTGCAGAATATATTGATTGTCCGTCTTACCAGATGACAGCTCTTCGCGGTTGTACTGTAGCCGTATCCTGCTGAACTCGCTGTTGGTCCAGTCCGCCATAACCGAGATGGTATTCGGGTCATGCCCGCTGGCGTCTAGTGAACTACCCGCAAGGCCTGCCGCGACGGCGGCCGGATTCATCGCAGAAAATCGAGTGCCGACGCGCCAATTCGGGGAGAACTTATAAACTGCCTGTGCATACCAGCCATCAGAAACGTCGTCGAAAGCGACCGCCCCTGATCCAACATTATAAGTACCCTCTTCATCTCTTTGAAAATACTCACCCTGCAGAATTATCTCACTATTCCTGGCGTTCCCGGTGGGTGCCAAAGTGTATCGAAAATCCGCGGCAAAAAGTCGGGATTTACCGATGAACGTGATACCATCCTCGTTGGATTTGCGTTCCGCTACATCACTATCTAAAAGATAAGCGCCGATACGCCAGCTCGCGTTGTTTCCAATGTCACCCCCAACGCGGCCAAACACAGACCGAGCGTCAAATCCAGTAGTTGAGCCACCTGCGGGAAAATCTCCGCCGCGGAAAACACCGCCGCCTATTTCAGTGAACAACTTAGTGGGCAGCACGTAGGATATCTCTGCTCCGTCATCATTAAATGCCTTGTTCAGATAAATCCGATACGGCAAAGGACGGTCTGCGAAATCATCCGCATGGGCGTGGTGCTCGTTCATATAACCTAGGGTCCAGAAAGCTCTCCCCGCCTTTATCTGCCAACCATTTGGGAGGCCCGCGCCGGCAAGTGACTGGACGTAGGCCTCTTCCAACTCAACTTTATCCTCCCCGTCTTCGCGAACAATAGCGGCGGTCAGGCTGCCATAAAACTTATCGTCCACGTTCGCGGAGAAGTTAAGTTCGGATTCATCGATAGCGAGCCCTTCTCTGCCCCGCTCACCTTCTT
>CAZOHS010000140.1:0-6667 GCA_964579285.1 uncultured Rhodospirillaceae bacterium | reverse complement strand
TAGAGACGGGTGATAAAGTTTATCGAGGACAGATAATATCGCATGTTGGGAATACCGGTAGTGTAGACTTTCCACAACTTCATTTTGAGCTTCGAAGGGGTAAGCGGCCCGTTGATCCCGAACGTTATCTCAACCGACGGCGAATAAATCTTAAAGGCTAATTTAACGTTTTTTCAAGGCGACCAGCTAGATCTTGGATGTATTGCCAGGCAACGCGGCCCGAACGTGCTCCGCGGGTCATCGACCATTCTATTGCTTCTCGGCGTAATGTTTCTTCATCAATTTTGAGGCCATAAAATTTTACATAACCCTCCAGGATAGCCATAAAGGTTTGTTGATCACAATTATGAAACCCTAGCCAGATACCAAAACGATCCGAAAGAGAAACTTTTTCTTGAACTGATTCCCCGGGGTTTATTGCACTAGATTGCTCATTTTCAATCATGTCGCGGGGCATTAGATGGCGACGGTTTGACGTAGCGTAAAATAATACGTTTTTCGGACGGCCTTCAATCCCCCCCTCCAATATAGCCTTTAGTGATTTATATGAACTGTCGTGGGCGTCAAAAGAAAGGTCGTCACAAAATAAGATAAACCGCCGCTCTTTTGCCCGTAAAATAGTTAAAAGAATTGGGAGGGAAGAGAGCTCTTCCCTCTGGAGTTCTATCAACACCGGTGGAACTTTATGTTCGCTTGATATCTTGCCATGCACAGCTTTTACGAGAGAACTCTTCCCCATTCCCCGCGCCCCCCATAGAAGCGCGTTATTTGCTGGATAGCCCGCCGCAAATTGACGAGTATTTTTAAGTAATATATCTCGTGCCTGTTCAATCCCAATTAGTAGCGATAATTCTAGCCGATTAACCTCGCTAACGGGGATAAGTTCTAGTCGATCAGCATTCCATACAAAAGCGTTAACGTTATCTAGAATAGTTGTTGGTTTTGCGGGTGGAGATAATCGGTCTAGCCCGTCAGCTACCCGCTTAATTAGGCTTTTTATGTCACGCTCAACCATAAGTATGGACCGGATGCGTGGAGTGGAATTTATAAGTTAGCATAATCGCTTTTCTTATCAGTCTTGGTGAATAAGTAAATAGAAGTGGTTGCAAGCTACCAGGGGACAGTTATATTCCGCAAATTCATGCAACGCGGAGAATAGAATGTTGGTATCACCAGCTTGGGCCCAAAGTGGTGGAGGAGGTTTTGGAGGAATGGAATCTCTTCTTCCCCTCGTATTAATTTTTGTTGTTTTTTATTTCTTACTCATTAGACCTCAACAAAAGAAAGCAAAGGTACATCGTGAAATGCTTGGCAATCTTCGCCGCGGCGATCGAATTGTGACAAATGGTGGGTTGGTCGGAAATGTCACGCGCGTTCCGAATGATACTGAATTAATTGTTGAAATTGCAGATGGGGTAAAGGTTCGAGTTATGCGCGGAATGATTGCTGAAAGCATTGCTAAATCGGGTCCAGTATCTTCTTCAAAGAGCAAAGGAAAAAAGAAAGAGGAAGTGGTTGATGAGGACAGCGCCGAAGAATATGAGGAAGAGGAATTTGATGACGATACTGAAGAGTTAGATGAAGGGAAGAAAAACTAGCGAAGATTTAGCGTATAAGACATAACTTAATTTAAAAACAAGCTGAGAGATGGTCTACTTTGCAAGATGGAAAATGGTCCTTGTTGGGGTCGTTTGCGCGTTCGGGATAGTTTTCGCGCTTCCAAATATTTTCAATAAAGAACAAATTGGGTGGATACCCAGTTGGTTTCCTAGCGAAAAAATGAACCTTGGACTTGACCTTCAGGGCGGCTCCCATCTGCTATTCGAAGTTGATGTTTCTTCCGTTATTAAGGAACGCCAACAAAGTCTTGTTGATGGACTGCGAGCTGGACTTAGGGGAGCTTCTCCAAAGATAAGCTACCGCCGCCTGGGAAATAGGGGAGAATGTGCGGGTTTTACAGCGTTGGTGCAGAATGATGTAGCTAGAGCCCGAAAGATTGTGAGAAAGCTAGATACTAATAGTTTATCTCGGTCTCTCGATATTAATGTGGAAGATTTAGATATTACCGTGTGTTGGACTGAACTCGGTAGAAGAGAAATTGTGACAGATTCGGTAGAGAGGTCGATTGAGATAATTCGCCGGCGTATCGATGAACTTGGTACAAAGGAACCGTCTATTCAGAGGCAAGGCGCGGAGCGCATATTAGTACAAGTACCTGGTGAATCCGACCCACAACGCATTATAGATATAATTGGTAAAACAGCGAAGATGACCTTTCATCTTCTCGATAGAAATAATTCAGCAGCCGAATCTTGTGGTTCGGGGCAAAGGAGACCCCCAGGAACAATATGTTTGCCCGAATATCGGGATAAGGGTCTAAAGGAGCAAAACAGTACTGTTCGGCCAGTGAATTATTTAGTGAAAAAACGGGCCGCTGTTGATGGAGCCGACCTAGTAGATGCAACGGGTACCTTCCAAGACGGTAGGGCTGTAGTTCAATTCCGCTTTAATTCCTTGGGCGCACGGCGCTTTGGAAGAGTAACGGGTGCGAACGTCGGTCATCCATTTGCTATTGTTTTGGACAAAGAAGTTATTAGTGCGCCTGTTATAAATGAGCCAATTTTGGGTGGAAATGGAATAATCACCGGGAACTTTACGATCCAATCGGCACAAGATTTAGCGCTACTCCTTCGGGCTGGTGCGTTGCCCACTAAGCTAACGCCGATAGAGCAAAGAACAGTGGGAGCAGAACTTGGAGCGGACTCGATTGAAGCGGGAAAATTTGCAAGTATTTTGTCGGTTATTCTTGTAATTGTGTTTATGGGGGCTGCATACGGATTATTTGGTCTGATGGCGGATGTTGCTCTAATACTAAACATAATTTTGATTTCTGCAGTGCTTTCGCTTCTTCAAGCCACTTTGACCTTGCCTGGTATAGCTGGAATTGTGCTAACTATAGGTATGGCTGTGGACGCTAATGTTTTGGTGTTTGAACGCATACGGGAAGAAGAACGTAATGGCCGAACGCCTATATCAGCGGTTGATTCTGGATACCAACGGGCCCTTAAAACTATTATCGACGCAAATATTACGACTTTGATCGCAGCGATATTGTTATTTCAGTTCGGTTCGGGTCCAATCAAGGGATTTGCCGTCACCCTGGCAATTGGGATTTTAACCTCAATGTTTACTGCAATAATGGTCACAAGACTTATGGTGGTAAGTTGGCTGCATCGGCGGCGGCCCCAGAAATTGCCTTTGTAAGGAAATGAGATGCGTTTAGTCAGTCTTGTCCCAATTGGCACTAAATTGGATTTTATGCGATTTCGAAAGGTCGCAGCTGTAATCTCGCTTGCGTTATGCGTTGTGTCTTTGGGGCTCTTTATTGGTAAGGGTCTAAATTACGGTATCGATTTTCGCGGCGGGATAATGATGGAAATCAGGACGCCAAACGTTGCGGATTTATCGAAATTACGTTCTACATTGGGCAACTTGGATTTAGGTGAGGTTCAACTACAAGAGTTTGGGCAGCCCACAGACGTTTTAATACGTATTGAACGCCAGCCCGGAGGAGATAAAGCGCAGGCAGATGCTGTAAAAAAAGCTAAAGCTGCCTTAGGTGAGGGGATAGATTACCGAAGGACCGAATTTGTGGGGCCGAAGGTCGGGGGGGAGCTAATAGAAGCCGGCATAACGGCGGTTCTATGCGCGCTTGCTGCAATGTTGGTCTACATCTGGTTTAGGTTTGAATGGCAATTTGGAGTCGGAGCCGTTATTGCATTGATGCATGACGTTATACTCACTATCGGAATTTTTTCGATATTGGGTTTAGAGTTTAATTTATCGACAGTCGCGGCTATCTTGACGATTGCCGGTTATTCCATAAACGATACTGTCGTGGTCTATGACCGGGTGCGAGAAAATCTCAGAAAATACAAGACAATGTCGCTTAATGACCTCTTAAATTTATCAATTAACGGGACGTTATCGCGCACAATATTAACCAGTGTCACTACCTTGATAGCGCTATTAACGTTGTATTTTTTTGGTGGCGAGGTAATCAAGGGTTTCGGTTTTGCGATGATTTGGGGAGTATTAGTAGGAACTTACTCATCCATATTTATCGCGGTCCCTCTGCTGGTGTATATGAATCTTCGGCGGACCGGACTTATAGTTGGTGAAACCGGAGACGAAACAAATACCGAAATTTCTGATTAATTTTTTAGATAAATTCGACCGAGGTGTGACTGCGGCTTTTACCATTATTGCTCAGGAAGTCGTTAAAATAATGCTTTAAAGAAAACCTATCGTCGAAATTATATTAAGTGGCCACAATCCTATTTTTTATTTCTTCTTTCTTAAGGGACGAACGGAGGACCTTGCCGGCAAGACTGCGGGGAAGGGTAGGGACAAATTGTATTTCCCGGGGATACATATAGGGCGGGCCGTTATTCTTAAAAAATTCCTGAATTTCGATAGCCAAGGTATCGCCTGGCGGGTAGCCGTCGGCAAGGATAATGAAAGCCTTAACAATTTCTGATCGTTCGCCTGAGCTGTCTGGTGCCCCTACGCATGCACACTCTGATACTGCAGGGTGAGTAGCTAAAATTCTTTCGACATCAAAAGGCGCGACGTTAAACCCCGACGTTATGATCATTTCATCGTGACGAGATACAAAATGGACAAAGCCTTTTTCGTCTTTCCAAATTATATCTTGAACAACAGTCCATCCATCTCGAACAGCACCAGATTGTGCCTCTAAAGGGCTCCAATAAACCGTCGCGGATGGACCGCGAACACACATTAAACCGTGTTGTCCGGTCTCCACCTCCTCAAAAGTTTCTGGATCGCGTACCGTAATTTCGTAACCAGCGCATGGTCTTCCAAGAGTTTCGCTCAAAACTTCATCTATTTCCGGTTGAAAACCTATGAACGCGGTGAACATCTCTGTTGTACCGATGAGTTGACTAAAAGGCACACCGGTTTTTTCTTTCCAAGCCCTTTCGAGTTCCGGATTTAAAGGTTCTCCCGCACATAACAACGCCCTAACGGATTCCAGATTAATATTTGAACCTTGCTGCAAACACTCTAGTACACGGTAATAAAATGTGGGAACGCCCAATAATATTGTCGGGTTAAATTCATTGCACACACGTACAAATGCCTCAGCAGTTTTTTCAGGCAAAAGAACTACTGCGGCCCCGAACCGCAACGAACAAAAAATAAAGAAAACGGTTCCTATTGCGAAGGGCAGAGGTACAGGACCAATAAAAATGTCTTTGTCACTAATTTTGAACATATAGCGCCCGACAGTATCACCCACAGACATCAAGTCCCGGTGACACTGCGCAGCACATTTTGGTACACCTGAGGTCCCGGATGTGTAAAGAAGCATGCAAATATCATCACAATTTGTATCTTCCCAGTTCTCTAGCGGGAACGACTTTTCTAGAAGACTGTCCATCGAATGGTGTTCAGCCCCTTGATAGTTGCTAGATATAATCACGTGTTCTAGCGGGGTTTGGTCCCCCAAAATTTTTTCCACATCCTCTAATAAGTCAAAATCAACGACAATAAAACGACTGCCACTATCGTTTGCCCGGTAATCCAGCTCCTCGGATTTGAACTGGGTGAAGGTTGGTACCGCAATTGCGCCAATTCCAATGATGGCTAGAAGGGTAATAACTAATTGAGGAGAATCTGCCATCCGTATAAGCACGCGGTCCTCGGCGGCCATACCGATGGATTGAAAAGCGGCTGCAAACTTTTTCGTCTCAGCAATAAGAGCCGCGTAGGTCAGAGATTGATTTTGATAATAATATGCTACTTGTTCAAGAAGTTGATTAGCGACGATACCTCGAAAAATTTCAGATGTAGCATTTAAATTTTGGGAGTAATAAAGCTCTGGGAGGGCATTAATTCTAGTAGGTCTAGAATCTGGATCTGCGATTAAATCAAATTTATTCATAACATAACTGAGATTAAAAAAAGAGGGGATCAAAGATCCCCCCTTTAATTTTTTTATTTAGATTTAGAAGACGCCATTCTGAGCCGATACCATCGCATATAACATTGGGATGGATAGCATCGTGTTTGTTCTTGAGAACAACATAGCGGTACGTCCCGCTTTAGCCTTTTCATCGGCTTCCACTTGTACAATACCGAGCGCCTTTTTCTGGTTGGGCCAAATTATAAACCAAACATTGAACCACATAATGGTACCGAGCCACATTCCAATGCCTATTGCGGTATGGAATGAGGAGGAACCATCCATTAGTCCAATTAAAATTGCTTCACCAAGATAACCATTCAACCAAGCTAGGATTATTCCAGTAATGATTGTCGACATCGCGCCCCATCGGAACCAGAATAATGCGGCAGGCGCAATCACGCCGGTTATCGCCGGTTTTTGTTCGTCAGGTATATTGCCCATATTGGGAATTTGCACGAAGTTGAAATACCAAAGGATACCAATCCACATCACGCCACTTAGAACATGAAGCCAACGGAATAGGAATGCCCACCAGTTCTTATCTAGGTCGAGCCCCGTGCCGTGCCAGAGTATCATCACAACAACTAACACTACTGCCAGTACAATTCCGGATATGACAGTGTTTGTTAGGTCAGAAAGAATTTTAGCCATCGACTAACACCTCAATTTTCATCG
>CAZOHS010000139.1:0-6667 GCA_964579285.1 uncultured Rhodospirillaceae bacterium | reverse complement strand
GATCATGAATTCTTCATCGACAAGACAAACCGTCAATGCAGCAACGTACGATTTATACGGTACCCCGCGCAGAAAGGGGAACCGTTAAAAGGCCAACTCAGGGCCGGTGAACACACGGATTACGGCACCTTCACCTTCGTAAAAGGAGATAATGTAACCGGCGGACTCCAGATCAGTGACGGAAAAGGTGGATGGCACAATGTCGAAACGCCCGAAAACGGATTTGTATGCAATATTGGTGATACAATGCAGTTATGGACAGGAGGACGGTTCAAGTCCACTCTTCACCGTGTCGCAAATCCTCCCCACAACGCGGCCTCACAAGATAGAATATCCTTGGTTTATTTTCATCAACCCAACCACGATGCTATATTAGGCGGCATTGGGGACGCCGAGGGCAATGGAACGGGACCGACATTTGCCCAGCATTATTTTTCTAAAATTATGAAAGCCAACACCACAGACACCGGAAGTAGTACCGTTACAGTTGAGGAATTGGTTTCTGGCGGGACACAGTAATAATGGTTGAATATCCGGACGGATTGATCCGGCGAATTCTAGACCAAACTAAAACAATAGCGATGATTGGAGCATCCGCTAATTGGGTGCGGCCAAGTAACTTTGCGATGAAGTATCTCCAACAGAAAGGATACAGAGTTATACCGGTTAACCCGAGCGGTGCCGGCACCAAGATCCATGATGAAATGTGCTATTCTGATCTATCCCGAATACCTTGCGAAGTCGATATGGTAGATATTTTTCGCCGATCAAGCGATGCTGGTAAAATAGTGGATGAGGTCATCGCCCAAAAAGATGATAAGCATATTCAAACTATATGGATGCAATTAGGCGTTTTAGATGAAGCAGCGGCAGCCCGCGCAGAGGCGGTTGGCCTCACAGTGGTAATGGATCGGTGTCCCAAGATCGAATTTGGAAGACTAAACCACGAATTATCCTGGTCAGGAATTAATTCCGGTGTTATTTCGGCAAAACGTCCGCGGCTTGCCCGATAGCCAGGAAGCCAATGACCGACCAATCAAAAAATAAAACATTTGGGTTCGAGACGAGAGCAATCCATGCAGGTGCCGCTCCCGACGCCGCGACCGGCGCGCGAAACACCCCAATTCATCATTCGACGGCCTACGTTTTTGACGACACTGATCACGCGGCTTCTCTATTCAATCTACAAACGTTCGGGTTCATATATTCACGTTTAACAAACCCTACCGTGGCTGTTTTAGAGGAAAGAATTGCAAATCTCGAAAATGGCCGAGCGGCGTGCGCAGCGGGTTCAGGTCATGCCGCCCAGTTTTTAGCTTTCTTCACACTTCTAGAACCAGGTGACCATTTTGTAGCATCTCGAAATCTCTATGGTGGATCGATAACACAGTTTGGCGTCAGCTTTAAAAAACTTGGATGGCACTGCACATTCGCGGATCCTCTTGAACCAGAAACTTTCAGAAAAGCACTAAAGTCTAGCTCCAAAGCGATCTTTATGGAATCCGTGTCTAATCCGTCAAGCGTTATTGGCGATATCGAGGCCATCGCAGAAATAGCTCATGCCGAGGGTATTCCATTAATAGTGGATAATACGATGGCGTCTCCCTATTTGTTCAACCCAATTGACTACGGTGCCGATATCGTCATTCATTCAACAACTAAATATTTAAATGGTCACGGCAACTCAATGGGCGGCGTAGTGGTCGAGTCAGGACAATTCGATTGGGCCCAAAACAATAAATTCCCATCAATGACAACACCAGACGACGCCTATCACGGACTAACATTCTACGAAACGTTTGGGGACTTCGGATTTACCATGCGTCTTCGTGCCGTAGCACTGCGTGATTTTGGTCCGGCCTTGTCGCCGACTAACGCTTTTATGACAATTACGGGTATAGAAACACTGCCCCTTAGAATGGAACGCCACGTCGCAAATGCCGAAACTGTGGCTGGATGGCTTGAGGGTCATCCCGCCGTAGACTGGGTTTCTTATGCGGGCCTACCCTCGAGTCCCTCATTTTCAAATAAGAATAAGTATTTTCCGCGAGGGTGTGGCTCAGTATTTACTTTCGGATTGAAGGGTGGATATGAAGCTGGAACACGGCTGGTGGAAAACTGTAACTTGTTTTCGCACCTGGCGAACGTTGGAGACACACGAAGTTTAATTCTTCACCCAGCGTCTACGACCCATCGACAACTAACGGAAGAGCAACAAAATGCAGCCGGTGCCAGCCCCGACGTCGTCCGTATTTCTGTTGGCCTAGAGACTACAGAGGACATACTTGATGACCTTGACCAAGCCCTTGTATAAAAAAGTGGAAATGCCAACGGCTTAATGCAACGCTCGATTGTTGCCAGAAACATTTGTTCGAGTTTCTAGGAAACAGGCCCTGCAACGGGTTCTCTTCCCTCATTATTAAAAGGATGTTCACGTTCGACCGATGGAAGAAATATCGCAAAGGCCACGATTAATGCGGCCAATATTGCAATCCCCGTAAAAACCCACCAAAAGCCTCCCGTCACGTCAAAAACCTTTCCCGTTATTGGGATTGCAAGTGAACTTACGCCGAGACCTAATACGAACTTCGCGCCATAGGCACTAGCGCGCCAATTCGAAGGACAATAACGGGCAACAAGGCTATTTTCAGTAGGTAATGATGCTGTGATTAAAAACATCACCGCCCCAGCAGCACCAACGAGCGGTAAATCGCTGAGGTATCCGGACAGCAAAGCAACGGGAATCATGACTACGTAAACAGCCGGGTAGACCACGGTTAGCTTATATCGATCCGCAAGCCAACCACCTGCAAGTTGTCCTAAGGCCCCAATAGCAAGAGCAATTGACGCAAGCCCCCCTGCACCAATCAAACCAAGCCGCCCTACGATATCCGGTGCGCTAACAGAAAATATTTTAGGCATACCGACAGTGGTTGCCTGGGCTAAAAACCCAACACACAGCACCGTTACACTAAGTATGGCTAGTCCCCGTATAGATTGGCGTCGTGACGGGGCAATAATCCTTTCATCGATACTCTCCTTGTGAGCCGCGGACATTCCTCTCATACAGTAAATAAACCACGCACCGGTTAAAACGCAGACTATGCCGGGGAGCACAAACGCATAGCGCCAACCGAGCAGAGCCACGAGAGATGCCGCTATAATGGGGGTTGCAGCAATACCAGCTGTACCAAACACTCCATTTATCCCTAATGCCCTTCCACGCGCTTTAGCATTCGCAACAACTAACGCTGTACCTACAGGATGATAGATGGATGAAAATAACCCGATAGCGGCGAGAGCAACTGCGATTTGAACTGGGTTAGTGGCGAATCCTGCGGCGACCCCCGATACACCTGTCCCTACAAAGAAAATTGCTAACATTCCCTTTGCACTCCATCGATCACCGAGCCAACCTGCAGGCAAAGCGGCAATTCCGTATAGGACGAAGCCAATAAGTGATAGCGATAACAATTCACCAAACGGGAGACTAAATACCTTTTCCAGTACAATGACGACAGTTGGAAAAACAAGCATCATCATGTGGCTATAGAAATGCGCAACATTCGCAAAAATTAGAACTGAGGACTTCCCCGCTTTAGGCTGCTTCTTACTCATATAGTGCCTTATCTATTTGCGAACTTCTGCTTCGTTCTCAATCCACTTAAGAAACGCGGGGTTGCCATCCTCTATTGGTAGCACTACCACGCAAGGACAATCATAGCTATGTCGTTTCTTCACCATCTCAACTAATGCATCAGTGTTGCTTGCCGTCGTTTTAGCCACTATGGCGGTCTCGGTACTTTCTTCGATAACGCCATCCCACCAATACAATGATGTCATCGGAGGAAAGATATTTATGCATGCAACAAGTCGCGCCTCTAGCAGCGCCCTACCTATTGAACCAGCCTCTTCAGGGTCACCCGCTGTGATATAGACCAACCGAACTTCGGATTGGATCATAGTACTCCTCCCTTCATTATGTCGTGCGCTCTCCTTTTGACTGCACCGCCGCCTTAAATTAGTTTTATGGGATTAAACTCATTTTTTGAGCGAAATAGTACTACTTTGGAGATCGGAGGATCAAAATGGCTCTCAGTCCGGAATTGCAAAGGCTTGTAGACGTCTCAGCACCCCTTTGGGCAGGTGAAGCAGAGGTCGTAAGGACCTATTTTACCTCACCAATTCGAACCCTAGAGACGGATTTGTTATGGATCCAAAGGCAATGTTCCAAAGAATTCAATGGCACAGGCGCTGGAGAATACAAAAATATGGGAGTATTTCTTGGGCCGTTGACCGAACTGCAACTGGTCTACCCTAAAATTGATACCGGAGAGGAGGACAGCGTGGATCGCCATTATGTTTTAGAACTCCTCGAAATACTAAAGGAAGAATACGAACACTTTTGCCTGTTTTCGGATGTTTTCGACAAAATTAAGCCAGCGAACACTCCCTCCATCAATCCTCACAAACTTGAAACATGGGATGAAGATGCGGCCTTAACCAAGGTGAGGCACGACGCGATCGCTGAACATGGCAAACTGGGAATTCGGGCTACACGGTTTACTGAAGGGGGATACTGTACACTGTTCCGCGAAGGTATGAATGCCGCGGAAATCGGCGGCAAATTTGATGCAGCCAACAAGCTAATTGCCGCCGCCTGCAAAGAAATCTACGAAGACGAATTTGACCACATGCTGGAAGGGATAGCGGGTTTAGATGGTGAGGGTTGGACCTCTGAAGAATTTCAACTAATGGAAGATATTGTCCTTAAGATACTGAGGCGCCGTATTACAATGCGGAATGCCGAATTTTCTTTTCCCCTGACGGAAGAGCGTGTCCAAGCTATTTACGAAGGTGACATTCTGCCAGAAATTTTTGATCACACTGCGGCAGAAGCTAGATTAATTGCGCATGCCGCGGAATAACTGAGTAATCATTGGGTAAACACGCTAGAAAGCCAGATAACCTCACTTAAGCATTGAACCCGATTTTTATAAGTTCATACCCAAAGGCTAAACCATATTTTCAAAAATGTTTTAGTTCGCACCGTGATACATATTTTTAACTAACCAACATAGAACCTAATACCCGCCGTCGACGGCCAACTATAACCGGCGCTGGGCGCCATATTTCCGGAAGTGTCATGTTCCCCATCGTTTTATTGTTCTTAATTGCTGCGCTTTGGGGCGGTTTTTATGTGCTTATAAAAATGGGCGTGACCGGCGGTGTGCACCCGATTAATTATTTATTCTGGTTTACGTTTTTAAGTGGGCTCTTGCTGTATATGGGAGCGACCATTCGAGGCTACAAGCCTCGCTTTGCTCGCGAACACTGGCCATATTACTTAAAACTTGGATTTGTACGGTTTACGCTGGGCAACACAATATTTTATTCCGCCCAGGGTAAATTATCCGTAGGTCTTATGGCAATAATTATGGGCTTCGTGCCTCTTTTTACCTACTCCATGAGCCTCGCTACACGCATCGAGAGGTTTAACAAGCTTCGAGCAGTAGGGGTTTTTCTTGGATTTGGGGCGGCACTCATCATAATTGCCCCCAAATCTAGCCTCCCCGATCCTTCACTCGTCATTTGGGTCCTTATCGGTTTTGGCGCACCACTGCTTCATGCCGTTTCGTATGTCGCACTTTCGCAAAAAACTCGCCCCAAGAACGTTGATTCGATGACTTTATCAAGTGGCACGCTGCTGGCAGGTGCCTTCTTTTCTTTAGCGCTAGCACTCGGACTTGATGTTTTTGAATTTTTCACGTGGCCGCTAACAACAGGTGAGATTGCCCTTCTCATTCATTCAACGCTGGCAGCTATAAATTTTTATGCGATCTTCGAATTGATCAGAATTGCAGGTCCCACATACATGTCACAAGCGAATAACCTCTCTATCGGTTTTGGGGTCGTTTTTGGCATACTCGTATTTGATGAAAGTCATAGTATTCTGGTTTGGATGGCAATACTTTTAATGGTGTTGGGCGTTGGCTTGGTGAATCTCAAACGCGGCAGTTAAATGTATCACCAGCTACAGTGACCAAAGGGCCTAAAAATTGACATTACTTTGTCCAAGGCAAAAAATAGACCTTTGGCATTGAGGGATACAACTGATGCAGGGAAACAAAGATCGTATTTTGACAACACATGTCGGGAGTCTCCCCCGAACAGTTGAAGTTTTAGATGCGATGAAGGCTAAGCTAAACGACGGTAATTATGACGAAGATGGCTATCAAGCCAACATTTCTGCTGGTGTAGCCAACATTGTAAAGAAGCAAGCAGCGCTAGGTATCGACGTAGTTACAGACGGAGAAATGTCAAAGTCGGGATTCTTTACCTACATCGAAGAAAGAATGGAGGGCTTTGAATCACGAAAAAATGAAAAGTTCCGATTGTTTGAGGCAGAGATAAACGCCTTTCCCGAGTATTATAAAGAATATATGGAGCGCGCGATGATGGGTGGACAAGTTGTCCAAATGTTTCCTATGTATTGCGTTGGGCCGGTGTCTTATCGGGGCCATGACGCCGTTCAACGCGATATCACAAACCTCAAAGCAGCCCTAAAATTTGTAGATGTAAAAGGAGCGTTTATTCCTGCTACAGCACCGGCCGGTGTAGGCTACAACGAATATTATAATTCCGAGGAGGAGTTTGCAGAAGCAGT
>CAZOHS010000138.1:0-6763 GCA_964579285.1 uncultured Rhodospirillaceae bacterium | reverse complement strand
CATATCTGGCGTGAAATGGGCCTCAGCAATTTCCGCTGCCTCTGGAACATGCACGTGGCAATGAATGTCTACGGTAAAACAATTAGGTTTTTTAATTTTATGTTCAGGCTGCGGACGTGCTGATGTATAGACGTACGGCTGTGCGCCGACCATGACTTATTCCTCCTACTATTACTTTGCTAGACTAGAGATGTGGAGTTCGTCCGCCAGTTTATTAAGGTTGGATAATAGAGCTTCATGGACAGGCACCCCATGTTTTTCTGAGTCAGATATGCTTTTGGCTCTTCCATCGCCCGGTACGCGGACATTTTCTACTCCTGGCATGGGGGCTGCGGCCCTCATTGTGTTTGCTACCTCTTCTACTCGGTTGCCAAAATCCGAGGTTCCACCAAACCGCGAGGGGTCTACAACCACCATAAAGTGTCCATTATTCACTGGATTTTTCTGGTATTCCTCATCGCCCATAGTCTCCACGTCGACGCCCATTTGCGCTCCTGATAAAGTGGCGGCGAGTAGTCCGATTATCAGTGATAGGGCGTATCCTTTATGTCCGCCAATCGGATTTAGAATGCCTTCTTTGTATCGAGAGGAGTTGATTATTGGCTCCCCGTCGCGCCCAAACATCCAATCGGGCGGGAGGTCTTCCCCGCGCTGCGCTGCTGTTCGAACCTTACCAAAAGATGTCACAGATGTGGCTATGTCCATTAATATGGGCGCGCTATCGTTGGTTGGAATTGCGGCGGCAATTGGGTTGGTTCCAAGCAAAAGGTCAGCACTCCCCCATGGTGCCATATGGTTTGCGCTGCCATTAGTACCGTAGAGTGCTATCATTTTTCTTTCTGCAGCCATAGCGACGTATGTTGCGGCTGCTCCAGCGTGGTTTGAGTGTCTTACACCAACCCAGGCACAGCCTGTTTCCTCGGCTTTTTGTATAGCAACGTTCATGGAAAATTCTGCAACCAGGTGCCCCATAGCGTTATCACCGTCGACTAAGGCAGTGGCCGGCGCCTCGCTCACAATTGTGATACTGGGTTTAACATTTATTCCGCCAGCTTTGATCCGTTTAACGTATTGAGCCAAGCGGAAGATGCCATGTGTGTGAAATCCCGCTTTGTCAGAAGCAACCATTAAGCGGGCACAATCATTGGCGTCATTTTCTGACATATCTAAACTATGCAAAGCGGTACTAATAAATGTTTCGAGAACCAGGGTAGGAAAACGGACCGTATTTGTGCTAGGCATTTTCAGTTCCCTCCCGGTTATGAATTTTGTGTGACTTTATGGGTTGTTTCAAGGAAGCCCTCTATACGATCTCGGTGAACACCTGTTTCATAAGAATTGTAGACCATGGCGGCTGCTCGAACGGGATCGCCAGCGAAGTAGCGTTCGTATAATTGTTGTCTTCCCGAAAAACCACTGGTCGACGCATCAACAGCGAGCCGGTAAAGATTTATCCGTGTACTAGAATTTGCATTAACAGCCTGAGCATAACGATCTACATCCGCCTTTAATTCACCGTTAAGTTCTGCTGCCGAGGGCACCATCATTAACCCTCCCGCGCCAATTGTTTGGATGATGTCACACGCTCGTTTAAACATCGAAGGGAAGTTAAATCGCATGGCCTCTAAGGGCCATCGATCCGGCATAACGGTTCCAAATGGTGTATCGGAAGCCCCCGCTTCGGAAGCGATTACGCAGGCACGCACTGTTTCAGTCATATTGATCAACTCAGTAAGCATCCCCTGAATGTGCAAAAACTCGTCTACCTTTGCAGCGCGGGCCAAGGAAAATGCTATGCCCATCATGAATTCTGCTTTTGCCAGGTCTTTTGTTATAAATTGGTGGGCCATGTGGACGACCCCATGGCTTTTTCGATATATGGCATTTGCCGCATCTATATCGCGAAAGATAAAGACTCGTTCCCAGGGGACCAGAACGTCATCGAAAACGACAATCGCGTCCATTTCATCAAATCGAGACGCCAATGGCCAATCCATAGGAGACCCTGAGCCAGTTGGGGCAAGCCCTGGTCGACAGATTAATCGTAAGCCTTGAGTGGCCACGGGGATATAGCAGGCGAAGGCGTATGCACGACCCCCGTCGGTATCTGGTAAAGGATATGAGGGAGCGGGCATTACAAGGAGTTCGTCACAAAAAGGGGATAGTGTTGCCAGCATTCTGGCCCCGGATAGCACCATTCCCTTATCGGTTTCGCGGACTATCTTGGCAGCAATGTCGTGGTCTTGTTGATCGACGGGTTTTGAACGGTCTACCTGAGGGTTGATCAGTGTGTGGCTCATAGCGAGGTCTGCCTCCCGAGCGGCTTCGTAGCATCGTCGCGCGTTTGCCCCATAGTCTTTGCCAAGAACAGATTCTGCGCTGGCGAAGGAGGAGGCCATTACCGCAAGAAAATCCGGGCTACGGACGAACATACCTCCAGTATGGTCCGCCCAGCGTTTAAACATATTTCGTCGGGCGCTTAGATCCTCTCTAGACTTAGGTTCCAGCCACGACAAACGAACCGGATTTCCGCTAAGGGGAGACCGGTAAGAGAGATCGCCGTTATCCGGTAGGTCGTATAGTTCCGCGAGTGTACGCGCTGCACCCGCAAAGCGGGGATCTGACGTTACATCATTTACGCGTTCACCATCGATCCAAACCTCGCGCTCGTCGCAGCGTAATGTTTCGAGTAAATCCAATCCGCTCCTTAAGGCCAAAAAATTCTCCTTCTTAAATTCCTACACCCCTTTTCTTTCGGGTGTTCTCGTGCTTATTGTCGCACGAGAGCGGGCGTGGTGAAATTGGTAAACACAAGGGACTTAAAATCCCTCGGCTCAGGCCTTGCCGGTTCAAGTCCGGCCGCCCGCACCATTATCTGCGCAGTATCAGGCTCATTAAGATGCACCCTCGCATTGACTGAATGTAGCAATCGTAGTGCCTCTTCTCCAAGATTTTGATGAGCCACCGAAACCTATCTGTAGTTGATCGACAATTAAGCAGATTTACGCTGCGGAATGGGTAATATTATTGCGCAATGGTATGTTGCTTGGGTGCTTAACTCAAACATTGGAATGAAATTACTATATGGTTCATGATGAAATGGTAGGTATAAATTTTATTGCTGTGTGTTTTGTAGAAAATGAATAGAGCCGAGCGACGCCGACAAAGAAAAAGCGCGGTAAGTGGTCATCAGCGAAGCGCTATAAACGAGAAAACGTCAGAGGAAATTCTCCTAAATACGGCAATGCAATATCTTGCCAATGGACACACTTCCAGGGCGAAGGAAGTGTGTTCTGGAATTCTTAAAAATAATCCTTCTCAGCCAGATGCGTTACATTTAATAGGTTTAGTTGCGTTAAACACCGGAAATTATAAAGCGGCAATAAAACAGATTGCTCGTGCAGTACAGATAACGCCTACTTATGTTGAAGCAATCAGTAATCTCGGGTTAGCCTATCGCGCGTCCGGGCGTTTTAAAGAGGCACTCAAGTGTTTTCGCCGTGCCGTAAAATTAAATGCGGGCGTCGCGGAGATACATAACAATCTTGGTCTTACTCTACACGATCTAAGGGAATATAGGCTTGCTATCGGCGCATATGATGATGCCATCTCGATTAAGCCCGAAAATTCTGAATCCTATTACAACAAGGGTAATTCCCATTTCCAGTTAAAAGAATATCAATTGGCTATTTCTAACTATGAGGCAGCACTGGAGATCAATGATCAAAATACGGAAGTACTGGGAAATTTAGGCGTGGCGCTGCAAGAGGCTGGACGGCTTGCGGAGGCAATTAAAGTATACCAGAAAGTTATCGTTGCTAAACCTGAAGATAGTAAGACCTATAATAACCTGGGCACGGCTCTGAGGGACTCGAGTGATTTTGAGGGGGCGTTAACGAGTTACATGAAAGCGATTTCGATAGATCCAATTTTTGAAGAGGCCCACCTTAACCTTGGGCTAGTTTATAGGGAGGTTGGGCAACTCGAAAACTCCCGCGACAGCCTAAAAACCGCGGTTAAATTAAATGACAGGTTTGTTGAGGCGCATTACCAGCTAGGAAATACATATACCCGATTGCAACAATCCCAGAATGCTTTGAAATATTATAAAACCGCGCTAGAACAGCGCCCCGACTATGTCGATGTGTATGACGCAGTAGGGCGGCTATTGCTCGAATTGGGTAGATTCGACGATGCCAAACAAAACTTCCACAAAGTTCTAGACCTCGATCCGAAAGACGAAAAATTTGGTGCGCGTCTTCTCCTTGCTCACCTTGGAGAAGGCCATGCACCGGAGCAAACGCCGCTACCCTATATGCAACAATACTATCGGCAAAATATTGATAGATGGGACCGACCATCTAAAAAATATAACGGGCACCTGATTATAGAAGAAGCTGTTCGGTCATTATTTAGACCAGACCGTGAGCTTCAGATAATGGACTTGGGTTGTGGAACCGGGAGTATGGGCGAATTTTTACGAGCCTACGCTCACAACTTGATAGGAATTGATATTTCTAAGGAGATGATACGAAAAGCCGTTGCCAAAGAATTTTACGATGAATTGGCTGAGGAGGATCTTCTTTCTCATCTTTCAACTACATCAAAAAGATACGACTTAATAGTCTGTGCAGCGGTTCTCTTCCACTTTGGAAACCTAAAAAAATCCCTCGAAGGATTTGGCAACTGTCTTGAGGAGGGTGGAAAAGCTATTTTCACACTTTTTGATTATCCCGGTCCGGAAAACTATGTAGTAAATTCGGAAGGTTGGTTTTCGCACGACGCAAATTACGTAAAAAAACTCGCCGAGACATTGAGTTTGAGAGTGTTAAGCACGAATAGAGAGGTTCACGAGTTTAAAAACAATGGTGATGAGATTTTTGCCAATACATTTATAGTCTCGGCTGAAGGTGAATAACTTTGAAATATCGGTCACGGGTATTGGATTGCTTTTTTTAGGGTGACCTTCTTACATCATTAAACTGTTACAAATATGGAAACTTCGGATAGTCACCACTTTCCGAATGAAGGAAAATAAAACCATACGTGTTTTGTCCGAGGGAAAGGGATCAGTTATTTATCCCGATTGCTGTGGTTTCGTTGATAAAGGGTGCAAAAATAGTTCCGAGTCTTTTGAGAAATTTTGGTAGCCAAATATCCTTATAAGAACTTATCGGAGCCTGGTGAATGAGGTGGGCCGTTTACACTCGGTGATTAAAGGGTAGCTTATGCCGTGTCAGCGATGTGTGGTTATTTAATAGGCACTAGGCGGTCAGTTAATTTGTTCTTCAGAATTTTTCCGACACCACTTTTGGGTAACTCATCTATTATAAAGATCTGTCGGGGAACCTTATAACGCGCAAGGTTTTCGTTGCACCAGCCTATAAGGACTTCAGATTCCGTCCCTTTATTATCGGTAATAACAAACGCAGCAATTTCCTCTCCGAATTCACGAGAGGGCCACGCGACAACGGCAACTTCGAAAACATTTTTATGTTGACTAAGCACGTGTTCAATTTCTGCAGGGTAGATATTAATACCACCGCGGATAATCATGTCTTTGGCCCGACCGGCCAAATACAAAAAACCTTGATTATCAAGCCAGCCAATATCACCAGGATAATACCAGCCATCTCGGAAGGTATTTTTGGTGGCTTCCAGGTCATTATAATAACCCGTGGCGGTTCCGGGGTGCTTGTATCGTATTTGACCAATTTCTGGCGGCGGTAAAATATGATTGTTGTCATCGACGATTTGCACTTCCGCTCCAAATACTGGTCGACCTACCGACCCGGCAGCCTCGGGTGGGTCCGACCAAAATAATGCTGTCGCGCCTCCACCGTCTGTTGATCCGTAGAAGTTTAGGTAATAAGGGTTAACAAAGCGCATGAGGTTTTCACGCTCTTCTGAGTGCAGAATGGCCCCTGTTGAAAATAATAAATCCAGCTGAGGCATTAGACATTTGTCATCAGATAATGGTTCAATCTCCATCAAGCGTCTCAGCAGAGTGGGAACCAGGAACATTTTGGTTGCATCGTGTTTGTTCGAGAAAGAGAGGAGGTCTCTCATATCGTACGGGGGCGGGAACAATAAAACCGTTCCTCCCGCATACAGTGAACACATCGAGTAACCGCGACTTCCACCAAAATAAAGGGGCGTGGCACAAAGATAGCGTGTACGCTCGTTAAATCCGAGCGTCACAAAATATATCATAAATCGTGAAAAAAATTGTTCTTGGGTAATCAAGGGTCCCTTTGGTATCCCCGTAGTGCCTGATGATAACGCTAATAGAAAAGGCGGGTCACCTTCAGCGATGTGGGCCGTTTCCGGATCTCGTGAGTTGATACTGTTTTGCCACTCTGTATCGTTCACCACGGAGGCCCAGGCTGAGCTGACTTTACCAAATTCATCATGTATTTCGGATATTATTAAACAGGGTTTAAAGAACTCGGCCAGTCTATTTTTTTCCGAAATTGTCCAACGCCAGTCCATTGGCAATGCGATGGCACCGATACGTGCTAGAGCATAGAGTGTACTAAGATGTTCCGGTGTGTCACCCAGGTTAATTCCGACGATGTCTCCTTTTGAAATTCCCATATTTAGAAACTGGCTGGCACAGCGGCACACCATATTTCTAAATTCTGATTGAGTGATTGTCTGTGACGGCGTCACAATAGCGGCCTTTTGGGGCCTACGTGCTGCGTTTACGTCTAGTGCTTGTGCGAGGTTCATCCCACTATAAGACTATTAACTTTTATCTGCG
>CAZOHS010000137.1:0-6771 GCA_964579285.1 uncultured Rhodospirillaceae bacterium | reverse complement strand
AGCCGTTTGAAGTATTGTGGGTGCGAAAACCCAAACATTCCCTACCGGGTTCCAGGGAAACCCAGTAAAAGCCACCCCCCTCACAAGTTCAAATAATGCCCAAGACGCCCCAAGCGAAAACGCGCAACCTAGTCCAGGCGACCAAAAATGCCACGCGACCCCGGTTGCGAGGCCACCGAATAGTCCTAAGCCAAATGATAAAGCAAAAAGGGAGAAAGGTATCAACCAGGCATGCTTACCAGCGTCAACCAAAAATGCTTCAGAAACCCAATAGAGACCCGCCCCAAAATACCCTGCGCCAAACATCCACCCAATAAAAAACGCAGACCTAAAAGTGGTTGCACCATTTAACAACCACGCTAACCCGGTGAATGAGATTATTAACGCAGGCAAATAAAAGAGGGGAGGTTGTGCAGTTGCCGCAACTATTCCAAATATGAGTGAAAGGGACAAACGTTTCCACCCGACAAGAAAAGCCAAAAAATGCGCAAACCTAATTATCGCGGCACTTGATACCATCAGGTCAGGGTGCGTGGCAGACTCGTCGCTCGCAAACGGCGTATGCGCCGAGGGTCCGCGTCGATTACCTCAAACTCTATACCGGAGCTATGTCGTATCACCTCACCGCGTCCAGGGACCCTGCCTGCCAAATAAAACACCAAACCGCCCACCGTATCTATATCTTCCTCACGGTCACTCAATGATAGAAAACTCCCGGCCTCTAATTCAAAATCCTCTATACGCAAGTGGGCATCAACATCAATAACGTCGGAACCCTGTTTGACTAACCCGGGTCCAATATCTTGATCATGCTCATCTTCTATCTCACCAATTATTTCTTCGACCAAATCTTCAATGGTTACCAACCCATCAATTCCTCCAAATTCATCCACGACAAGAGCCATATGGAGCCTCTGGACGCGCATCTGAATTAGCAACTCTAAAGCCGGCATTGAAGGTGCTACAAATAATGATTTTCGAACAATTTTTTTAATGCTAGTGCCTTGCTCATCGTCCCAAAAAGCCAATAAATCCTTGATATGGATCATCCCCACAACATCGTCTAAATGGCCTCTAAACACGGGGAGACGAGAATGGCCCGTGTCACTCATTATCTTGGCTACATTTTCAATTGTAGTTTCAGCATCAACCGCCTTGATGTCCGCACGCGGAACCATAACGTCATCTACTTTAACATCCCTAACCCGGAGCACGTTGCGAAATAGGGTAAGTTCTTCCGCGTTATCTTTTCCGTCACCGTCTTCCTCTAACTCAATTAACTCCTCAATAGTGTCACGCAAGTGTTCCGTACCGTTACGACTTCCCAAAAATGGTCTGATTATTGAGGAAAACCTAAACCCACTATCTCCGGGCAATAAGCGCTTCCATGGAATCCTAACACCTAGGGTCTTCATTTAGTGGAACCAGCCTTTCTGTCGGTACCATTATACGGATCAGACACACCGAGCGTAGCTAAAATACCTACTTCCAAACTCTCCATTATTTGGGCTTGGTGAACAGTTTTATGATCGTGCCCAAGCAAATGCAGTACCCCATGGACAAGTAAATGCTTAAAATGATCCAATTTGCATATTTTGAATGACAGGGCCTCCGCCTGAATTGTCTGTAATGCAAAAACCACATCACCTAAGATTGGCGGAAAACCGCTATGTTTGGCACCCGACGGAAAGGAAAGAACATTGGTCGCGCCAACCGTCCCACGCCATGTTTTATTTAACTCCGAAACCGAAGTATCGTCGGTCAATAAAATACTCACTTCAACATTCGAGTCCTTTGCTGCCAAGTCTAAGGTGGCCTTAACCACATCGTTTATTGTTTTGTGGAGGGAGCGAGACAAATCGCACCTACCTTCACAATCGATGCGAATTTCTACGTGTGGACAGGTGGCAAGCATCTTTGTCTTGTGCATTATCCGCCGCGTCATAAGCGCTGACAATACGGGATACTAGTCCATGCCGGACCACATCGTCGGCGGTCATACGGATAGTTTTAACCCCGTCCAAACCTTCGAGCGTGCGAACAGCATTTTTTAGGCCCGAAGTCACGCCTGCAGGCAGGTCGATTTGGCTTAGATCACCTGTCGCCACTATTCGTGAATTCTCGCCAAGACGAGTCACAAACATCTTCATCTGAACCGATGTCGCGTTTTGGGCCTCATCTAAGATAATGTATGAGTTAGATAGTGTGCGGCCCCTCATGAATGCCAAGGGAGCAATCTCTATTTCACCGGTCTCTAATCGCCGGTCTACAAGACTGGAAGGCATCATATCGTAGAGAGCGTCATATAGTGGGCGCAAATAGGGGTCAATCTTATCTCGCATTGCGCCAGGCAAAAACCCGAGCCTTTCCCCAGCCTCTACAGCGGGTCTAGACAAGACTATCCTGTCAATTTTTCCTGATGTAAGCATAGAAACTGCCATTCCCACTGCAAGGTACGTTTTTCCAGTACCAGCCGGACCTAGGCCAAAGGTGAGCTCACTTTTTAACAACGCCTCCAGATAGCGCCTTTGCCCTGTTGACCGTGGTAAAATTTGCCGTTTAGGTGTTTGAACCATTGAGGTTCCTTTTTGTTTCTGCTCCTCCTCTAATTGGGTTTGTGTTGCGAGCCCTTTCGCAAAGCGGATTGCGGCATCTACATCAGCAAGAGAAATCTCAACCCCCTGGCTTAACTTTTCATACAAACTGTTCAATGCTCTACGCGTAGTATCAATCGCGACTTGATCTCCCGATATTAAAGCACTGTTACCGCGCGAGGCTATGGTCACAAAAAGCGACTGTTCTATCCGCGCAAGATGCCTATCAAAATCTCCAAACAATAACGGAAGCAATTGAGTATTTTCGAATTCTACAAGGAGCGATCCCGTTGTCTTTGTTTTGCTATTGTGAACCAACCGGCCGTACCTCCGCGACAGAAATATCGGATAAAAATACCCCAGAAAGCGAATTTGGATGCACCTCATCCACCCGAACGAGACCTAGTGATCCAAACGCAGCGCCAGCTTCGCTAGAATTTGGAAAATCTACATGAACCGCTTGCATCCACGGGCTGCGACCAGCGAGCTGCGCTGGCTGGCGGCCGCGTCGATCAAATAATACGGGCAGTAACCGCCCTTTAAATTTATTGTTAAAAGACTGTTGTTGTTCTCGCAACAGGGCCTGCAGTTTTAGGAGGCGTTCACTTTTAATTTTCTCCGGCACAGCATCTTCAAGTATAGATGACGGAGTGCCGGGACGGCCGCTATATTTGAATGAGTAGGCATGCGCATAACCCACAGCCTTGATTAGTGATAGAGTTGCTTCAAAGTCTTCTTCTGTTTCACCTGGGTGCCCAACTATAAAGTCGGAAGAGAGCGCCAGATCCGGGCACAAAGCACGTAGCTGATCTATTATGGCCACGTAATCTTTGATGCTATGCTGTCTGTTCATGGCCTTCAAGACTTGGTCCGACCCAGATTGGACGGGTAAATGTAAGTGGGGCATTAATTTAGGGACGTCGCAATGGGCCTTTATAAGATCTTCTGTCATATCTCGGGGATGGGATGTGGTGTATCGAATGCGCTTTATAGTTTCAATTTCAGCCAGCTCATTTATTAATTCAGCCAACCCCCATTTACTTTTATGCGGCGACGCGCCTTGATAAGCGTTAACATTTTGACCAAGCAAGGTTACTTCGCGCGCACCAAGTGAGGCAAGCCGACGCGCCTCTGCCAGAATATCAGACGCTGGTCGAGAGTATTCTGCACCCCTGGTATAAGGAACAACACAGAATGAGCAAAATTTATCGCACCCTTCCTGCACCGTGATAAATGCAGATGGCCCGCACTCTAACACAGTAGGAAGGGAATCAAATTTCGGCTCTGATGGAAATTCAGTGTCAACTTGGCTTTGAAGCAAGCCCTTACCTTTCTCAATCACGCGCGATGCTCTTGCAACCATTTCTGGTAAACGATGATATGTCTGAGGACCAAAAATAAAGTCAACAAATGGCGCCCGACGCAACATTTCGGCCCCATCCGCCTGTGCAACACAACCAGCAACCCCAATCATCATCGAATTACCTTTATTTCCACGTGAAAGTTTAAGGGAGCGCAGTCGTCCTAGCTCAGAATATAGCTTCTCAGATGCTTTCTCGCGGACATGACAAGTATTTAGTATAATTAGATCCGCCTTCTCGGCGGTATCGACATTTTGGTAACCAAGTGGCACCAATAAATCGGACATACGAGCGCCATCGTACACATTCATCTGGCACCCATAATTCTTGATATGAAGTTTTTTTGGCAAAGAGGCTATCCCGGATCCGTCCTCGTAGCGCCTGCAAGACGGTTCGACCGTCCGATACTCCCAAAAACCGGTACCAAAGTGTAATGAAAACAAATAATGATACTCACCAGTGTTTCAATAAACACGTATTAGCAAAGAATCAAGACGGCCCGCATTTGCTAATGATACTCCTTGTTCGACTACGGCATGGCAATAATCCGCAAGTTCCTTACGGGTATCGTATTCTGAAATCGTAACGGGACAATGAAAAATAACATCGACTGTTATCTGTCCCATACCTGACACCTCCCAAAAATGAGGGGCGAGGGTCATATCCCCGTACCAAGCAAAATATGGCCGCAACGCGCGACCAATTGGCATTCCATCAAGTCGGGTATAAGCAACTGATACTGGCTGCACAAACAAAGGCTTTCCGAGGGGTTCCTCTTGCGCAACGCTGAATAGCGCGCTCTTAAATGGTAGTACAAAATTACCGTCTGAACTCGTGCCTTCCGGAAACAAAATCAAGTTATCCCCGGCTTCCAGTCTCTGGATAATAGCATCACGTTGTTCCATAGTGCGTTTCCGTCTTCGATCAACAAATACTGTTCGTTGAAGTTTTGCCAAAAAACCAAAGAAAGGCCATTTAGAGACCTCACTTTTTGCGACAAACGAAGCTGGTAGCAATGATCCCATGATCGCTATGTCAGAGTACGAAGTATGGTTGCAAACAAAAAGAACCGGAGCCTCATTTTTGATTTTTCCATGGGTCCGGACCCGAAACCCTAAAATTTTTGTACAAAGTCGGTGATAAGTAAGCGGCAAACGAGCCGATAGTGATCGACTAAACCGAAGCGCTAGAACTTGAACCGGTAGAAGCGCGGCTGTTAGCGTAAGATAAACGAGTATTCGAAAAAATGCTCTGAGCGGTGACGCCACTCTTTACTCCTCTTCATCTTCGCCATCGCGTCGGTTTTTACGTTCGTAATGCTTCAGATACTTTTCCGTGACTAGGTCAGTTTTGACTACAATACTGACATCAGTAGTATTGAACTGCTGATCTACAACCGCGCCATCACCAACAAATCCGCCTAAACGCAAATAGCCTTTTATTAGGGGAGCTAACATAGATAAAGCTTTTCTTGGATTAACATCGTCTCGCGCTAAAATTTCCATATCCACGAAACGTTCAGGAAGCGCTTTGGGGCGAAGCGTTGGGGGCGCCAGGTGATAATGGTAGAGATATGACAAAGGGAGAGCCAACTTAGAGGGATCTGTGCCAGACATGCTTGCGCATCCAAACATCACTTCAATGTCGTATCGGAAAATATATTGAGCAATACTTTGCCATAGTAGTTGCATGGTCGGGCGATTCCGGTAGGCCTCTTCGACACAAGACCTACCTAGTTCTAATATCTCTCCAGGGCCCTTTATTAGCGGAGAAATATCGTATTCATCCGAGGTATAAAAACCATCATGTTGTTCCGCAACGCTACTGCGCAAAAGACGATAAGTGCCTACTACCCCTCCCGGTAGATCCGTCCTTTGAGTGTCAATTACTAAAAGGTGGTCACATATTTTATCGAAACGATCAAAATCACGCTCCGACAATGAAACTTCCTTGGACGGTATTGCACACATCTCTTCGTAGAAAACCCTATACCGAAGAGCCTGTGCGGCATCCACCTCGTCGTCGCAGCAAGCAAGCCGCGCAACCAAATGACCTAATTCAATGGGCACAAATTCGCCACTAGGTATTTCAGAACCCTTCATTGATACTCCGAAGCGCAACAGTCTCTATCGTTGGGCACATCTCGATATGTGAAGGCATCACTCCTGCCTCGCTTAAAAGCTGGCTAACATATACATTACACTATAAATAAAGGATCAGCACCAACGAGAAATAATGCAACCTAACGCTTATTTTCCACCCGGCGTCTACCCAGACCAATTTTTTTGGCAAGAGAGCTGCGATGTTTTGCATAATTAGGCGCAACCATTGGGTAATCCTTCGGAAGGCCCCATTTTTCTTTATATTGCTCTGGTGACATCCGATATGCTGTCGCTAGGTGTCGCTTTAGCATTTTAAGCTTTCGACCATCCTCCAAGCATATAATAAACTCTGGCGTTATTGAACGGCGAATAGATACAGCTGGTTTCGGTTTTTCGCGAGAATCTTCTCCTGACAAGCCATTTAGCGAATCATGCACTAGTCTAATGAGCCGAGGCAATTCTTCGATCTCAATACTATTGTTTTGAACATGCGAGGCTACTATATCAGCAGTCCACGCAATAATATCGTTACTGTCGGAAGCGTCTTCTGCCATATACCGTGCCTCTGGTGTAGTGAAGCTAATTTTATAAAATTAAGACTGCAAATCCGCAATATATTTTTTAGTATGACTAATATGGGAATAGAAAATTATAGACCAGATTACATTTTAGATATCACTAAAGACGTCTGCCCAATTACGTTTGTAAAAGTAA
>CAZOHS010000136.1:0-6773 GCA_964579285.1 uncultured Rhodospirillaceae bacterium | reverse complement strand
TCGCATCGGACAACTGGTGTTGTACTTCCTCAATCGATAGTTCCTTGCCATCGATAGAAAATCTTAACCGCGCTATGGTTTCATCGAATAGTCGGTTCCAGGCCGCTTTACCCGCTACCCTTTTGTCATGCAACAAACGCTCTAAATTCTCATCCAGCTGATGCGGTCGAAAAAGGCGCACGTCCCGTATCCAAGATGCATAATTTCGGAGAGAGCGCGCTTCAAATTTGGCTTTGAGCGTACTGTCACTAATTTGGTTGATCTCGAGTTTAAAAAACACCAGGTGAGCCGAGATATCAGTCACTCTTTCGTGTGTGGTCTGATAAAAACGGCCCATATCTGAATCCGCCACATTCCCCGCATGAACCAACTGGGCATAACTCATCACCTTGGACAACGACTCATCGATTTCCTCAAAAGCCGCCACTGCAGCAGCCAACGCAGCACCCCCCAGTTTGCTAATTTTGCCGTAATATTTTTTTTTAAACGCCTTGGCGCTTTTTTCTGACTTGTTGAGATCCGATTTTAATTTTTTACTGTTCGGTGCAGCATACAAATCGTTTAAATCCCAATTCGGCAATCGCCCTAGTTTTGTTTGCCGTATTTTTGCCGCCGCAGATTTAGCCATGGGTGACTCCTTATTGGACTGTACGATATAAGTGGGAAGCGTCATAAAAGAACCGATTAATTTGACAAGTTAAATAAAGAAACGGTCGCATATTATGAATTCGGGAGGCGGAATGAATACCGAGCACTGGCCGAATCTCGCACAAATGTTCTTCAAGCGTGCAGCTGAAAAGGGAGATAAGGCGTTTGTCTGGCGCAAGATTGGCGAGACATGGGTAGCCACCTCATGGTTAGATGCCGCGCAAAAAACCGCCGCCTTAGCACGCGCACTGACTGAACTTGGAATTGGGCGAGGAGATCGGGTCGCACTTGTGTCAGAGAGCCGGCCTGAGTGGCCCATCGCAGACATCGCCATTATGTCGCTAGGTGCTATCTCGGTCCCCGCCTACACCACTAATAGCACCAAAGATTATCTACATGTCCTAACGGATAGCGGCGCATCCGCTGTTATCATCTCAACATCAGAACTAACCAATAGGGTATTGCAAGCAGCTATTGATGCGCCATCGGTAAAGTTTTTAATTACCATGGAACATCCGGAGAAAAACCACAACACTGGACTTGATATACTTCTATGGGACGATTTGCTTGGCAAACATGGCGGGCCACCTGACGACGTAGTAGCTAAATCTGCATCTATCACCCGCGATCAAACCGCGTGTCTAATATACACCTCCGGCCCCGGTGGTGTTCCAAAAGGCGTAATGTTGAGCCATGGGGCAATCTTGAGTAATTGCCGAGGTGCCACAAAACTTTTGTCCGAAATGGGGCTCGATGACGAAGTATTTTTATCCTTCCTACCGTTGTCGCATTCATACGAGCACACCGCGGGACAGTTTTTCCCTATCAGTATTGGAGCGCAAATATACTATTCAGGTGGCGTCGATAAGCTAACCGCCGACATGGCGCAAGTCCGGCCAACCATAATGACCGCAGTGCCGCGGCTCTACGAGGTCATGCATGATCGCATTCGGCGCGGGGTAAACCAAGCAGGAGGAAAAAAAGCAGCGCTATTTGAGAAAACAGTGGCGCTGGGGCGCACACGCTATGAGGATCCAGCCTCGTTGGGCTTCATCGATAGGTTGTTGGATTTTATACTAAACATATTGGTACGCAAAAAAATACAAACTGCATTTGGTGGAAAACTCAAAGCATTGGTGTCAGGCGGCGCCCCATTAAATTACGATATCGGAAGTTTTTTTACGGCGCTCGGTATTCGAATTTTACAAGGTTACGGACAAACCGAATCCGCCCCATGCATAAGCTGCAACGAGCCTGACAACAACCGGATTGATACCGTGGGACGCCCACTCGACGGGGTCGAATTAAGAATCGCCGGAGACGGTGAAATTCTTGTCCGCGGCGAACTAGTGATGCAGGGGTATTGGGGCAACCCGGATGCAACCGCCGAAACCATCCAAGACGGCTGGTTACATACAGGTGATATAGGTGAACTCGATGCAGATGGACGACTGCGCATTACCGACCGCAAAAAAGATATCATCGTCAATTCTGGTGGTGACAATCTTTCGCCGCAGCGCATAGAAGGGTTTTTGACGCTGCAGCCCGAGATTGCCCAAGCCATGGTCTATGGCGACAGGCAACCCCATGTGGTTGCGCTAATAGTACCAGATGCTGACTTCGCCGATAACTGGGCCAAACAGAAGGGGCAGAAACAGGGTAATCTCGCTGCCATTGTTGGCGAGGAAGGATTTCGCAAAGCAATCAGCGACGCAATAGACCGCGTCAATGCGGATCTATCGATTATTGAAAAGGTTCGACGCTTTACCCTAACTGCAGAAGCATTCACCATTGAAAATAGCATGATGACCCCTACACTAAAGATCCGACGTCACGTGATACGGAATGAATATGGTAAAACATTGGAGGCGCTTTATGGCGGATAGCAGACAAAACATTTGGCGAGTGCTATTTGTGATAGGAACGTTGGTGTCGGCGGGGGTAGTAACAACAGGTTGTGCAATTGATGCCGCAACAACTGTTGTGGAAGAACGAAAATTCAGTGATGTTATTAACGATACCGAGATTAAGGCAAATATTAATAAACGGCTTTTGAACCCTACGAGTAGTGATTTATTTTTTGATTTAAACACAGACGTTTATGAAGGCCGGGTCATGCTAACCGGGTCGGTCAAGAGCGAGCGGGACCGTCAGCGTGCCGTTGCTCTCATGAAGGGCTTGCGCGGAATTCGTGCAACATTTAATGAGATCCAAGTGACCGATAAGGGTGGGTTAAAAAACACTGCCAACGATGTTTGGATTAACGCCAAAATCAAAGCTAAATATTTTGCTGAAGTAGATGTTAAATCGATCAATCTTAGGTGGCGGGTAGTCAACGGAACCGTCTATCTGCTCGGTTTCGCCCGTAATCCCCGAGAACGCCAATTGATGATCATTCTGGCAAAAGATACTAATCACGTTCAGGGGGTTGTTGATCATATTTCGATGAAATGATCTACCGGAATACTAGGGAGAAAGAAGAATGGCGGCAAAAGAAACGGCTTTAATCGTGGGCACCGGGCCGGGCTTGAGCGCATCACTGGCGCGACGTTTCACCAAGGAAGGAGCAAATGTTGCTATCGCAGCCCGTGACACCAAAAAGCTCTCGGAGCTGGTGTCAGAAACCGGCGCTAAAGCCTACACATGTGACGCAATTGATCCAAATGCGGTCGCAGATCTATTTGGTAAAGTCACTGCAGACCTCGGAGAGCCAGATATTGCAGTATACAATGCGTCTAACCGGGTGCGTGGGCCCATCATTGATCTTGACCCCGAGGCGGTGTTAAACGCTATCAAGATCAGTTGTTATGGCGCCTTTTTAGTCGCACGGCAGGCTGCCAAACAAATGGTAGCACGCGGTAACGGCGCAATATTCCTCACTGGTGCGTCTGCTGGCGTGAAGGGCTATCCAAACTCGTCAACTTTTGCCATGGGTAAATTTGGATTGCGGGGTCTTGCACAATCGCTTGCTCGCGAGTTGCACCCGCAAAACATTCATGTAGCGCATTTTGTGATTGATGGTGGTATCGAACGGGCAAACGACCCACGCGCTGATCGCGGCAAGGACGGGCTATTACAACCTGACAGCATCGCCGAAACCTACTACCAGTTTTGGCGTCAACCACGCGATGCATGGGCATGGGAGATTGAATTGAGGCCTTGGGTGGAAACGTTTTAAGTGATCATAGATTGAATTAGCAAACCTCACCGGATGTTTGATTACAGTGATCTAATAAAGAACGGCTGAATTGTGTACCATGCTTAGTGTCGACCTGGGTAATGACATATTTATGGCTTACGGAACGCCAATTTTGCGTCACAAGCTGCAAAATTCTAACCCAATTTGCGAAGGGCTTAAACAAATCCTACTAGATAAAGAGCGAATGCATCCGGAATTCCGGACGGGCAAACGGGTTCGTAGTAATCAAGGAGGGTGGAGATCAAAGGAAGACCTTCTCAAATGGCCCGGACTTGAAATTTCTCTTCTGAAAGATGAAATCCACAAAGCTATCGCCACCATTATGAAACTTGCTGTCGGCAACGATACGGCTCGACAGGTCGAACTAGATTTGGCATCCGTCGCATGGGCGAATATTAACCGGGACGGCGATTACAACGTATTTCATGTACATCCGGGCAATCATTGGTCAGGGGTGTTTTATGTTTCCGTAGGAGATCCTGACCCCGCCTACAGCCAGAATGGGTATTTTGAATTTTACGATCCGCGGGGCGTAGCAATGATGAACCCAATACCGGATTTTCCATTTGGCTATACCATGCCAATCGAACCGGAGCAGGGGATTATTATGGTCTTTCCAAGTTGGATGAATCACGCAGTACATCCATTCCGAGGCGCAGGCGAGCGTATTTCCATAAGCTTTAATACGGTCATCAAAAGCATCAATTACCTATCGCAAGAATAGAGTCGGTTAAATTTCAACAGCTCGGAAGAAAACCGGGATTTGTAAAGCAGACGCCTGTTTTTATGGGAATTCTACCTTAAATTCATAAACGAACTTTTGTACATGGCAGATTGCACCGTTAGGTACAAATATAATAGCGTTATGCTTTCACGCGCCGTCTCTAGATGTACACCCATGCATCGCATCGCGAGAATTTACCTCAATTGCCGGTCTAAGTACGAACCGTAGCAACCACCAGTCCCATCTTTAAGGGTTATTCAGTCCCTATATTTAGATGGTTAATTTACTGCGTGGAACAACGCGATATTTGCTTTAGGTACGGAGCCCGTCGACCACTTTTTGATCTGTTGCGTCCTTAAAACGCTGGCGGTAGTCAAGCATCGCTTGAATACAATCGGGATCAAAATCAGTCTTCGGCATTGGATCCGGTTGCCAGTAGCCATATGGATCTTCCCCCCGCAGGAGCATGGCAGTCGCGCCATCGAACCGAGTTTCGCGAACATGAGGAGCGCAATAATGTATCGAGAAACCAATTCGCGGACGATCTGCTTTGTTGGGAAGTGAGCTATGCACTACGCTTTCGTGATGAAACACAACTTGGCCGGCACGTAGTTTTGCGTAGACGGCTTCGCTTTCATCGACATCTCGAGTAGTCTGGCCCTGACCCGCCAAATTGTTGGAATCAGGAAAGAAGTCGTGAACCGCCTTCTTTTTGTGGCTACCTGGAATATACCGAACGCAGCCCGATTCCAGATCCGATTCGTTGAATGAAAACCAGGCAGTCAATGTCTCAGCAGGGTCGTAACGATAGTAAAACGTATCGGTATGCCAGGAGATAAAACGCGGATCCTTTGCTTTTTTAGTAAAAAACGATGCTCCCCAACAATAGATGTTGGGGCCGATCAAGTCCTCCACCGCATCTAAGAGACGGGTATCCCCTACCAGGTCACATAGCCATGGAAATGGTAGATGCGCCTTGACACGAAATTTATTTTGGGGCTCTTCGCCGAGGGTGGTCTCCATATCCTCATACTTGTCATAAAGTGCTTCGGTTTGTTCCGGCGAATATAATGTGAATGGAAACAAGAACCCATTTTCCTCATAATCTCGGATTTGTTGATCGGTTAGAACCTTCGGCATGGTCGATCCTTCGTCATAGTACAAGTGTAGTATAACAAAAATGATATCTGTGATCACCACCGATATCGGCTACACATTCCCAACGAGAAATATTCGCGTTATTCCGCAGCAGCAGCGCGATCAAGCATACCAAGAGCATTCAAATAAGTGTCGAGCACATACTCCTGCTCTTGCCGTTGGTCAGGTTCCATCTTTCTAATTCGCACCACCTGGCGCATTATTTTGGGATCAAACCCGGTCCCCTTGGCTTCAGCGTATACCTCCCGAATATCAGCCATGAGCGCTGCCTTCTCTTCTTCGAGCCTTTCTATTCGCTCGACAAATGCCCGTAAATGGTCACGAGGTATCGTTCCAGTTGTATCGGACATCATTCCGTCTCCGTTTATTAGAATTTAGGGCGTGACGTTAAATTGACCAAACCGAATCGGAAACGGACGATAAAAATATTTACTCAGTTTTTGACCGAATAATGTCAGAATTTTGATCATTCAGTGGTAAGGCCGGGATCGGCCATTACCTTTTTGAAGGCTTCCTGTTGTTCAAGTGTAGCTTTTTTTTGATAGGTCGATTTCCATTCATCATAGGTCATGCCATAGACCTGCTCCCGGGCATCATCCATCGACAACTCAAGACCTTTTTTCTGGGCAGCGGAAAGATACCACTTACTCAGACAATTTCGGCAAAACCCTGCAAGCGCCATAAGATCAATGTTCTGGACGTCGGAGCGTTTATTCAAATGACCAACCAAAGTCCGAAATGCCGCCGCTTCAAGTTCCGTCTGTGTCTCCCTGTCTAAATCAACCATTCCTTCGCACCTCTATTCTGGTGGTTAAAAACATCCCGTTGAATTTGATTATAGAAAATAATATCTACCACCCATTTCTATTCCTCTTCAGCTCCTATTGGAATGCTGTTGGGATCATCGAGCCCAAACAAAAGGATACCCTAGTCCACAGAGATACCCTTAATTGCCACCTTATCGCAAAATATTTAAATAAATTATTGAACCTTTGCCGGACTGAAGTAGCACCGTGTAATACTAAGCTCATTGAAATTGTCAAT
>CAZOHS010000135.1:0-6827 GCA_964579285.1 uncultured Rhodospirillaceae bacterium | reverse complement strand
GTAAATTTTTATGGTTTTGTTGAAGGTGATGATATAGCTGCGGGGACTACGGATGGCGTCGTTTCAGACGGTTTTACCGGTAATATAGCTTAGAATACGACGGAAGGTACGGCTCGACTAATAAAAGAATTTTTAGGGGATGCTTTTCGCAGTTCAATATCCTCGAGAATTGGCTTTTTATTCGCGCGAAGAGGTTTACGAAAGATGAGCGATAGGATCGATCCGCGTCGGTACAATGGGGCGGTGTTTCTGGGCTTGACGGGGATTGCGGTTAAAAGCCATGGTGGCGCTGATGCATTTGGTTTTGCAAATGCCATTGGGGTAGCCGTTGACATGGCGGCAAATGGTTTTGGTGAAAAGATAACTGAGGGCTTAAGAGCAGTTGTCGATATCGATGCCACACAGTTAGTAGCGGCCTCTTAATAATGACCAGGAGGTCGATCGTATCTGCGTCGGGCGCCTATCTACCAGAACGTATTCTTACAAATGATGAACTCGCGATGCGAATTGACACGTCGGATGATTGGATTATCCAACGCACTGGCATAAAATCGCGACACATCGCCGCCGCCGGTGAGAAAACATCTGATTTAGCGATAGCGGCGGCGGTTGATGCTCTAGGGTCGGCGACTATCAATTCATCCGACCTCGACATGATTATCGTCGCCACCGCTACCCCCGACGAAACTTTTCCGGCTACCGCTACAGCAGTCCAAGAGGGGCTTGGTATGATAAAAGGTGCCGCCTTTGACCTACAGGCTGTTTGCTCTGGGTTTGTATATGCAATGAATGTTGCAGATAATTTCATTAGACTTTCGCAGGCGGATACTGTGCTGGTTATTGGCGCTGAGACGTTCTCTCGCATTCTTGATTGGGAGGATAGAGGGACCAGCGTTCTTTTTGGTGATGGTGCTGGCGCAGTTGTGCTGACGGGTGTGGAAGGTGAGGGAAACAGCAATGACCAAGGCATTCTGTCCAGTTGTTTGCACTCCGACGGCAGGTATCACGATTTACTCTACGTAGATGGTGGACCATCTTCTACACAAACTGTGGGTCACCTCCGTATGGAAGGACCAGAAGTTTTTAAGCATGCTGTGAAAAATCTTTCGAGCGTGGTTGGTGAGGCACTAGAAGCGGCTGGCATTGCGCGGGACATGGTTGATTGGCTAGTGCCACACCAAGCTAACAAACGTATAATTTCTGCGACCGCTAAAAAACTTCAGGTTTCTGAGAATAAAATCGTTATTACTGTCGATCATCACGCGAATACCTCTGCTGCTTCAATACCGCTTGCTTTAAACGAGGCGGTCAAAGACGGAAGAATTAAACGCGGACATGTGATAGTATTAGAAGCGATGGGCGCCGGTTTTACTTGGGGTGCGAGTGTTGTCCGGTGGTAGAATTATAGAGTCTTAGGGTTCAAAAACTCCTCTATCCCTCTGATATTGACTACGTTCTTTGCACGGTCTACCGTCTATTTATGGGGTAAAAAGGGGGCATGAAATGGCCGAGAAAACGGTCACACGAGCGGACCTTAGTGAAGCAGTTTATCAAGAGGTCGGGCTTTCCAGAAACGAGTCCGCAGATTTGGTGGAGTCAGTTTTATCGGAAATAGCAGATTCACTTGTTACGGGTGACACAGTGAAAATTTCTTCCTTTGGTAGCTTTTCGGTGCGTCAGAAAGGCCGGCGTGTTGGGCGAAATCCGAAAACAGGAGAAGAAGTTCCTATACTGCCAAGGCGGGTTCTAATATTTCGTGCATCAAATGTGCTTAAAAGCATAATAAACAGTAAAAATGAAAAAGATTTGGATATCGGTCATGAAGCTTTGGTTCAGACTGGTTTAGATGTCGCTAGCCCTCGGGCTTCTGAGGTCTCTGCACCATCTCCGTTAGGGGGTGCCAGCTATCGACCGGGGCGTGGATAGATGGGGAAAACGGCTGATCGCGGAGGCGCGGGAAGCCGCTTAAGAAAATCGGCGGCCGCATTTCGGACAATCAGTGAAGCTTCTAGCGAGTTAAATATCCCTGCCCATGTCTTGCGCTTTTGGGAGAGTAAATTTTCTCAAGTGAACCCGGTAAAGCGTGCCGGTGGGCGAAGGTATTATCGTAGGGAAGACATAATTCTTCTTGGTAGAATTAGGGATCTTCTTTATGTGGATGGGTACACGATAAAAGGGGTGCAGAAACTTTTTCGAGAACGTGGTGTGTCAAAGCCCAAGCCAGATGAACCCGAGATCGACAAGAGCGAGGTTACTGGCGACACAGTCCAAGCCGAGACCCGGTCCCCAACAAATAGTATGAAAAAAGAAGAATTAAAACAGATATTGCGCGAATTAGAAGACATTCGCGCAATACTCAAAAGAGGCAAAACGTGAATTTAGCTATTAGCTAATTTTGATTGGACTAGGTACACCTCTGCCGCGTGCCCCAGTAGTACGATGGCCTATTTCTGAACTGCTTGACACATGATTTCCACTAATGTCCCTGGCGTGAGGGTAACGCCCACACAGGCTCGGGCCGGTGGCGTATTCTTTCCCATCCATTGCATCCATGCCTGGTTCATTTCGTCTTTTAAATTCATATCAGAAACGTAAACAACCGCGTTCATGATCATCGTCTTATCGGACCCGGCGCTGTCTAAAATGGCGTCTATTTTTGATAGAACCTCTGCTGTCTGCTCCCGCATACCGGCAGACCGGTCGTCAGCCACGATACCCGACATACTAATAAATCCGTTATTTATTACGGCACGGCTATTCCAATCTCCAGGTTCGATGTGTTTGAGCGTCATATAAAAAACCTCTTATGTACTGCGTTTTCAATTAATAACTATCTGCCACTTTAGCATGAATTTCCAACAGTGTCGGTATTGTCTCCCTAGGCCGACGCCCAAACCCACACTCTGTTGCGACGCCAAATTTGGACACGAACTTTTCCGCTGTTCGGAGGCGTTTCTGAGTGCCTTCGACACCATCCGTGTAGTGTATGAGGCCAAGGAAAAGTTCGGTTTTAGGGTCGATGTTCAAATGCCTGAGTGGTTTGAAATAATCTTGATCGTTTCGCTCCCGAGGTACCGGCATGTGGATCCAATTTAAACTTCGTGATGTACCATCCGAAAGTGCGTTCGCAAAGGAAACGCATGTTTCAAGGTTTTCGGGCTCAAGTATGTGCTGGTGGCCAGGGTCGCCATAGCACAAATGAATTCCAACTTCAGCGTCATTGGGCACCCAATCAAGATGGCGGCAGATCCGATCAATTGAATCGCTGAATATATTTTCGTAGTGGAGTGGCAGGCCGCCTCCATCGTGAGCGACCACTTCAAAGCATATATCCCATTGGATTGAGAGCTCTTCCACTGGTATGCGGGAGGTAATATCCTCAACTTCACCCTTTATTGCATTTTCTACCGCGGTTTCGATCTTTGCCCTTGATGTAATTTCAATAAAACCTGTCATCGCGGCGACCGACGTTGGCAGTGAGACCTGAAATCTCGTGGATGTGGGAACCACGCCAGCATTTTTTAGGGTCTTGAACATGTTATATGAGTCAATCGCATGCTTTGCGTAACCGAAACGACCGATTTTAACATCCCGATCCCTCACCCCGTCAGCCAAACTGTAAAATATACGTGTTTGGGTGTCCTTATAGCCCGCTAATTTTTTGTCTGGATCACTGATTTGAAATTGTTGATTTGTCTTATAAACCTTATCAAGCCATCGGACCCAGTAGTGGCGTTCACCAGTTTCACCATCAGGGTAGCGTTTGGCTCTCTCTCCGATCGTGTTGCTAAGTGAACGGAAAACCTCCTCTTCGTTTTCAAGGCCAATGCTTCCAGTGAAAAGAACATCACGGTGACTCATTCTAAAACGGCTCCTTAAACAAATAGTTTTACGTCATTAATTTTATTCGGAACGAAATCCAAGATGAACATTTTGTCTTTTCTACAAATTTATAAACCTTAAACTCGTCCTCACGAACTACCGTGTCTCCCGCTATAGCCATTGATTAAATGGGGCTGCCATTTTCCCAGGGCATCCTGCGTAGTCCGGAAAATTTCTACACGAAGTGGAAAACAATCCGCCTCATCGCTTGAGTGACCGGCTCCACAGTCTCCCCCGGGGCAAGTGGAAAGCGCTGCTAACAAATCTATTTCGGCAAAGAGTTCTATGAAATCCCCCGGCCGTACTGGGCTTGATTTCATGAAATATTCATTGGAATCACGGGTATAGCCTGTGCACATAAAAACGTTCACGACATCATGTATATGTCTTTCGGCGTCTTCCAATGACATGCGTTTCGATTCCGCTAGAGCGCGTGTCAGTGTTGAATGGCAACAATAATTATAATTGTCGCCAGTTAAGAGGTGTTTCGTATAGGGGTCACAGCGAGTGCCTATGACGTCATGAACACCGGCACCGAATTCATCAAATCCATACCAGTCTAAGGTGTCGTGCGTGATGGTAGCCAAAGGGCGTAGACATGGCATATTGCCCCACAGTCTGTCTCCGGTAGTTACATGAGTTGCATGCAGGGCTCGTGTTTTGCCACTATAAAAGTGTTCCGAAAGGTCATCGGAATTCCAAAGATTTAAATCCCCCACTTGCGGACCTTCAATACTCACAATACGGAACAAATGACCAGCTGGCACATTAAATACACGTGCGTCTCGGGCTGGGATGGTCAACTCGTCGGTGAGGGTCATGTTGTTCCGCGCGTTCTCATAAAACCCTTGATCGTAGGCAGGTAATTTGTCCAAGGTATAGACCGTTACCGGCTTCACAGCACGGCGCGCGGCCGCGTCTTTTGGTTCACTATTTTGTGCGGGTATTGCCATTATGTTGCTTCCTTCGTTTCAGCGCTTTGCGAGCTACGATACCGTTGATATATGGGCCGGTATAATGCCGAGTAGGTGTTATAAGGCGAGGTTGTTCAATTTAAACGTCAAAAACCATACATTAAAAGCCAGTATTAGGCCTCAATAACATTTCTATCCTTTTTTATAGACTGCGTCCGGCAGGATGCGCCAGCTCTCGTTTTATGCGAGACTAGCATATCGGATCATTATTGCGGAGAATGTCAATGTCGGAGTTACGTGCCTCTACTGAAGCACCGTTTGCCTGGCCACAAAATGATTATTCTCACGTGCCATACCGTGTATATACGGATCCGGATATATACGCTCGGGAACAGGAGTCGATTTTTCGCGGGGCGACATGGCATTTTCTCTGCCTTGACATAGAGATCCCTCATTCAGGTGACTACAAAACCGTGTACATAGGCGACACGCCTGTGATCGTCGTGCGTGATGAAAGTGGCGAGATTAACGCCATGGTTAACCGGTGTGCGCACAAGGGCGCACTTCTGTGTTATCAAACCCGAGGTAACCTCAGTGAACTAAATTGTATCTATCATAACTGGACTTACAATTTGCGAGGAACTCTCACGGGTGTTGCCTTTCGTCGTGGGGTAGGCGGCAAAGGTGGTTTAGATGACGATTTTGACTTTTCTCAAAATGGTTTGCAAAGACTGCGAATACAATGTTTTCGTGGACTTGTCTTTGCTACTTTTAGTCGCGAAACACCGCCCTTTGAGGAATATATCGGCTCAGAGCTCGTCGCTTCAATAGATCGTGTATTTATAAAGCCTTTAAAGGTAATCGGTTATTACAGCCAGATATTTCCGAATAACTGGAAGCTCTACGTCGAAAACAACAAGGATTCGTACCACGCAAGTTTGCTTCACGTGTTTCATAACACGTTCGGCGTAGTCCGACCCACTATGGGAGGCGGAATTAAATTGAGTGAAAATGGCTGGCATCATCTGAGTTTTACCGAACGCACGCCAATTACCGACGACGCGGTCAGTAGCGAAAAGGTCCGGTCCTTGGATGAGGGTTATAGCCTCCAGGATCCCGGGTTTATGGAACATTACCTCGAGCTTGGTGATACGATTACAAACTCTATACAAACAATATTTCCGACGATGGTGATCCAGCAGATTTTAAACGCGCTTGCAATTCGGCAACTTGTTCCTCGCGGCGTCGATAAGGCCGAGTTATTGTGGACTATCCTCGGGTTTGCTGAAGATGACGACTCGATGACAAAACACCGCGTAAAGACTAACAACCTGGTGGGACCGGCCGGCTTTATTTCTATGGAAGATGGTGTTGTGGGCAGTTTTGTGCAACGTGCCGCTAAAGCTGACCCGAACGCCAAAACCGTGTTGCCAATGGGTGGTTCTCAGATTGAGCCAAGCGAGGGGTCACGGGTCACGGAAGCCGCTGTACGTGGTTTTTGGAAGGGTTGGCGGGAATTTATGGAGCTTTAAATTGCAAGATCTGGCGAACAATTACAGTGTTGAAGGTGTTCAAACGGCAATCGTGAGGTTAATGGCGGCGTACGTTCATTTGATTGATGACGATCGCCTTGAGGAATGGCCGGACTTGTTCACTGACGATGGGATTTACCGTGTGACCACGAGAGAGAATATTGATCTTGGCTTACCGGCTTCTCTAATATTTTGTGAAGGCAAGGGGATGTTGTCAGACCGTGTTTCAGCCTTGCGAAACGCCAATATTTTTGAACCCCAAGTCTATTGTCACACGTTAGGTCTGCCAGAAATTCTGGAGAGCACTAACGAGCATCATAGGGTAAGAACCAATTTTTCTGTAATACGCACGATGGAAGAGGGTGATATGTCTGTGTTCGCTTGTGGTCGCTACTTTGACCGGATTATCAAAGATGATGATGTTCTGCGTTTTCAGGAACGGATCGTAGTCCTTGACTCACGGCGAGTGGATACTTTGCTTGTTATTCCGCTTTGAATT
>CAZOHS010000134.1:0-6829 GCA_964579285.1 uncultured Rhodospirillaceae bacterium | reverse complement strand
ATGGTGGCGAGAGCTGCCCCCACGAGCACATCCGCCAAGTTCTCAAATTCCAAAGTCCTTGCGGCCGCGTGGGATGCCACCGGGGGCAGGATAAACTTTGTCCCGATCGACAGCTCCGCCTTTGAATTTTTTAGTCTCGCTGAAGAAACCACTACCGCGTGTTGGGCCACTGCCGCATCCATGGGTCCGCAGCCATCAATTGCCTTGATGAAAGCAATCGAACAAAACGATAAAGAGGCTGCTAAAGCGATTTCTATGGACATAGCCTGGGCAAACGAAGTGATCGATGAAATCATCGCCGACCCGACGGTTTTTGCTTCCTACAACATACAATTCGAAAAGGCCCGCATTAGCGCGGCGGGGTACTGTAACCCCGGTCCTGTCAGGCCTCCCTATAATTTTCTTCCAAAAGAAATACGGGGGAAATGCGAAGAAAACGGGAAACGTTGGGCAGAAATCTGCATCAAATATAGAGACTAGAGTGTCTCATCCGCTCTGCGCCTCACCTGCTCTGCGTAGTCTTTAAATGCCTTATCCATTGGCCAAGATGGCTTGAAGCCCAGTACACGGTTAGCACTGCGCAGACTGAACGGTTCTGTGACAAAATGGCGGTCTTTCGAGGCTTCCCACGCCGCATTCTGAATGCTGATTTTTGCATTAGGGATAGCCTTTTCTGCCAGCTCGATAACCTCGTTCGCGGTTCTCAAGCACCCTTCACTAATATTAAACACCCTGGTTTCGGGGTTTTCATTTAATTCAAACGCTAACGCAACCGCCTCGCCGGCATCCAACGCGTAAAGGTATTGGTTCGTATTGGAAAACTCCCGGCGAATTTCAGACGCACCGGTTAGAACCGCAGGTTCCAATACGTCCCTAATGAACGTTCCGGCGGGCGACGTATAATAATTCCCAATCCCAAACACGGGTGAAAAACGGAGAGACACCAGATCTACTCCATAGGCCTTTGCATAATGAAGACCTATCAATTCCGCAGAGAGCTTAGTGCAACCGTATATGGTATCCGGACCAAGGAGATGGTCTTCTTCCCACGCGTGGCCATCCTCCTGATGTTGATCAAAAATTCCAATCGTGCTTATGAACACCGTTCGTCTCAGTGACGCAATACGGTGTAACTCAAACAGATTTACCGCTCCAATTACGTTAACCTGCGCAGCAAGTGCGGGCTGTTTTGCTGCCCTCTCCGGCAAAAAAGCCGCCGTGTGAACCAAACCGTTAACGTCATGCTTCTTTGCAACATCAATTAGATTAGGCAAATCTAATATATCGCCCTGTTCAAATTCGTACGCGGCACCCTCCAATACAAATTGAATGTACTCTTCCGAACTTGAGAGGTCGTAGAAAACAACCCGCTCGCCACGTTTCAATAGCGCCTTGGCAGAATGACACGCAATTAACCCGGCCCCAGTAACGAGGACCGTCATTAGAAGCCAAACAATATACTGGGTAACCAGGTTGCCATAGAGGGGTACATCGCAACGAGTGCAAGCGTAATCATTTGCGCAACAACAAACGGGGCTACACCTTTGTACATATCAATGTATGTAATGTCTCTAGGCGCAATTGAGCGAAGATAGAAAATTGAGGGCGCCATCGGTGGCGTTAAATAGGAAGTCTGCAAAATAATACAAACCATCACTCCAAACCAAAGTGGGTCAATTTCAGCGGCCCTAATAATAGGATCTGATATAGGAAGGACGATGATTAGTACCGATATCCAGTCAAGCACAAATCCTAAGATAAACACCACGATCAAGAACACGATAATAATCTGAATGGGACCCAGGTTATTGCCTTCAACAACTCGTGAGACTAGGTCGTCCCCACCATGCACGATGAAAACACTAGCGAAGAAAATACCTCCAATTACAATTAGCATCACCATGGAAGTGATTTTCACAGTTTGTGTCAGCGCCTCCACAAGGACTTTCCAATTAAACTGTCTGTACGCAATACTGAGGACAACTGCTCCCACCGCGCCGACTGCCGCCGCTTCTGTGGGTGCCGCTATTCCGGCGAATATGCTACCTAAAACACATAGTACAAGCAGGGCTGCAGGAAACAGCGCTGTTAAAGCCAGCCAGAGTTTTTCGCCGAGCGAGTATTGTAACTCAGCGGGATCAAGACCGGGTCCAGCGGAAGGCTGCAATATACATCGTCCGACAATGTAAATTAGAAACAAGGCGACAATAATTCCCGCGGGGATGACGATACCGGCGAATAAATCTCCCACAGACATCTCTGTGATCGACGCATACACGATGATCACAACCGATGGCGGGATCGTGGTCCCTAGCGAACCGCCAGCACATACAGTACCAGCCGCAAGATCTTTACTGTATTTGGCCTTCATCATTGCCGGAATAGCCATCAGGCCTACCACAATTTCGACCGCACCAACTACACCCGAAGATGCCGCAAAAATACCGCACATGATTATGGTGGTGATACCAAGTCCACCGCGAAAACCGCCAAACCAAATCTTAATCGCCTCAAATAGTTTTGCCGCGATCCCCGCACGCTCTAGCATTGCCCCCATAAACACAAAGAGGGGAATCGCCGCGAGGATGAAATTAGATGACACGTCATACATACGGCTATGGAATTGTGTAGGAAGGTTCATCCCAAATTCAAACAACCCAAAGAAAAACGCCGTGGTAATGAGGCTCAACGCAACAGGAATCCCAGCAAAAACCAGGATAAACAACATTGGAAACATAAAGACCGCGAGGGAAATATCAGCCACGGGGCCCATCCATTTCTTCTTGTTCCGGAACCTGAAGTGGCGACACGTCTATCCCAAAAATACTCCGAAAATGCCGAATACACTCTGCAATTGTCTGAAGAAAAAACGACGCAACCCCAATACACATCCCCGCGAATAAAGGCCAAAGTAAAGGCTTCCAGGGACTAACGGGATCGAGTTGGTCCGTGACATAAGCCTCAAACCATCCGGTATAGGTGCCGATGAGCATAAAGGTCAGGGCGGGGAAAACGAGGACAAGATAGACGACGATATTGATCCAATCTTGCGAACGAATTGGAAGCCGTGAAGACAGAAAATCAATACGGATATGGCCACGATTACGGAGGGTATAGCCTGCGGCCACCAGAAACCCTACGCCATTCGCCATATAAGCGATGTCGTAGGCCCATAATGTCGGAGCTGAAAATACCCGGCGGGAAACGACCTCGTACATCATGTCAATAATCAGAACCGCAAGCAGAAACATTGCAACCACCGCGAGTGCCGTAGAAATCCTATCTACAAGTGCCAAAATTCTTGTCATTCAATGATCAATCAAAGAGTGGCACCGGGAAAAATATTCCCGGTGCCACAAACAGGTGAAGTAGTTTTTTTAATTATGTCTGTATACGCCGTACTTCTTCCACTTGTCATAAAACGCCCAGTAAGAACCTGAGACACGGGCCATCCAAGGATTTCCCTTTGCAGTCTGTTTCTTAGCTGCGGCCTCTGCCCAAGCCCGTCCCAGTTGTTCTATTTTCAATTGGGAAGCTTTATCAAGTGTAACCCACGTGTTGCGCCCAGCCATAAGTTTTTTCATGGCTGCAAGATCCGCGACGCCGACTTTGACTGCTGTCTGAAGTGCTGAATAGACACCTGCAGCCTCAATCTGCTCCTGGATCTTCTTGGGCAACTTTTTCCAATCACTCTGCCGAAAAACCGCCTCGTTCATATGCGAAGGCGAATGTATTCCTGGCATTATTATGTATTTGGCTACCTTGTGAAAGCCGAGCTTTATGTTAGTGGAGGGTGTTACAAATTCCGTGGCATCAATAACCCGGCGCTCAAGAGCCGTATATATATCCGCCGGCGGAATTACAGTCGCTGAAGCACCAACCTCTTTGAGGATATCGGCCCACGCACCCGCTGTTCTAATCTTCATCCCTTTTAGATCCGCAAGTTTTTCAACCCTCTTATGGGAGTGGAGAAAAAACTCAGTCGATCCCATACCAGTGATCACCGGATGTAATTGTTGGGTGCTGTGCCGGAAATCTCGAAGCAGCTTGGTTCCATCACCAGCCATATACCAATGCATAAACTCTTCCATCGGCATACCGCCGACCATGCCCCCTAAAATACCGTTAGCCGGATCGGTATTTAATGCAAATCCTGGATAGCAGAAACAAATGTCTGCGGTGCCTTTCTGAACGGCCTTCCAAGCGTCAAAGGGACCCGCAAGAACACCGACACCGTAGCCCTTTATTTTTACCTGACCATTCGTAAACAAATGCACCGCGTCGATAAAACGCTGCATATAATTGTTCCATGTTCCAGACTTTAAAGGTACATACGATGTAAGCTTAAATTGATATTTTTGAGCCAATACTGGTGCAGAGGTACCAGATACAAAAACCGTCCCAATCGCAATGAGCGCGGAAAACGCCGCTACCCGGGCAAACCCTTTTAGATTTCTCATAGTCTCCTCCTCTATAAGTTTCGCTTTTGGCGACGCCCAATAAAGTAATCAGACGCCGCCAAAATTCTTTTAATTATGTCTGTATACGCCGTATTTCTTCCACTCGTCATAGAAGCCCCAATACGATTTTGACACTTTAGCCATCCAGGGATTTCCTTTAGCGGTCTGTTTTTTAGCAGCCTGTTCTGACCAAACGCGACCTAACTCTTCGATCTTTGAAACTGCCGCCGGGTCAAGAGTAACCCACGTGTTTTTTCCAGCTTTCAATTTTTTCACAGCGGCGACATCAGCAACGCCCATATGCATGGCAGTTCTGAACGCAGAGTACAATCCTGCCGCATCTATTTGTTTTTGAATCTGCTTCGGCAACTTCTGCCAATCGGCCAAGCGGAACACAGCTTCATTCATATGGCTAGGATTGTGAATGCCCGGCATAATAATAAACTTAGCAATCTTATGAAAACCAAGCTTAATATTAGTGGCTGGCGTTATGAATTCAGTTGCATCTATGACACGGCGCTCTAGGGCTGTGTATATGTCTGCAGGTGGGATAACCGTCGCCGACGCACCTACCATTTGCAGAATGTCAGCCCACGCACCAGCGGTCCGGATCTTCATACCTTTGAGGTCGGAAATTTTCTGAACCTTTTTGTGCGAATGCATGAAGAATTCTGTTGAACCCATTCCAGTCAGCACAGGGTGCAAACCTTGGGAATGTCTAAAGTCTTGAAGAATTTTTAGCCCGCCGCCAGAGACATACCAGTGCATGAATTCTTCCATGGGCATTCCACCGACCATGCCGCCGAGTATACCATTTGCGGGATCAGCGTTCAGGGCAAAACCCGGATAGCAATAACAAATATCCGCGGTCCCTTTTTTAACAGCTTTCCACGCATCAAATGGACCGGCGAGTACACCAACGCCATAACCTTTTATTTTTGCTTTATTGCTTGTGAACAAGTGCACCGAGTCAATAAAACGCTGCATATAATTGTTCCATGTCCCAGACTTTAGTGGCACATAAGAAGTCATTTTAAAATTATACGTTTCAGCCGACACCGGGGCAGATCCGCTGGACACAAATATACCCCCCATAGCAAGCAACGCCGAAAACGCTGCAACACGAATAAAACTCTTCTTCTGGCTCATACTCTCCTCCTAAAAACTTTTTTAACTTTTAAAATAATAAAATACTGACAGTCTTTTTAGCGTCACTGTCAGGTTCTCACCTACTTTCGAATACGCCACGCTCGATTTAACCCTGCCCACGACCTGTTGACAATGCCAGGAAACTAAAAAGATTTGTGCATAAAAAGCGTGCGCCAATACTGTTGTTTATCGTATACAACGTTTTCTTTTAAATTGGGCCGGACCACCAATAAACAAATCAAAAAAGGGAGTGGCTTTCCGCTGAAAAGGGGCTTGCCATAAAGCATGAGAAAAACCGATCTTGTCGAGGATCTAGAAACCAAGCCGAATCTTATATTCCCGCTAGATGAGCTTAATTATTCAGACGTCTTGAACGTAGTCGAAATTATCCAACGGAGGGCGAACGAAAACAACTGGCTAGAAAAGGTGGTCATTTATGCAGATGACGGCAACGTTACGTACGGAGAGCTTTTTGATCAAATCAACAAGTTGGCTACGTCATTGTTGGATGCAGGTGTACACCATGGGGACCGCGTATTAATTCGCTGTATAGATTCGCCCGACGCGGTAATCGCGTTTCTTTCCATACAGGCGATCGGCGCCGTTGCTGTACCGACATTTGCACAACTTCGCGCCGAGGACATAATCTATCGTGTGAATGATACGGGAGCTGTGCTCGCACTGGTTGGGGCCGCATTTACCAATGAGTTTCTTGACGTCACCTCTCACTGCCCATCGTTAGACACTGTGATCGCGCTGCCCTCGGACCCCACGGGCAAATTTACAACTGTGAGTGATTATCGTGACGAGGTTAAAACAGAAATACCATTTGCGAATACCGATGCCGATGACTTAGCGCTGATAGCCTATACTTCAGGGACTACGGGACGACCCAAGGGCACGGCCCACAGCCATCGTGACTTATTGGCAGCCTCCGATACCTATAGTCGCCATTGTATAGCTACTACCACGGAAGATATTTTGGTCGGCCCCCCTTCCCTACCTTTCACGATGGGTGCGGCATTTTTTATTTACTACACCCTGCCCTTTGGAGCCGCCGCGATCCTAAGTCCCGATAAATCTGTTGAAAAATATGCGGAGCTCATAAACAAGCATCAAGCCACTGTATTCGTGGGCGTTCCAACTTTTTATAAACAGTTTCTTAGCTACTTAGAGGAACAAAATATCGAAATACCTTCAATTCGAATGTCACTAGTTGG
>CAZOHS010000133.1:0-6940 GCA_964579285.1 uncultured Rhodospirillaceae bacterium | reverse complement strand
ACCGCGAGGAACTTGCGGTGCAAGAGGAGCAAGAAATAAAAATAATACAACGGTTTATGCCACGTCAGCTTGACGAGGCGGAAATAGAAAACGCTATAAAACTTATAATTGAGGAGACCCGGGCGGCCTCTATTAAGGATATGGGGAAGGCAATGGGTAAACTCCGCGAGCGTTATGCAGGCCAAATGGATTTTGGTAAAGCGGGGGCAGCGCTGAAAGCAAGGCTGACCGGGTAACGTGGACAGTGTAAAATAGTTGCGATGTGTGAACGCGCAGCATCGGGGTGCGACGCGTTGAGTTAAACATTAAATGGAAGGGCTATGCCTATCTATGGCCATCTCGCCTAAATTCCTCGAAGAAATCCGTACACGGGTAACTTTATCCGAAAGGGTTGGCCGTTCAGTCAAACTGGTACGTCGTGGGCGCGAGCAGATCGGTTTATGTCCGTTTCATAATGAGAAGAGCCCTTCTTTCACAGTCTCAGACGAAAAGAATTTCTACCATTGTTTTGGTTGTGGGGCTCACGGAGATGTCATCGGGTACGTCATGAAGGTGGATGGTTTGACGTTTCCCGAGGCGGTTGAGGCCTTGGCTAAAGAGGCGGGTCTTGACGTGCCAATATCAACGCCTGAAGATCGTGAACGACATAAAAAGCGGGCGGGTCTGATTGACGTGGTGGATGCCGCGGCCCGGGTGTTTGAAAAATTCCTCTGGGCAACAGAGGGTAATGCAGCGCTCCACTACCTGCGGGAACGGGGTCTTACAGATGTAACCATTAGGGAATTTAGACTTGGTTTTGCGCGCCCGGGTAATACGTTGAAAACGAGCCTGCGTTCTAGTGACGTCACTGAAAATTTGCTACTAGAAGCAGGGCTGGTCCGGCAGTCCGAAGATGGTAGAAATACATATGATTTTTTTCGTGATCGAGTAATTTTTCCTATTTGTGACAGTCGTAGTCGGGTTATTGCATTTGGTGGACGCACATTAGGTAATGGCGAGCCGAAATATCTGAATTCGCCGGATACTCCGTTATTTGACAAGCGATCCACCCTTTATAGTTTGCACCGGGCGCGCAAGTCGGCCCGTGATCTGGAAAGATCTATTGTCACCGAAGGTTATATGGACGTAATTTCACTTTACCAGGCAGGTTTTACGGAGACAGTGGCGCCCCTAGGTACAGCGGTAACTGATCACCATCTATTAGAACTTTGGCGGGTATGTGATGAGCCGATTCTCTGCTTTGACGGCGACAAAGCTGGCATGAGCGCAACGATTCGTGCTGCTGAGAGGGCGCTGCCATTGTTAAAGCCAGAAAAATCACTTCGGTTTGTTAGACTACCGTATGATGAGGACCCTGACAGTTTAGTTAAGAAGGAGGGGCCCAAAGCGGTCGAAGTTCTAATTGAAAAGGCTATGCCGTTGTCTGATATAATTTGGTCGATGGAGACAAGGGATCGTGATTTTAATACACCAGAGAGAATCGCTGGGCTTGAAAAACGTTTAGAAGATCGCGCTCTGTCTGTCGCTGACCGGAAAGTTCAATACCAGTACAAAGAATTTTTCCGAAACAAATTAAGGGAAATGAAAGATAGTATAAGTAGCATCCAAAGATCAGGAAACCGTTACAAAAAACCTTTTGAATTTAGAGGATATAATCGTGGTGAGCGTTCTCGCACAACTTCCATGGCTAACTTTTCTCGCGGTCGCCGTAGTCCTAGGATACTAAAAAAACGCCTTGAGCAGGTTCTTTTAGCTGTAATTATTAACCATCCGGGGTTATTAAACGGCTTCGCGGAAGATATAGCTAGTGTAAACGTTTTGGATGAGATGCTTGACAACCTAAGGCAGGAGATCCTAAAGCTTCACGCCGAGGTGGTGGAGCTTGACGCCGAAAGATTAAAGAACCATTTAATAGATGCGGGGAACAGGGAAATTTTGCAATCTGTGCTTGATCCAGAAGTTTATGTTCATGCGGGCTTTGCTAGAGTAGATGCGTCCGAAGAAAATGTTCGTGCTGGGTTTTTGGAGGTGTTATCCCGCCAACTTGAGCCGGCAAGGCGTGCAGACCTTGAGGATGCTCGACAAGAATTTATAAAAGCACCAACAGAAGAGAATTGGGAACGATTTGGAAAGCTTAAATCAGACGTTCCTATAGAGTGCGGCCTCCATAATGGAGCCGGGGAGACTACCACACAAGCTGATTGATCCAGCTGTGGTAACGGAAGTGAAGAATTTAAATAGTTCGTGCTGAGGAGAATCCATCCGCACGAGTGGAATCTAGGGGAACCGAGATCTTATGGCGACGAAGATAAAAAGCGAGCCTAATTTAAAACGACAGTCTTCTACGGGCAAAAAATCACCCGTCAAAAAAAAGCGAACAAGTATCACGAATGGTGCGTCCACAAGCGGAAAAGTTGGAAAAAAACTACGTGGAAGCAAGGCTGTTGGGAAGCCTGTGGTCGATTCTGCGGGTAAAAAGGCTGGGACAACAAAGCGGAGCCAAGCCGGGGCTAAAACATCTAATAAATCGAATGGGAAAAGCCAAACGACTGCCACGGCGAATATGAAAGTAAACAGATCGAGACCCGTAAAAACAAAACAGCTCCAAAGTAAACAAGATAATAAAGCGCCAGAAGAAACGACTAATGACTCTCCGGTGATAGACTCCGTTGGGGCGTTGATAAAAAAGCTCATCGAAAGTGGTAAGGCACGTGGTTACGTAACGTACGAAGATATTAATCAAGCGTTGCCTCCAGATAACGTATCTTCTGAACAGATCGAAGATACCATGACCCAGTTGTCTGAACTCGGAATAAATGTAGTGGAAAACGACGATTCAGACGATGTGGAGCAGACTGGAACGGCTGACCAAGCGAATTCGGTTAAAGCATCGAACGATGAGGGTCAGGAACTTGGGCGTACTGACGACCCAGTCCGCATGTACTTACGTGAAATGGGCTCGGTTGAATTACTATCGCGTGAAGGTGAAATAGCGATTGCCAAGCGGATAGAGGCTGGGCGTGAGAAAATGATTTCAGCTATTTGTGAATCCCCGCTTACGTTTCGTGCAATCTTATCGTGGCGCGAGGCATTAAAAAATGATGAGATGTTACTTCGCGACGTTATTGACCTTGATGCCGCCTATGGTGGCGACGCGGCTAAATTGAACGCTGCGGCGAATGAAAATATCGTCGTGCCGCCACCGCAGGTCGGTTCACCTACCGGTGAAGCTGAGGGTGAACCCGATGAAGATGAAGAAGAAGATGCGGTTAGTGTTTCATTGTCAGCGATGGAAGAAGTACTAACCCCTAAGGTGCTACGCAATCTTGATAAGATCAATTTAACATGGCCCAAGGTTAATAAACTCAGGGCAAAAAGGACAGGAGCGTTATTAGGTACAGGCTCCTTTGGTGGCATCTCCGAGAAAAATCTCACAAAGTTGACCCGAGAACTTGTCACCTTTGTTAAGAGTGTGCGAATGAATGCATTTCGAATAGAGCAGTTAGTTCAGGAATTATATACCTACAATAAAACACTACTTGGACTTGAGGGCAGACTATTGCGGATGGCTACCAAGTCGAAGGTCGCGCGCTCCGAATTTTTGGAAGAATATTTGGGCGCGGAAACCGATCCTAGATGGTTGAACCGAGTTTCTCGCCTCTCTGGAAAAGGCTGGAAGCCTTTTGTTCAGCGTTATCGTGATGATATCAAGTCTATACGTGGCCAGGTAAGGGCGTTATCCCAAGAGACGGAAATGCCAGTCGAGGAATTTCGTCGATTGGTCAATGAAGTCCAACGTGGCGAGCGCGAAGCCAGCCGAGCAAAGAAAGAGATGGTTGAAGCAAATCTGCGGCTCGTAATTTCTATTGCAAAAAAATATACTAACCGCGGGCTTCAGTTTCTTGATCTAATCCAGGAAGGTAACATTGGGTTGATGAAGGCTGTAGATAAATTTGAATATCGTCGTGGATATAAATTTTCTACCTATGCAACTTGGTGGATACGACAAGCCATAACACGATCGATTGCAGATCAGGCTCGTACAATCCGGATACCGGTACACATGATTGAGACCATAAACAAACTCGTACGCACATCGCGTCAGATCCTTCATGAAATAGGTCGAGAGCCAACACCGGAGGAGCTTGCGGTACGCCTTGGAATGCCACTTGAAAAGGTCCGGAAGGTGCTCAAAATTGCAAAGGAACCGATCAGTCTTGAAACTCCTATCGGTGATGAGGATGACAGTTACCTCGGCGATTTTATTGAAGACAAGAATGCAGTACAGCCCTTAGAGGCCGCTATACAAGGAAATTTGAGGGAAACGACCACGCGTGTGCTTGCAAGCCTCACTCCTAGAGAAGAACGGGTTTTACGGATGCGGTTTGGAATAGGCATGAATACGGACCACACATTGGAAGAAGTTGGCCAGCAATTTTCAGTAACGCGAGAGCGTATTCGCCAAATTGAGGCTAAAGCGTTAAGGAAATTGAAACACCCGAGCCGGTCGCGCATGCTCCGCAGCTTCCTAGATACGTGATCACGATAAAGAGGTAGAACACATTTCGTCCATCATTAGACAAAGGTCATAGCCAGTTATTTGCGATGGTTTCGGGCATGTAAATTCTACCTTATATTGCTCGGTCGACCATTCGTATTTGCCGGCAAAGGGGCCGAATTCATAGCGCTATCAGAGTAGAGCGACATAGTATGACTTCGCCTTTTATGAAGCAGTATATCCTTTGCAAACCCTTAGTTATTAAAATATAGCCTCTGGGCCTAGCCTTAAATCATACAAAGGCTATACCAAGGGGTATTGCAGCATGAGCAACAGTACAGGGATCGGGAGTAATTGTGATGAATGAGGATGGCGCTGCGCCGCGAAATGAGGGCTATCTTGACCTTAGAGAATTGATCGACCGATTTGACCAAATGGGAGAGCTTGCCCGCGTTGACGGCGCCGATTGGAACTTAGAGGTGGGTGCAATATCTGAAACCGTGGCCGCCGACAAACCTGGGCGTTCAAAGGCACTACTTTTTGACCAAATCCAAGGATACCCAGAGGGTTTTCGAATTATGTCTGGGGCAGCGAACGCATTTAAGCGTCTTGCGCTCGTTCTTGGCCTTCCAGATCCGGAAAATGAAATGGATCTTGTGCATTCCTACCGTAAACGGGCGAAGGAAGAGTTTGAGCTTATTCCGCCGACTGAGGTTGCAGATGGTCCAGTGCTTGAAAATATTGATCGCGACGAAGATGTTGATCTGTGGAAGTTTCCTGTTCCTTTCGTACATGAAAAGGACGGAGGCCGCTATATTGGTACTGACGACCTTGTAATCATGCGCGACCCAGAGTCCGGCTGGACGAACGTTGGCACGTATCGCGTGATGGTCCACGATAAAAATACAGTCGCAATATGGATGTCCCCGGGCAAACACGGAAAACTTATAAGCGAAAAATATTTCAAAGATGGAAAACCGTGCCCGGTGTTGATTTCTTGTGGGCACGATCCAAATCTTTTTCTAGTCTCTCACCAAGAGGTTGATTACGAGTTGGATGAGTTCGCCTACGCGGGTGGTCAGCGCGGACGGGCAATTGAAATTATACCTTCGGAGCTACATCAACTCCCGATACCCGCATACTCCGAGCTAGTACTCGAGGGTGAGATGATACCCGGTGAGATGCGAGAGGAGGGTCCGTTCGGTGAATTCATGGGTTATTACGCTTCGAACGCCTCCCAGCTTCCTATTGTCCGTATCAAACGGGTTTATTGGCGAAATAACCCCATTATTACTCTTGCGGTACCGTCACGACCTCCTGAAAACTTCACTTTTGCGCGAGCAACCGTCAAATCTGCTATGATTTGGGATGAGGTGGAAAAGGCTGGTCTCCCTGGGGTCCAGGGCGTTTGGTGCCACGAATCGGGAGCAGGTCGTTTATTCAACGTCATTTCCGTACGGCAGCTTTACCCCGGACATGCTTCACAAGCGGGAATGCTGGCTGCCAATTGCCACGCCGGTAACTATGCAGGTCGCTGGGTAATAGTCGTTGACGAGGATATCGATCCGTCAAATTTATTTGATGTCACTTGGGCTATGTCGACCCGATGCGATCCGCCGGAGGATGTTCAATATATAAAACGTTCCTGGTCGACGCCGCTTGATCCATTATTACGCGAACCCCCATGGCAAAATAATCGAGCGATCGTCGACGCCTGTCGTCCGTACGGATGGAAAGATGAATTTCCGAGTGTTGCGGAGGCTAGTCCAGCACTAAAATCATCAATTCGGAAAAAGTTCCCTGATCTGTACGAATAGTTGGGTTCAATTTGGATAATCATGAAAACTTCGTTTAATTGAATAAACTTCCTTGCATAGATAGATAACTGATGGCAGCTTGCGCCGCGCGTAGGCCCGTAGTTCAGCTGGTTAGAACACTCCGCTCATAACGGAGTTGTCGGGGGTTCGAGTCCCTCCGGGCCTACCAATTTCCTTAAGAGTAAATGTTTATATAAATTGTGTTGCTGCCCATACTATATAGTATTGGTATAGTTTTATTGGTCGAGGCAACCGCAATGAGTCATGTACCCGTTGTTGATATCAGTGCATTCGCGACTGGCGATGCAGAAACGCGTCGGGGGATAGCTAATAATGTTTCCCAGGCGGTCGAAGATATTGGATTTTTCACTGTTAGTGGTCACGGCGTTCCTGAACGTGTAATGGAAAATATGCGGAAGAGCTCTTGGGAATTTTTCCGTCTCCCCCTTGCCGATAAAAAGCGCCTTCTTGATGATTCAATGTCACTAAACCGGGGGTATACGCCGTTCGCGTCCGAGCACAACGGTTCTTCCGAAGGTGTTAAAGCGCTGCCGGACCTGCGGGAAGGGTTCATATACGGTCCCTTCGACCGTCCAAACGATGACTACCATAACAGTCCCACAGC
>CAZOHS010000132.1:1724-7006 GCA_964579285.1 uncultured Rhodospirillaceae bacterium | reverse complement strand
TGGGCAAAAAAATACGCGCCCCGGCATAAGGGTGGGTCGGAACGCCGGGGCACGATTTTGTCAGCGCGGTTTGGGTAGAACCGCCACGGTTTGGGTAAAACCGCAATGCAAGTTCTATATGCTTTACCGCGAATCACAACACGGACTTGCTAATTCTGACAAAATTTCCTCGAAACAAAATTAAATAGATTTCTTGTATTGACCACCATAGTTCTGTTGACAACACTGTGAAGATGTCCGGATCAGTGTCCCCCTACGACTTACTAGGCCTCGAGCGATCGGCGGACCTCGATGAAATAAAAAAAGCTTACCGGTTGCTCGCAAAAGAACTCCACCCCGACGTTAATTTGGGAAATGAAGCAGCCGCGGATAAATTTAAAGAGATCACAGCAGCGTACAATCTGCTCGCCGATAGAAAAAAAAGGGCTGAATTTGACCGAAATCAACTAGATCGTGCTGGTTCTGGGGAAGGCCTGCAGCCATGGCAAAAGGGTGGTTCTTGGTTCGATTTTGAAATTGACGAAAGTACTGGCGAAAGGACAATCGATCTATTTGGGGATGTCGCGGGAACCCGGCTAGGACGGGTGAAAGGAGCGGCCGCGACCTCCCTTTGGATGAAGGGCGAAGATATTGCCGAATCCCTCGAAATTATCCATTCGGAAGCGAAAACCGGAATTTGCAAACTCGTGACCACGATGACTGGTTTAACTGTCGCCGTCGACATCCCGGCAGGATCGGCAGACGGGGACATAGTTACTCTTAAAGGATTTGGTATAGAGGGTTTCGGGGGAGGACCTCCCGGCGATCTAAATGTAATATTAAACGTGGTCTCTGATCCATCGATAGAACACTAAGATCTATTAACGATAAATGGCTAGCAGTTTATCGAATATTGGCTAATCGTGAAAACTCTCTTGGGCCGCGCATACATCCACCCCCGCCGCGTGCTCAAATAAACGAATAATTTGTGTAATATCAACGTCGTCACCGAGCTGATTTAGCGCGGACCTAAAAACTTCACGGGCGTAATTACCGGTAGCCAAGGGAATTTGCATGTCCTGGCCCAGTTTGGTGGCCAGAGTTAAATCCTTATGCATAAGGGCGAGGCCAAAATTCTGGTCTTTGCGACCCGGAATAACATATTTTGGCAGTGTCGTATCAGCAACAAAACCTCGAGCAGAGCTCTTCGAAAGCACATCGGCGAATTTTAAAGGCTCAATCCCAACTTTTGTTGCCAATGCAAGCCCCTCAAAGGTTGCTAATCTGATACAAGACGAAATCATATTATTAATTAACTTCATTGCGTGCCCTGCCCCACTCGCACCGACATGAAAAATATTTGGGCTAATTACCTCGAGAGTTGGCTTAACGGTTTCAAAGTCCTCGTTTGCAGCCCCCACCATAATAGCGATCGTTCCTTGTTCAGCGCCTACGACCCCGCCTGATACCGGAGCATCAACAAGTTTCATACCAACGCTGGCTAACTTTGCAGCCAACTCTTTTGTGGCCAGAGGGTCTCCCGTGGTCATGTCGATTATTACGGCACCTGGTTGTCCGGAATTAGATAGCCCGTCGTCACCAAATAAAACGTCTTCCACTTCGGAAGAAGTGGGTAAACACGTTACGATAATGTTCGCACCACACGCGGCTACGCCGCCTGGTCCATTTACGCCTACCGCACCTTCAGCCGATAATTTATGGACTGTCGAAGGATTTATATCCCAGACGTATAATGTATGTTCCCGCATTAGCCGACGGGCCAGTGCGGCACCCATGTTACCCAGCCCAATAAAGCCTATTTCTGACAACTCCTCGTTCCTCCTTGCGGCGCCGCTATTTACGGGCAAAGTTAAATTTAAGTTTTCCCTGAGGTCCACCCCTCACTATATGGCCACCCCCATTACCAGCAAAATGACACGGAAGAACCATTGTGTCTGTTTCAGCGTAACGTTCAACAAAAGCCATGCGTGTTTCGCGCGACAAATCCGGGTCCTCACAAAATATTGTGGACCACTGAGATTCGGGCACCTGCAATGGGTGGTGCATAAGATCGCCGCAAAAAACCCCGTGATCTCCACCTTTCTCCACGTGCAAGCACACAGCGCCCGGCGTGTGCCCGGGGGTGTGTTCAAGCCACACTCCATTATCGATTTCGTGATCGCCTGCGACCAGTAGTGCCTTCCCAGCCTCAACAACCGGGAGAACGCTGTCTTGAAAAGCATCACGTGCCCACTCCTGGGCCTGATGTTCTTCTTCCCAAAAGTTGTACTCGATCTTATGAAAAACATAATTCGCGTTAGGAAACGTCGGCACCCATCTTCCATCCTGAAGACGGGTATTCCAGCCCACGTGATCGGTGTGGAGGTGTGTACACATTACTATATCAATATCTTCCGGCGTCACCCCTTGCGCATGAAGGTTGTCCATCCAGGGCCAGTTTTGCTGGTGCCAAGCGGGACGCACAGGCCGATCTTTGTCGTTCCCGACGCACGTATCAACGAGAATGTTAAGTCGCTCAGTTCGAATTAAATAACTCCGAAACGCCATTATTAATCGGCCAGTTTGGGGATCGATACTGTGGGGCTCTAACCAGCCTCGATGCTCATCGACCAATTCTTGGGTTGCAGTGGGATACATTTCCAATGGGTCCCTATAAGTTCCCTCCCACTCCAATACGCCGTCAACGGTTGCACTTCCAATATTCAGTGTCGTCACATTTGATCTCCCGCATGCTCTTTGCTTAACTTAACAGATATATTCATGAAGTAATAAACGCTACACTTTCAATTAGTAGTTCGGTCAAATTCATTGATGCGGGCTTCGCCTAACGTAAAGAATGTTCGTTTATAGAAATTAGGGAGAAAATCTATGCGTATTTGGATGGGTATAACAGCGCTTGCGGTCTCGTCCGCAGTTTCCTTGGCTGTGAATGCTAAAACGGTCGGAATAGGATCGACCAAGGGCGGCGTTTTAGCGGCTGTGGTGGCTAACGTTGCCAAAGTGGTGACGCTTACAACTGATTTAAAAATGCGTCCCCAGCCGATGGGCGGCACCCAGCAATACATACCAGTCGTAAATGCAGGAGAACTTGAGTTTGGTATTTCAAATGCCGTTCAGTTCAATATGGCCCTCAGGGGAAGTGGTATATCAAAACGCAAATATGAAAATTTGCGGGTCGTTACCCAGTTGATGACCTTTCGAACGGGGCCAATCGTGCCTGCTGGCTCTAATATAAAACAGCTCTCTGACGTCAAAGGTAAAAGAGTGCCCTACGGCTTTAAGGCCGCCCCACTTTTCCAACATATTTTTACAGGTTATTTAACAAATGCAGGCCTTACTTGGGACGACGTAGTAAAGGTGCCTACGGTAGCATTACGGCAAAACTGGAATTTGTTTAAACAGGGCAAAACCGATTTAAGCATCGGGAATCCAGGCTCCGGTCTCAATAAAAGCTTAAATGCCGCAATCAAGGGCGGAATTCGGCACCTATCACTTTACACTGGAACACCGGGAGCAGGAAAACTTCTCAAAGACTTACCTAAGATGATTTACTACCCTTTGAAACCAAACAAAAAGTATCCAACTGTTTATAACGATCTGCAAATGATGGGAATGGCATTTCTTCTATGGACCCACAAAAATGCCCCTAGTGATCTGATCTACAAAGTAACGAGTGCAATGCAACGTTCAGAGGGCAAGCTCAAAGAAGCCGGGCCAGTTTGGGCAAACTACAAGACATCAAACATGGCCAACGATAATGGCGGTATATTTCACCCCGGAGCCGTAAAACTCTACAAAGAAAAAGGCATGTGGAAACGATAACGTATTTATCTCGTTAAATGATTAATGGAGAGGGCCAACAAAATTGTTGGCCCTTTTTATAGAGCCATACCTTTAGACCGCTTTTTCTTTAGTACCTCTAGCCCCACCATAATTATCACTATTGCGAGAGCGACAACCTTAACTATTATGCCGAAAGGCATCACGGTTGTAGGAAACACAAGCAGGAGTCCGGCCGCCACGCATAGGATTCTGTTCCCAAGATTTATGCTTGAAAATATAAAACCCAAAAAGCCGCACGAAACGATCCATACACCAATTAACGCCGCACAGAAGCTTAAAGTTATTTCTGTTATAGACCCTTGCATGATCAAAGCAGGCTCGAAGACGAACACAAAAGGTATGACGTAAGCCACCCAACCCAGCCTGCATGCGGTAAGCGCCGTCCCCATGGGCGACGTATCCGCTAATTTTGCCGCTGTAAACGCGGCAATAGCGACAGGCGGCGTAATCATCGACATCAAACCAAAATACAGCACAAACAAGTGAGCGGCGAACGGGTTAACCCCAAGCTTAATAATTGGGGGAGCGATCATCAAAGCCAAAAGTAGATAGATCGCTGTTGTCGGCATTCCCATGCCAAGAATAATTGAGATTATAGCTGTCAGTACGAGTAATAAAAATAAGCTGTCCTCCCCTATCTTGAGCAATACGATCGTCAATGCATAACCCAGGCCAGTGGTTTCTATTATTGCTATTGCAAGGCCCGCCATCGCCCCGATTATAATGATATCGACCGCATTTTTTCCGGTATCCGAAATAGAGTTAACCAGGTCTTTAAACGATAAACGTTTGCCCTTGTAACCAAATATCCAACTAACGATTGGGAGAGAAATTGAAGCGTATAAGGCCGCACCGTCGGGTGGCACGTTATATTGAAAAAGAGCGACAACCAGAACCACATAAGGTATCAGGAAAAACCAACCCTCTTTCAAAACCTTTAATAAGCCAGGCGTTTTCTCTTTTGGTATGGGGGCGATATTCAGGCGCGCAGCTTCGAGGTCGGCCTGAACAAATGCGGCAAAATAGTAAAGAAAAGCTGGAATTAATGCGGCTAATATTACATCCGTATAATCAGCCTCCAACAACTCGGCCATCAAAAAGGCCGCCGCACCCATAATCGGTGGCATAATTTGCCCGCCGGTCGATGCTACCGCTTCGAAAGCTGCGGCCGATTGTGCTGCATATCCTCCATTCCGCATAAGCGGTATTGTTATAACGCCAGTGGACGCGACGTTGGAAACAGCGCTTCCAGAAATTGAACCAAATAACCCCGACGCCACAACTGCTATCTTTGCTGACCCCCCCCGGGAGCGACCAAACAAGGCCGTAGCGATATCCGTAAACCACTCTGATGCACCGGTCCGAAGCAGTAATTGGCCCATCAATACAAATAAAACAACGACATACGTAACAATATTCATGGGGAGGCCGAGCAAAGC
>CAZOHS010000132.1:0-1624 GCA_964579285.1 uncultured Rhodospirillaceae bacterium | reverse complement strand
AACGTTGTATAAATAACTGTAAAATATACACAGGTTGCAAATCCCAGAATTGCAATCAGATAGTCGTACCAGGGAACTCTGGTTTTTAGCTGCCCCCTACGGGCAGGCATTCTGATAAAAATTATCAAGAAAGCACACCCTAGAACGAGCGGTAACGCTTGCTCTTTGGGTATTTCTAATTGTCGCAAGATTTCGATATCGGCAGCGAAAGCAATCGTAATGGCTACAATCAAAACGCCAAGTAAGTTCAGCAGAAAGGGAACCAAGACACCCCTTCTAGTATTTTCTCGAAGTCCGTCTACTCCAGCGCGTTCGTCATTTTCCAATTTAAAGACCTCCCAAACTGGGCCGGCATTGAGCAAAACCAAGAGAACAACATAGATCTGTCGGACTTTGCGCTGGTTTCTTTTTAAACCCCGTAAAAGGGTAACCTTAAAAAAACAGTCTTGAATTTATAAGTCGAACAACCGCCGAGCGGTCTCACCCAGGATATTTCGCTTTTCCTGGTCGCTCAAAAACTCCAAATCCCATATCACCGAGGGAACATCCATATCCGGCAAAGGGTAATTGGATGCGTATATTACCTGACTACCCGCATCAACAGCTTTCATCGTTTGCTCTAGAAGGTAGGGATCTCCCGCCTCAAGCGGTTGTGAGGTATAGTACATATCGCGCATATAGTGACTTGGCAGTTTCCTGAGGCCGGGCACCTCGGAGGATCGCATCCGGTATTCGGAATCGATCCGCTGCATCACCCAAGTCACCCACGCCAAGCCACCCTCCATCCAAAGAACATCAAGCTCGGGAAAACGTTCGTTCATTGCATTACATAGCCAGTTAACGCAGTGGACAACATTATAGAATGGATATCCTATAGCTTGCACCGCTACGAAACGGCTCGGACTACCAAATGTCGGATCGTCCCAATCGTAACCCGTATGAAACGACAAAACCTTCCCCGACTCTTGGATGGCGGCATAGGTCTTAGCATAGACATTATCGTGAACAGCGTTTTGTCTAACTGCTGTAACAAGAAAACCCACAATACCCGGTACATCCTTAAATTCTTGCACCATCCGGTAGGAAGCCTCGGGATCATTAAACGGCAGATAAGCAAATGATTTAAGCCGGTCAGATTCGGCTAAAACCTTTTCACTCAGCCACCGATTGTAGGCATTGGCAATTTGGGCTTCGAACTCGACTTGGGGATGCATTCCCATCAACATCATTGGAGTAGGAAGTAATACCGCGACATCGACCCCCATTGAATCCATCCGCTTATGCGCTAACTGTACGTCACGGTGACCTGCATCGGGCACAGTCTTTTCCAATTGCCGGAGTGGTTCTCTCGTTATTCGCCCACCGACGTCTTGATAACCAACTCGTGAGTACGGAAAACCGCGTGACTTTCGGGCAACCCCCAGGGCGGACCTCGAAAGCTGTTTCATCACCGGGTCTTCAATGAATTCCAATAATTCTGCGACCGCTTCCGTTTCATAGTGATGGGAGTCCGCATCAACTATAAAAACATCGGACAGGCCGCGTGCATCTCGCTGTCTTGCTGCATTAGTCAATAATTGCGCAGTATCAAAATCGTCGACTTTTAGGCCATAAATTTCATCAC
>CAZOHS010000131.1:0-7087 GCA_964579285.1 uncultured Rhodospirillaceae bacterium | reverse complement strand
GCAGAGGCGTCCTCCAATTTGGCTCGGTATGACGGTGTACGGTATGGTCGGCGTGAAGATGGCGAGGACGTGACCGAACTATATGAAAAGACGAGGGGCGGCGGCTTTGGACAGGAAGTGCTTCGCCGGATCCTTATTGGAACCTACGCATTGTCCTCAGGATACTATGATGCCTATTACCTTAAGGCGCAGAAGGTGCGCGCGCTAATAGCGCGGGACTTTTCACAAGCTTATGAGAAATGTGACGTAATTTTGACACCGACGACGCCCGGGCCGGCCTTCGCCGCGGGCGAAAAGTCAGAAGATCCTATAGCCATGTATTTGAACGACGTACTGACGGTCCCGGCCTCGCTTGCAGGTCTGCCCGCAATATCAGTGCCAGCGGGCTTGTCTGACAGTGGCCTGCCATTGGGTCTTCACCTTATAGGCCGGGCTTTTGACGAAGCGACTATGTTCCGCGCAGCTCAGGTGCTGGAAGACGCCGCGGCATTCGGCGGTTTACCAAGTGATTTGTGACAGTGGTTATAGAACATGCAGACCATTTGGTACTTGCTAATACACATCAGCTTGGGTTTGATTGGATGGAAACTGTTTACAATAACCAACCTAGGTATAGTAGCAGCTTTCTCGGCGTGCGCAGCGGTTCAAGCTTGGCCAATGTACGAAATTTTTCGACTTACTTGGGAAAAATTCCAGATCATTCGGGACGAACAGAAATCAAAAGAAAAACGAAAGAAAGAAACCCGAGCCTACTGGATACGAATGGGTCGGCTTTATATTTTTCGGACGAGTTCATACACGTTTCTCACCCTTTTTGTTGCGTGGTTGATGAGAGGATAAAGACTTGGGTCTGATTAAGGGCGTCACAGGTGACTGGGAAGTAGTGATTGGAATGGAGGTCCACGCGCAGGTGACCTCTGACGCTAAGCTGTTTTCTGGGGCCTCCACAGAATTTGGCGCCGAGCCAAATACTCAGGTTTCATTATTAGACGCCGCGATGCCTGGAATGCTGCCCGTGATAAATAGACGGGCGGTGGAACAGGCTGTACGCACGGGTTTAGGGCTGAATGCTAAAATTAATTTGAAGTCCATATTTGACCGGAAGAATTATTTCTATCCAGACCTCCCACAAGGGTATCAAATCTCGCAATATCTTGACCCTATTGTGGGTGAGGGAAAGGTCGTGATCGACACAGAACATGGATCCAGAGTTATAGGGATCACCAGACTGCATCTTGAACAGGATGCGGGTAAATCTATACACGACCGTAACCCACAGAAAACGCTCATCGATTTAAACCGATCGGGCGTAGCTTTAATGGAAATAGTGTCTGAACCGGACCTGCGCTCCTCAGAAGAAGCGGGCGCATATCTGACAAAGATACGCTCTATTCTTCGCTATCTTGGGACGTGTGATGGTAACATGCAGGAAGGGTCTATGCGGGCTGATGTAAATGTCTCCGTCCGTAAGCCGGGCCATGAACTTGGCACTCGATGTGAGATAAAGAATGTAAATTCCATCCGCTTTGTGCGGGAAGCAATCGATTTCGAGGCGGCTCGCCAAGTCGAGCTTTTGGAAGACGGCGGAGAGGTCACACAAGAAACGAGATTATTTGACGCCGATAAGAGCCAGACGCGCTCCATGCGCTCAAAGGAAGAGGCGCATGACTATCGTTATTTTCCAGACCCAGATTTACTGCCGCTCGAACTCGAAGCGAGTTGGGTCGAAGAGATCAAAAACACCCTCCCTGAGCTGCCTGACGAAAAAAAACAACGGTTTATAGAGGATTACGGGCTTAGCGGCGTGGACGCGGCCGTGCTAGTCGCCGAGCGAGACACCGCTGAGTATTTTGAGGCAGTTGCGTTAGACGGGGAGCCAAAAATTGCCGCAAATTGGGTGATGGGCGAGCTGTTTGGTGCTTTGAATCGAAGCGGCATAGAGTTAGGGGGCTCGCCCGTAAGTGCTACGCATCTCGGGGCGTTAATCGGTTTGATTTCAGACGGAACTGTGTCAAACCGACTTGCTAAGGAGGTCTTTGAAATTATGTTCGAGACCGGTGAGGGCCCTGAAACGATTATAGAAAAACGCGGACTGAAGCAGGTCTCTGACGTAAGTCTCATCGAGGCAGCCGTCGATGACGCACTCGCCAATGGAGCGGCACAGATTGAACAATATCGAGCGGGAAACGAAAAGGTTCTTGGGTGGTTTGTAGGCCAGGTGATGAAGGCGACGCAGGGAAAGGCCAACCCTCAAGCGGTAAACGAAATTCTGCGGAAGAAGTTACAAGGATAGGCTTTAAACCATTTGGTTGTGCGTATTTAATACGTTCATTCATTCGCGCTATGATAATTGTTCAGTAGTTGGTTTTTGACAAAACACTGTTTTGAAAAAGGGGATGCTTTAAAATGATCGATGTCTATACCTGGCCCACGCCTAACGGACACAAGGTCCATATCTTGCTGCAGGAAGCCCAGATTGAGCACAATATTATTCCTATCAATATACAGGAGGGTGATCAGTTTAAACCTGACTTTCTCAGAATAAGTCCTAACAATAAAATGCCTGCTATCGTGGACCAAGAGGGGCCGGATGGGGAACCAATAGCAGTTTTTGAATCCGCTGCTTGCCTAATATACTTGGCCAATAAATTTGATAAATTTTTGCCTAAAGACGAGCGCAAGTATTACGACGTTATGCAGTGGCTCATGTTTCAGATGGGTTCTGTCGGACCCATGTTGGGGCAATGTCATCACTTTAACGCGTATGCGCCATTACGTGAGCCAACGGAGCGACTACAGTACGGGATGGATCGCTATACTAACGAGGGAAACCGGATCTATGGCGTTATTGAACAGCGCCTGGAGGGACGGGAATGGATTGCCGCCGACGAATACACGATTGCAGATATGGCAATAATGCCGTGGTTACGGAACCCAGATAAGCAGGGTATCGAGGGCAGAAATTATCCAAATCTTATACGTTGGCGGGACAAGATATGGGAAAGACCGCAAGTCAAAAAGGCCCTTGAAACGCTCGTGGACAGGGGTCGCAAGGATAATAGCTTCTCAGATAAATCGTGGGAAATAATGTACGGTAAAACCCAAGTTAAACAGGGTACTGCGGCCGAATAAAAACAGCAGACCATTGGTTCATGATCGACTTCTATTCGTACCGGACTGCTAACGGGCGAAAGGTGTCTATCCTACTGGAAGAATGTGGACTCGATTATGAACTCCACATTATCGATATTATAGCGCGGGACCAGGATCACCCGGCCTTTCGCGCGATAAATCCTAATGGGAGGATACCCGCTATTGTCGACCGTGATGGTCCAGAAGGCGCCCCCCTAACACTATTTGAATCGGGGGCAATACTCATTTATTTGGCGGAGAAAGCAGGATGTTTTATACCAAAGGAACGTCACGGTTACTGGACCACGATCCAGTGGACGCATTGGCAAATGGGAGCGGTTGGCCCGTCGTTTGGTCAGGCCTTTCACTTTCTTCATCAGCACCAGCCCGATGCCTTAGAAAATGACTTGTCGTATTGCAGAGCGCATTATCTTGGTGAGGTGAAACGTTTGAGTGGGGTCATCGATCGTCGCTTGAAGCTGTCAGAATATTTGTGCGGGAGCGATTATACGATTGCTGATATCGCAACCTTTCCGTGGATTGCCCTCCACCGGTGGCTTAATCTAGAATTGGGCCATACCCCTAATTTACTGCGATGGTATGAAGCGGTCCGGCACAGACCAGCGGTGCGCCGCGGCATGGACATACCCAGCCGGCAGCAAATTGCGGACCATGGAGGACGCGTTTGGTAATCTATATACTTCAGAAATATTGAAATTTTAGCAACAACAGGAGCTCTTTATGTCACGCCACCTACCTGTAACCCCGGACACCATGACAGCCGAACAACAGGCTGCTTACGACGCGATTGCCGACGGCCCGCGTGGGCATGTCCGTGGCCCATTTCCAGTGCTTCTGCATAGCCCGAAGATGGCGGACCATGTTCAAAAACTCGGCTCATACGTGCGATTTGAATGTCGTCTGCCAGACCGGTTAAGGGAACTGGCTGTCCTCGTCGCTGCGCGCTTTTGGGGTGCTGAATTTGAATGGTTCGCGCACCATGAACTTGCTTTGAATGCGGGTATACCAGCCGCTGCAATAGAGGCAATTCGCGTTGGAGACACCCCGGAGCTGGAGGACCCTAAAGATCGCGCCGTCTATTCCTTTTGCAAGGCCCTTCATGAGAAACACGCGGTAAATGACGCTGAATATCAAGCGGTACAGGAATTACTCGGCCAAGAGGTGCTGACGGATCTCGTGGCCATGTCAGGTTATTATACGTTACTTGCCATGATCCTAAACGTCTATGAAGTACCCTTGCCGGACGGGTCGAAGGCCTTTGATGATTAGCTGGTCAGAAACAAACACTAAACAGACTAAGAGGAACAGTATGATTGACCTATATAACTGGCACACGTCCAACGGGCGAAAGCTCTTTATAATGCTCGAGGAACTCGGCGTAGATTACCAGACACACGCTATCAATATTTTGAAGGATGACCAATTTACGCCTGAATTCACCGCGATTAATCCTAACGGAAAAATTCCCGCGATGATTGACCGCGAGGGGCCCGGTGGAGAGCCCCTCACACTTTTCGAGTCTGGCGCGATGCTCATGTATCTGGCGGACAAACACGGTAAATTTATCCCGCCCACAGAAGAAGCCCGAGACCGTTACATCACGATCCAATGGCTTATGTTTCAGATGGGCGGCATTGGGCCCATGTTCGGCCAGGCACACCATTTCCGACGCGCAAAAACCCAGGTTGAATATGGCATAAACCGGTACACTACGGAGGCTCGGCGTTTGTGGGGTGTGCTAGATGGTCATTTGGGAGAGAACGAGTACATGCACAAGAGCTATTCAATCGCGGATATGGCTATTTTCCCGTGGACCGCCCGGTATGAGTGGCAGGGTGTGGCGCTTGAAGAATTTCCCAACGTTAAACGCTGGTATGAAGCGCTAGAGGCACGGCCGGCGGTAGGAACGGCTATGAGTATTAACCTTGCTGATGCCGCCTAATAAAGGCTCGATCACGAATGTGTTGAGGCGGGCTTCTGGACGGCACTCCGGCTGATCCGAGCAGCTGGAGTTATTTGAACCGGCAGCTAAACAATTTTCTGAGATGTCTTCCCAGCGGGAGGGCTTAAGCGCTACACTCTGTCTCGCCGTTCAAGAAAACGGCGTTAGGGAAGGCCGTGCAATGAAAAACTATCTTGATGGTGGTGAAGCAATTCTAGAGGCATTCAGGCGTCTGGAGATCGACTATGTTATGGCGTCCCCTGGTTCAGAATGGGGTGCGGTCTGGGAAGCATTTGCGCGTCAGGACGACGGCCAGTTAAAGGGACCCACCTACCTGAGTTGCGCCCACGAAACTCTCGCCGTTAACCTTGCCACCGGCTATACCGCTATGACTGGTCGCATGCAGGCGGTGATGCTGCATACGGGCGTAGGTTTGCTTCAAGGCTCAATCGGTATTGACGCGGCCAACCGTCAAGGTATTCCGATGGTGGTGGTCTCTGGCGAAGCTTTAACGTATGGCGAGAAGGAAGACTTTGACCCTGGTCCGCAATGGCAAGGCGCATTGTCTGTCGTCGGGGGTCCGCACAGTTTGGTGGATCGCATCACCAAATGGTCGCATCCTGTCAGCAGTTCTTACACGTTGCATGAGCAGTTGGTTCGCGCCGGCGAAATCTCCCAGAGGCAGCCCGCGGGCCCCGTATACATGTCGATCCCAATCGAGACGATGTTGGAAGACTGGACGCCACCGCAAAATCCGCGTCGCGTCCCTCGCGCGCCCAAGCCAGTCCCCTCAGCCGCTGATATTGCCCACGTGGCTGACATGTTGGCAACGAGCGAAAACCCCGCGATTGTCGCGGAATCTATAGGCAGAGATGTAGAGGGTTACAACGCAACCGTCGAACTCGCCGAGTTAATTGGCGCGCCGGTCTCCGAGTCTAATTGGATTGATTTTACGAATTTTCCTAAAGATCATTCTCTATACCAAGGCATCGGCCCACAAAACTATTTACACGAGGCCGATGTCGTTCTGACACTTCGCGCGCGCACGCCGTGGACCCCGCCCGGGAATCGGCCGGCGCAAGCCAAAGTTGTGAACATCGATGAAGCTCCATTTAGGCCGCACATGGTTCACCAAAATCTTCAGGCTGACGTATTTCTTGAGGGAGATGCGATCGCCACCTTGGAAGCCTTGATAGAGACTATTCGAGCCAAGGGAATTGATGAAACCGCGGTGAACGCACGTCGGAAACATTGGGAAAAAGCGCATAAAGCCTTTGTCGCGAAAAAGGATAATCTCGCTAAAGAGGCCCTGGCAAACGAGACTATTTCGCCGATTGGCTTGTGCGCAAAAATGACAGAAGTTCTCCCAGATGATTGCATCTACGTCGACGAAACGATTACCCACCGCCGTCTGATCATTGAACATCTCGGCTTCACGGGGCCGCAGAGTTTTTTCCACGTGTCTACCGGCGGTTTGGGAAATGGCCTTGGCCTGACACTCGGAGTGAAGCTCGCTAAACCGGACAATCCCGTTGTCTCCGTTATTGGTGACGGGTCCTTTATGTATAACCCCATTACCCAAAGCCTCGCCCTCTCCAAGCACGAGAACCTGCCCATAATGATCGTGGTTTTTAATAACGAAGGTTATTCTGCCATGCGTAGGGAACATCACGCTTATTATCCGGACGGTGTTGCGGCAGCCAAAAATGCGTCGGTCGGCCACACAATTACGGACCTGGACTATGCTGAACTTGGAGCGCCATTTGGCTTTTTTGGTAGCCGTGTCGAAAAGATGGACAAACTCGCCGATTCACTAAGCGAGGGGATTGCTGCTGTAAAAGGCGGACGTACGGCTATTATTAATGTCGTCCTCGACGAAGACCCTTCCGCGCGCAATTAATTACACGTCCTGTCGTTGACATTCTGGACGCGGCTCCGCTAAACACGCCGTTGCATACAGCGTGATAATCACCGCTCCCGGCGGAGGGCTGG
>CAZOHS010000130.1:6593-7133 GCA_964579285.1 uncultured Rhodospirillaceae bacterium | reverse complement strand
GGTTGTGGATATGGCGCAGAACCTACTACCCGTGAGGAATTTCGCCAATTATCACTATTGGTCGCGCACAACTTTGAAACCCAAGGTGCAGAGGATTACGCGGAAGAATATGTCACTGTGAAGGGCCGATTAACTTTCAAAAGAAAAGACCCCCAAGGTTGGGCAGATTTCATCGCACGGCTGAAAGAGCATCCAGATATTGGTGCGGCTCTCACCCAACGTGGTGTTCAGGCTGCACGCCCCGGGCTATGGGATATAGAAGACCAAATTCGGGCGATTAGTATTCCCACAATGATCGTGAACGGTGATGATGACGAGCGCTGTCTTGCTCCGGGTTTGTTTATGAAGAAGTGTGTGAAAAACTCACGACTCTTTGTTATTCCGGATACCGGCCATGTCTTAAATCTTGAGGAACCCGCTTTATTCAATGCCGTACTGGGTGAATTCCTCGCCGACGCAGAAACGGCAAATACCTAAGTATTTAGCTCGATAACTGTGGCACTATTGGCACCCAACACCCCTTCCTAAAGTCGGAAATGC
>CAZOHS010000130.1:0-6583 GCA_964579285.1 uncultured Rhodospirillaceae bacterium | reverse complement strand
GACGTTGAAACGGCAAATAACTAAGTATTTAGGTGTACAACTGTGGCACTATAGGGACTTCAACACCCCTTCCTAAAGTCGGAAATGCCCCGCCTCGCGTTAGTACGAAAAAGTCAAAAAATAAACTAATTTAATCCGCGGGTGTCGATTTCATGGTGACAAGTGTAGAAAAGACGCCCGAAAAGCAGTGGGTGGGGGGGCGATATACCACTCAAAGCCAATACCGACCCGCGGCAATTCTAATCTTCCGACCGCCAATCACTGTTTTAGAATAAAAACAAAGGCCGAAAGGTTTATTATATTTTAGGTATTTTTTTAAACACGTAAGGTGATATTTTTCTGATTAAATAGTTATACCGTGGGCAGTCGGTACCCTTGAAGTCTCTCCCGTAATTCCATTTTTAATAATTTCCCAGTTGCCGTGTGTGGTAACTCATCAACAAACACGACGTCGTCTGGTATCCACCATTTTGCAGCCTTACCCTCATAAAATGTTAATAAAGCGTCAGAGGTTAGAGTGCTACCCTCAGTCCGCACCACCACCAAAAGCGGCCGCTCATCCCATTTTGGATGACGCACTCCGATCACCGCTGCCTCAAAAACCTCGGAATGGCCAACGGCTATATTTTCTAGCTCAATGGAGCTAATCCACTCGCCGCCAGATTTAATAACGTCTTTCGATCTGTCTGTAACATGCATATAACCTTCAGAGTCTATAGTTGAGACGTCGCCCGTTGCAAACCACCCCTCGGCATCGTGACTATCTCCCTCACCACGAAAGTATTCGCTACAGACCCAAAATCCGCGCACCTTCAATTCGCCAAATGCCTCCCCATCGTCTGTGAGCGTTTCGTCGGCATCATTTACAATTTTCATGTCGACGCCGTAACAAGGCCGACCCTGCTTAATCTGTCGGTCATAGCGCGCTTTAGAGGTCTCATCCTCCATTCCGTTTTTAGGACAATTAACCGTTCCCAATGGCGACATTTCTGTCATACCCCAAGCATGCAGCACCTTGACTCCGTATTTTTCTTCTAAATCGACACTCATCGCCCGGGGCGTCGCCGATCCACCAATTACGCAATGCTTCATTGTGTCGACCCGGTTATCTGTGCGTTCGAGATATTCAAGTAGCCCTAACCAAACTGTCGGCACACCAGCCGATATTGTAACTCGTTCCGTTTCTATTAATTTGTGTAAATTCTCGCCATCCATATGCATGCCTGGAAATACCAACTTTGCGCCAACCATAGTCGTTGAATATGGAAGTCCCCAAGCGTTTACGTGGAACATTGGCACAACAGGCATGACGCTGTCCTCGGCGGAGATATTTATCATATCGGGGGTCAACGCCATTAGCGCATGTAAAACCGTTGACCGATGAGAATATAAAACGCCTTTTGGATTGCCGGTTGTACCGGAAGTGTAGCACATTGAGGACGCTGCGTTTTCATCGAATATTGGCCATTCGTAATCAGCGTCTTCCGCCGCTAGCAATGTTTCATAACAATAAACATTGGGAAGAGCTAAATCTGGCATATGATCTTCTTCAGTCATAATCACAACAGCCTTAATAGATTTAAGGTCAGGGACAATATTCTCTAAAAGCTCGATAAACGTTACATCGGCAAATACAACCAAATCCTCAGCGTGGTTCATGATGTAGGAAATCTGTTTGGGGAAAAGACGAGGGTTAACCATATGGCAGATCGCGCCTATGCCTGATACACCGAAATAGAGTTCGTAATGTCGGTATCCGTTCCATGCCAATGTTGCCACACGATCGCCTTCACCAACATCCAACTTCTGCAGCGCGTGTGCCAATTGTTTAGCTCTTCGTTCCGCATCAGCATAGGTATAACGATGTATTGAACTATCGATGCGTCGAGACACTATTTCCGTGGCTCCATGATACTTTGCCGCATGGTCTAATAATGACGAAATTAGGAGTGGTTTATCCATCATCAAGCCTTGCATTACCGAGCCTCCCTTTGATTGTCTGATGATTTAAGGTTAAACCAAAACTATAGCCGCAGACACAGCGTGACAATTATTTGAAGGGAATTGAATTGACATATAAAACATTGTCTTTCGAGGTCTCTAATGGGATTGCCCATCTAACACTCAACCGTCCCGACGCGGCAAACGCATTTAATCTGGAAATTTCCCGTGAGCTTTTTGATGCAACTATCGCTTGCGACGAACGTTCTGACATTCGCTCCGTCATTTTGACAGGTGAGGGAAAGATGTTTTCGGCTGGAGGAGATCTGAAATATTTTTCCGAACGAGGCGCCGAACTTAGCATAGCACTGAAACAGATTACGGCTCTACTTCATTCGGCTATCGCGCGAATAGCCCATATGGATGCCCCTGTTGTAGGCGCAATAAACGGCATGGCAGCTGGGGCAGGGTTAAGTTTAGCGGCAGCTTGTGATTACACGATTGCCGGACAAGGAACACGGTTTACGCTGGCTTATACCGCTGCCGGACTATCTCCAGATGGTTCTTCAACCTGGTATTTACCGCGGTTAATTGGTCTTCGACGGACGCGCGAACTAATGCTGACTAATCGAATTCTGGACGCGAATGAAGCCCGTGAAATCGGGATTGTAGATAAGGTTGTGGCGGATGACTCCCTAATGGCCACGGCAATAAAACAAGCCGAAATTTTTTCAAAAGGCCCCACCAAGGCCTATGGGGCCACCAAGAGACTATTACAAGAAACTTGGAATAGTGGACTTGAGACCCAAATGGACAGAGAAACCCGGATGATAAGCAACCTTGCAAAGACAGACGACGCTCAGGAAGGTATAGACGCATTTATAAAAAAACGTAAACCAACCTTCACCGGGAAATAGGATGACACCGACGAATAAAAACTTTGCGACGATATATGGCCGGAAGATGGCATGGGTTGAAAGTGGTTCTGGTAAGCCAATTGTTTTTTTACACGGAAATCCGACCTCATCATATTTATGGAGAAATGTGATACCGCGAATCGAACATTTAGGGCGTTGCATCGCGCCGGACCTGCTGGGAATGGGCGATTCTGAAAAGCTCGATGAGCCATGCAAAAGCAGTTACCGGTTTGTGGAGCACAGAAAATACCTTGACGGATTATTGATGCACCTAGACCTAACGGAAGAGGTCACTTTAGTATTGCACGATTGGGGATCAGCGCTTGGGTTCGATTGGGCAAACAGGAATCGGGAAGCAATATCCGGCATCATTTACATGGAAGCAATCGTAAGACCCATTCTTTGGGAAGAATGGCCCGAAAAGTCGCGACCTATTTTTGAGGCTATGAGATCTCCAAAAGGTGAAGAACTCGTTTTGGACCGCAACATCTTTGTAGAACGTATTCTTCCCGGTTCAGTGATTCGACAGCTTTCGGATGACGAAATGGCAGAGTATCGCAGACCATTCCTAGAAGCCGGTGAAGACCGTCGCCCTACATTAAGTTGGCCACGACAGATACCCATTGAGGGTGACCCGGAAGACGTAACACAAATTGTAAAAACATACGGTGACTGGTTAACAGAGACCTTAATTCCCAAATTATTTATAAATGCTGACCCGGGAGCAATTCTTATTGGCAAGCAAAGGGAGTTTTGCCGCAGTTGGCCGAATCAAAATGAGATTACTGTCCCCGGCATTCACTTTATTCAGGAAGACTCGGCTGACGAAATTGGTCATGGGATCGCCAACTGGATTGGTAATTTATCATGAAAAATAACCTTAGCCTTAAAGGTCAGGTTGCCCTCATCACGGGAGCGTCTTCAGGCCTCGGTGCGTCCTTTGCACAATTTTTGTCGAAAGCCGGAGCCACGGTAGTGTTGGCAGCACGCCGCCGAGACAAATGTGCTGAAGTGGCAAGAAAAATTGATGGAAAAACTTTAGCCGTCACTCTAGATGTAACCGATAGCAAAAGCATCGAGGACGCACTCAGCCTCACCGAGAAAGCATTTGCTCCCGTTTCTATACTCGTGAACAGCGCCGGAATTGTTATAGACCAACCCTTAATGGACACTGCTGAAGCCGATTGGAAACATGTGATTGATACTAATTTGACGGGCTGCTGGCTCATGACACAAGCGGTTTCAAGACGGATGATTTCTGAAAACATACAAGGCCGGATCGTGAACATATCGTCAATTCTCGGATTTACACCAACAAACCATGTCCATGCCTATTCCGCCTCAAAAGCCGGAATAAACCAACTCACCCGAACCTCCGCAATAGAACTTTCACGTTATGGAATTTCTGTAAATGCCATCGCACCCGGCTATATTGAAACCGACCTAAACCGCGAGTTCCTTAATAGTCCGAAGGGCATGCTCATAACAAAACGAATTCCTCAACGGAGATTCGGTCAATTAGGCGATTTGGAGGGTCCTATAATTTTACTGACATCCCCCGCAGGGGCATACATTACTGGGGAAATAATCACTATTGACGGCGGCCTTAGCCTAAAGGGAATGTAGACAGCGCAATGGACTTTTCACTCTCTCCAGAAATCGAGGACTACCGGATGCGTATCCGGGCATTCGTCGACAAACATCTTCTTCCCTTGGAAACAGACCGTGCAAGCTACGACGAACACGAAAATATCAAGTTAGACCTTCTTGACGGTTTACGTGAGAAAACAAAGTCGGAAGGCCTTTGGGCACTACAAATGCCAAAAGCACTTGGTGGGCAAGGGTTAAATATTGCTGGTATTGCACCCTGTTATGAAGAAATGAATCGGTCAATTTTTGGGCCAGTTTGTTTTAACTCCGCTGCCCCGGACGATGGAAATATGATCGTACTAAATAAGATTGCCACCGACACCCAAAAAGAACGATGGCTCCAACCAATTGTTGATGGCCATGTTCGCTCGTCTTTTGCAATGACAGAACCGGCACCGGGATCCGGCTCCGATCCTTCGGCAATGTTAACTGTGGCAGAGAAAAAACAAGATCGGTGGATCGTAAATGGGCACAAATGGTTCATAACCGGCGCAGGTGAGGCAAAACATTTTATCCTAATTGCTCGGACATCAAACGATAAACGAAAGGGTTTAACGGCATTCATGTTTGACGCTGATCAGTCAGGTTGGGACATAGTACGGCGTATACCGATTATGGGTCCAGAAGAGCACGGGGGACATTGTGAGATCCGTTTTGAAGGACTGGAAATACCTCATGAGAATGTTCTTATGGGGGAAGGTGACGGGTTAAAAGTGACTCAAATTCGTTTGGGGACGGCCCGGCTTACCCACTGTATGAGGTGGACCGGAATGGCTAAACGAGCCCTCGAAGAAACTTTTGAATATGTTAAAAACCGTGAAGTTTTCGGTGAAACACTATCCGATCACGAGGGTGTACAATGGTTGTTGGGTGAGGCTGCGATGCAAATCGAAATCGGCCGACTTATGACCATGCGGGCCGCTGTCAAACTAGATTCTGGAGATTTTGCTCGCAAGGAAGTGTCTATGGCGAAGGTTATAGTGTCGGAGACACTGCACAAAGCTATTGATACCGCAATTCAACTTCGTGGAGCACGAGGGTATTCCAAGGATACACCGCTTGAATGGATGTATCGTTACGCCCGCCAAGCAAGACTAGTAGATGGCTCATCAGAAACCCATAAAATGGTGCTGTCACGTCACTTATTGAATGAGGGACTGGACTTTTGGGGCTGGGACTGACATGGGGCTTGCTGGGTTTATTCGCGATGTTACCGGCGCGGAAAGCGTTGACGTCGAGGAAGGTCTTCTTCTGACAGGCGGTGCTATACAGAAAAATCGGGCGTTAAGAGTAACGATAAGCGACGGTGACCTTGAAGGAACCCACGAAATGGTTCTGCGCTGTGAGGCATCTTCGAAACTCTCGGAAAGTCAGCCTTTGCAAAATCAATTCAAGCTTCTCGAAATTGCCAAAAAGGCCAAAATAACTGTGCCTCAACCTTATTGGTTTTGCGGAGATTCATCGGTTATTGGAGAGCCCTTCTACCTGATGGAGCGAATCAAAGGGGAGTCCCTTGGTAATAGGATAACCCGCAACGGCGCCCAGCCCAATATCGCCGCAAAGCTTGGTAAAGAACTCGCAAAAATACACTCAATAGGAAACCCTGGAAACCAACTAAATTTTCTGGAAAGCGTACAAAATTCTCCGGCGTTGGATGCGATAACAAAATATCGCCGCTATCTCGATGAGCTCCCAGAACCTCATCCAGTTATAGAATGGACCTTGAGGTGGCTTGAGCTTAAAGCGCCTAAATCGAATGAAACAGTGCTTTGTCATCGCGATTTCCGTACAGGAAACTATATGGTTCAGTCCGGAAAACTGACCGCAATTCTGGATTGGGAGTTTTCTGGTTGGGGCGACCCGCACGAAGATATAGCGTGGTTTTGTGCACGTTGTTGGAGATTTTCCGCACCGGAGCTTCAAGCTGGCGGTATAGCAGACCGCCAAGCCTTTTATAATGCGTACGAGGAACACGCGGGTAGATCTATAGATTACCAACAAATCCACTATTGGGAGACGATGGCACATGCTCGATGGGCGATCATTGCACTGCAACAATCAATGCGCCACCGCTC
>CAZOHS010000129.1:0-7175 GCA_964579285.1 uncultured Rhodospirillaceae bacterium | reverse complement strand
TGAAGACGTTCTTGGACAATTTCTAGGTGAAGCAAACCAAGAAAGCCGCATCGAAAGCCAAAACCCAGAGCTGCTGACGTTTCTGGCTCATATTGAAAGCTACCATCATTAAGACGAAGTTTTGCGAGACTTTCTCGTAAATCTTCGTAGTCAGCATTATCCACGGTAAAAAGTCCGCAAAAAACGACGGGCACGCTAGGTTTAAAGCCGGGTAGCATTTCCTCCGCTAAATTTTTGTCACCGGTAATTGTATCCCCGACTTGCGCATCAGCGACTGTTTTTATGGAAGCTGTTATAAAACCGACTTCGCCAGGCCCTAATTCTTGTACATCCTTTCGTTTTGGAGTGAAAATTCCTACGACGTCCACTTGATGGGTAGCCCCGGTCCCCATCATACGAATTTTCATACCTTTCCTTAAAACGCCATCACGTACCCGCACTAAAACCACCACACCAAGATAAGAATCATACCAAGAATCAACAAGCATGGCCTTTAAGGGAGCATCCTGATTGCCGGTTGGCACGGGTATTCGTTGCACCAGCGCTTCAAGCACATCGGTCACACCTTGTCCGGTTTTAGCAGAAACCGCGATTGCGCCCTCACCATCCAAGCCAATCACATCTTCAATTTCACCGCGCACTCGATCCGGCTCCGCTGCAGGCAAATCTATCTTATTGAGTATAGGGATTATTTCATGATCAGCTTCCACCGCCAGATAAGAGTTGGCGAGCGTCTGGGCTTCTACTCCCTGACTCGCATCAACTACTAAAAGTGACCCCTCGCAGGCGGCTAATGACCTCGAGACCTCATAAGTAAAATCGACATGGCCCGGCGTATCCATCAAATTGAGTTGATAGGTTTCTCCATTAAGCGCCTCATACATTAGGCGAACGGTCTGGGCTTTAATCGTGATGCCCCTTTCGCGTTCAATGTCCATGGTATCAAGCATTTGCTCTTTTAACTCGCGTACCTCCACACCACCGCATTCTTGAATTAAACGATCCGCTAAGGTCGATTTTCCATGGTCTATATGGGCAATTATTGCGAAATTTCGAATATGCGCGAGCTCTTTCATAAGAAGCTATTTTAATCCCGAAGTATTCCGCCCGTGCGCTTTTTTACACCGCCCGTGATTTTTTCCGATACCATACTGATCTGCTCATCGGTAAGCGTTGTATCAACCGGTTGCAGCATAACTGAAATAGCGATCGATTTTTTTCCGTCTCCAACATGTTCGCCCTCATAAACGTCGAAGACCGTGACCGCGCCAACAAGTTCCTTATCCGCGGCGCGTGCTGCGCGAACGATGTCTCCAGCGTTGACTTCCGCGTCAACCACAAAGGCAAAATCTCGATGGACTGCCTGATAAGGAGAAAGATCAAGTAAAGGACGTTCTGTCACGCTTTTTTTCTTTGGCATGGGAATACGTTCAATATTTACTGAAAATCCAACGTACGAATTTTGCAAATCCATCTTTACTAAAACCGCGGGATGAAGATCGCCGAATGTTGCGAGAACCGCAGACCCAAGGCGAAACACGCCTGATCGTCCGGGGTGAAACCATGAAGGAGCATCCATCGTAATTTGCAATTTATCTACGGGAGCACCAGCTGCCTCAAGCGCATTTATGGCGTCAGCCTTGGCATCCCATGCGTCGGCACCACGCGGCTTAACACTCCAATGTCTAATGCTATTGATACTAGAACGAACCCCAGCCGCCACGACTGCCTGTCCCTCAACTTCATCGCTAGCATATTCTGGACCAAGTTCGAAGAGCGCAACGTCGGAGTTTCCCCGATCTTCATTTTTGCGCGCCGCGTCAAGAAGGTTAGGTAGTATTGATGGCCGCATCACATCTAGATCAGCGGAGATTGGATTATCAATCACCAAGCCGTCAGCCGAAAACCCAAATAAATCGGCAGTCTCCCTCTTCATGAACGAAAACGTGACCGCTTCTATCATGCCACGGGCAGCGAGTACGCGCCGAGCTGCTAACTCTCTTTTTTTGAGGGTCGACCAAGCCGAACCAGCCACTGTTTGTTCTCTATTTAGAGGTACTACAGGGATTGCTTCGTATCCGTGGATACGAAGGACCTCCTCCACAATATCGGCCTCGCCATCGACATCTTGGCGCCAGGAGGGTACCGTTGTTCTTAAACTTTCGCCCTGGACCACGGGGCTAAAGCCCAGGGCAGTTAGTATTTGAACTTGCTTCTTTTGCGGAACCTTAACACCCCCGAGTTCGAAAATTCGGGCTTTTCTGAGACTTACAGACCGTTCCCACATTGGCATTTTTCCCGCGGTCGAGATGAAAGAGCTTTCTCCACCACAGATTTTATGTATCATTTCTGTTGCAGCGTGAATTCCCCACTCAGCGCTTTGTGGATCTACACCACGTTCAAAGCGATAACGGGCGTCGGACGTGATTCCGAGTTTGCGACCAGTCGTCGCTGTGCTAACGGCATCAAATAGCGCTACCTCAAGGAACACATCTGTAGTTGTTTCGCTCACTCCGGAAGCAGAACCACCCATGATTCCGCCTATCGCTTGGGCGCCATTATCGTCGGCTATTACGGTCATGGTTTGGTCCAGAACGTACTCCTCCCCATCCAGGGCGGCGAGCTTTTCACTAGGACGTGCAAGACGCATCGTCACGTCACCGGACAATAGCTTGGCATCAAAGACATGCAGAGGGCGGGCGCGATCGAAGGTAATGTAATTAGTAATATCTACCAATGCGGAAATCGGGCGCAGACCAATAGCTTGCAAGCGTTCTTGCAGCCACAATGGACTAGAGCCATTGTTAAGATTCCGGAAATATCGCCCTACGACAAACGGACAGGCGTGTTCTGTCCCTTCGGGAAAATCACGCTGCCACTTGATAGGTGACTCAAAAACACCCTCAAACTTTTTGGCGTTGCTTGGTTTTAAGTTACCCATTCCAGCGGCCGCAAGATCTCTAGCAATACCGCGGACCCCCGAACAATCTTGGCGGTTGGGTGTTAAACTGACATCAATCACAGGATCGCTAAGGCCCATTGCCACCGGAGCTGGCGTTCCTATTGCAGCATCGTTCTTAAGTTCAACAATGCCTTCATGGTCATCAGAGATGCCCATTTCCCGCTCCGACAATAGCATCCCGTTCGAGTCTTCACCTCTAATTTTACTTTTTTTCAGGGTGAGATCTATACCGGGAATGTAGGTTCCTGAAGGAGCAAAAATCCCCTTTAACCCAGATCGCACATTTGGCGCGCCACAAACTACCTGCACAAGTTCCCCGTCACCACAGTCAACAATGCAAAGCTGCAACCTGTCCGCACCGGGATGTTTTTTTGTGGAAATTACCTTTCCGACCTTGAAAGACGCCAGACGTTCCCCTCGGTCTTCAACGTCGTCTACTTCCAGACCAATCATAGAGAGTGTCTCAACAATACTCGATAACGGTTGTTTGGTATCAAGGTGATCTTTGAGCCAATCAAATGTAAATTTCATCGAACGAGACCCACCGCCACGTTGGGAATATCAAGTGGCACAAAACCATAGTGTTTCAACCATCGAATATCGGATTCATAAAAAGTTCTCAGATCGGGAATGCCATACTTAAGCATGGCCGCTCGTTCAATTCCCATCCCGAACGCAAAACCCTGATACTTAGTCGAATCTATGCCGCAATTTTCAAGTACATGGGGATTAACCATCCCGCATCCAAGTATTTCGAGCCAGCTAGCGCCGCCCCCGATGGTAAGGCCCCCATCCTCTCGAGAGCACCCTATATCCACCTCAGCCGATGGCTCGGTAAATGGAAAATAGGAGGGCCTAAACCGCACAGGAAGATCTTCTACATCGAAAAACGCTCGGCAGAATTCTATCAAACAGCCTTTTAAGTGTCCCATGTGAGTGTTTTCATCAATAAGCAGTCCCTCAATTTGATGAAACATCGGTGAATGGGTGGCATCGTGATCTGCTCTGAATGTGCGCCCGGGTACAACTATGCGAATTGGAGGTTCCGTATTCATCATAGTCCTAATCTGGACGGGCGATGTGTGCGTTCGAAGTACTTTTCTTTCACCGGTTTCGTCAGGAGACAAATAAAACGTATCATGATCCTGACGTGCCGGATGTTCAGGTGGAATATTCAATGCTGTGAAGTTGTTAAAATCAGTCTCTATGTGAGGGCCGTCTGCAACCGTAAAACCCATCTCGCAGAATATTGCTACCATTTCTTCTATGGTCTGGCTGATCGGATGTATTTTCCCTTGGGCTACGGGGACCGCCGACAGCGTTAAATCAATTTTATCTTGGCTCAGGCGAGCATCCAACAATTCACCTTCGAGCATTTGTTTTCGGTTTTCAATGGCCTGGCCTAGTTCGTCCTTTATCAAATTAAGTTTTTGGCCGGTCTCGCGTCGCATATCGGGCGGCAACTTACCAATTCCCTTGACCATCGCGGTAACGGTTCCAGACTTTCCCAGAATTGAAACACGCAAAGTCTCAAGTTCAGTTGCACCCGCAGTATTCACTTGGTCTAGTAGTTCTGCCTTTAATTGATCAAGATTTTCCATAGTAACAGACTAGCCTGGTCATCACTGGCCACTCCAAAAATTCATTGCAAAATTTCCCGCTTAATTGGCGGTGTTAAGGGCAGCTTTAACCTGTTCTACCACGACCCCAAAATCGTTAGGTTCTTGGGCCGCAAGATCCGCTAATACCTTACGGTCTAGCTCAATCCCGGCTTTGCTCAAACCATGCATAAATTGCGAATAGGTCAGGCCATGTTGCCGTGCGCCAGCATTGATCCGTTGGATCCATAATGCACGAAAATTTCTTTTTTTAACCCGTCTATCACGGTAAGCATATTGTCCAGCCTTTTCTACCTTCTCGACTGCAACACGAAAAACCTTTGAGTTTCGACCACGATACCCTTTGGCTTTTTTTAGAACTTTTTTATGTCTAGCATGGGTGGTAACGCCACGTTTAACTCGAGCCATAACACTTCTCCTTTATCACGCGTACGGCAAATACGACTTTACAATGCGCGCGTCGGCGTCAGCCATGATCTGAGTGCCGCGGGAATTTCTCTTCATTTTTTGTGAACGCTTACGAAGATTATGACGCTTTTTTGCGAAGTTAGACCGGACTTTTCCGGTCGCCGTTGTACGGAAACGCTTTTTAGCACCGCTTTTAGACTTCAGCTTGGGCATTTTGTCTCCTTTTACATCGCTCTAGGCTAATTATGCGGAAAACATCCTAGCGGCCACGGCATGCCCTTTATAGCCGGACCACTGGCTTTGAGGCGCCGGTTTATACCCAGTCACTATCACAAGCGCAATAGTAACTAGGATCTTTACCCCAACTTAAATCATTTTTTTACATTGGATTTTTATTCCAAACTACACCGCTGTTTGAATCCATTCTACAATTTTACTCTTTGGAAGTGCCCCGACTTTGGTCGCTGCGACTTCCCCATCCTTGAATAAAATCAACGTTGGTATACCCCGAACACCATACTTGGAGGGCGTCATGGGATTTTCATCAATATTTACCTTTGCCACAGTTATCGCATCCGCCATTTCTTCCGATATTTCTTCTAACGATGGCCCAATTTGCTTACAAGGTCCGCACCACTCAGCCCAAAAATCAACTAGGACAGGGCCCTCCGCATCTAGCACTTCGCTTTCGAATGAATCATCCGAGACTGCTTTACTGGTCATCACATTCACTTCCATTGTTAGAGATTTCGCTAATATACAAGGTAACCAATAATCATTAATTGGCTTTAATGACACAATTTAAACGTAAGGTGGCCATATTTAGGGGTCAAGGCCGATATCCGCTTAATAACTGTCGTTCTAGAACCATTAACGTTGGACCATTGGTCCAAATTATCATGCACTCAATCTTTTGATTAGTATAAATTTTCTCAAGCAACGCGCGATAAGTTGCCATTTGCCGCAGATAATCATCGGACACCTCGTCAACAGCAACAGGCGGCACCCGATCCGTCTTAAAATCTAGGATTTTTATAATTTTTCTTTCGACCACTACCCGGTCTATACGCCCAGAAATTGGGACACTTTTTAAAACTCCAACAATTGGGACTTCAGCTCTAGATGAAGGGCCAAAAAGAGAGTGACACATAGGATTGTTCATTACGCCCAAAGTCTCTGAGACAATCACCTCAATCTGATTATTCGACAATCCATATATTGATCGTCCAAGAAATTTTCGAGCGTGAATCTCACGATCTTTTTCCGTAAGGTTTGGAAGGAATTGCAAAAGCCGGTGGATAAGCAAACCACGCTGAAAATATTGGTCGTCTTCGGTATAAATTGGCGATTGCACGCCCGCGTGAGTTGATTCACCAAGAGAGGGGGTCAGAGGCTTAGCAACCTCAGCCTCTCGCGATGCGGGAGTATCGACCCAGTTTGGGATCATCGCAAATTCTTCGATTTTTTCTTTTTCATCAATATACCGGTCTGGTATTTCCGTCTGCGGCGTTTCGAGTCTCAGGCCCTCTCCCACCCAACTAAAATTTGAATCACGTTCCGCTTCAATAGGGGAAATAAAATCAAAGGATTTGGCGAGCGGCTCCAAACCGCGACGTACGATATTCCACCATGCCCCGTCCGGCACTTTTTGGTAATTGCTATAACCCGCAACATAAAGCCTATCTTGCGCCCGGGTCATTCCCACGTAAAGGAGGCGCCGATATTCCTCCTCTTGTTGCCTTTGAGAATCATGAACCAACTGTTTTGTTTTAGAATCCTGAGTGCGGGAACGGGGTGACCATATTAAAATGTCACCATTTTGTGGGAGGGGGCCAGGGCTTTCATCCAACCCTTTGTTCGCCCAAAGTAAATCGAAAGCCGAATTTGGTATTTGCACAGTATCCGCGAGTATTACTATGGGTGCCTGCAGTCCTTTTGCACCATGAACTGTCATCACGCGCACTTCATCTAGCGCTCCCTGATCTAGGTCACGTTTTATTTCTGCCTGTCCTTGCTCAACCCACTGCAAAAAACTCTGAAGTGAAGGTGTATGCGTATTTTCGAAGGAAAGAGAGAGAGAAAGGAATTCATCAATGGGGTCGTTCGCCTCATGACGCAGCCGAGACAAAAGACTTGCGCGTCCCGTCATCGCCCCCAACACATATGCAAAAAATTCATAAGGTGGG
>CAZOHS010000128.1:4501-7245 GCA_964579285.1 uncultured Rhodospirillaceae bacterium | reverse complement strand
CGCCGAGGCCGGCGCCCAGCCAACACTCATAAACAGGCCGTCACAATCAATGTGCCGCCCACCAAATGCAAGTGAACTACGGCCTTCGGCAAGTAAAACACCCGATAGTTGACCTTTCCGCGAAATGGCCTCGAGTACAGAGCATTGATCATAAATTTGTATTGCCTTTTGATGCACAGTATCGACCAAAGTTCCTCGTTCAGCGCTGTTTCCCATATCAACGACTGCTGCGACATCTATCCCCGCCTCCATAAAATCCAATGCAGCACGATATCCTTCCTGATTTGCAGTCAATACAACGGCTCTATTACAAGGTTTAACAGCAAATCTTGATATCAGCCGCTGTCCGGCACTAGCCAGCATTACTCCCGGGACATCGTTATTACGAAATACCGCAGGTTGCTCAAAAACCCCGGTCGTTATAATCACCGATGCGGACCGGATCTTTACGATCCCATCGGGGCTCATCACAGGAACCCAGTTATCCGCATAAAACGCGGATGCCACTGAACTCGTGAACACCGTCACTAGATCCAATTCCGCAATTTCAGCCTTCAAACGCTCCCGACATCCCGCTGCTGCCTGATCATTTGCGAGTTGATAATCAAGACTGCCCCCAAGTTGAGGATTTTCATCCACTAGTATCACTGTCGCCCCCTCCCCGGCGGCGGCGACCGCCGCAGCCATGCCGGATGGGCCGCCTCCAATAACGAGAACATCAGTGTGTCGATAGCGCTTTGGGACACGATTTAGCTTCGCATTGGTATTGATTTTACCAAGACCCGCGCGAGCCCGAATTAATCTTTCCCAAAACGGAAAAAGAGCTTTCGGAGTGTGAAAGGCCTTGTAGTAAAAACCAACAGGGAGAAATGGTGCAAGCCATTGCAGCACTTGCCAGCGGTCTGTTGCGAGCTTCCCCGTGACGTTCGTGGCAACAAGCGACAAACTATCCAAAACCGGCTCGATATCTCCGCGCAAATTTACATAACCTTCGGCATCGAACAGTGCATTGATATCATGGTTAGCGAAGGAAAGTGGTCCACGGCGTCGATGGTATTTAAAACTGCGGCCCAGGCAAAGTTGGCCGTCTGCCAACAGCGCCGATGTTATCGTGTCGCCGGAATATCCTGTGACGTTGCGCCCCTCGAAATCGAAAGAAAGCTTTTTGTTTCGATCAATCCATTCTAATGGTTGCGGCGGGAGCCTACGGTTCACGCAAACCCTCCTCACCGGATACCACGCGGATAAAGCTATCTGTCAGGGTGTCGCGTTCAATAATAAACCAAGTGCCGCTAGGTCCGTGATGCCACCATTCCGTGCGGAGCCCAGGGCCGCCATTTATAGAAAATAGATAGTCCGTCCACGCGGTATCGTCTGTTTCGTGCGGATTTGGCTCAGCTTTTACCTCCCCCCCATACGTAAATTCCGAAATTGGGCGGCTCCCAATATTTGGACAATCAATCTGTTTCATACAAATTTTCCTAGTGGCCCACAGACGCAGCACCTTTTTCACCGACAAGAGCAAAGTCAGCGAAGCGCGCCAGAGTAAAGGGTTGGATAAGTTCGTGATCGTCGTCTCTCGCGGCAGTATACGCCATGGTTTTACCGCTGACTGGTGTAGCCTTAAAACCCCACGTGCCCCAACCAGCATCCAGATAAAACCCTCTTACAGGGGTCTTCCCCATTATTGGTGCAAAATCGGGGGTCATATCAGCCATACCCGCCCACTGGCGAACGATTTTCAACTCTCCCAAAAATGGAAATAGATCAAGGATCTTATCAGCGAGATCCTCAACAAAATCGAACGTAGAGCGTGTTGAATGCAGTGGAGCACCATCAACGGATGCCCCCATGACCAGCTCCCCGCGCGACGACTGACTCACATAGACATGCAGGCTGCCGGAAACAATTATTGTATCAAGAAATGGTTTTACTGGCTCAGATACACAGGCCTGAAGCGGCCTTATCTCTATGGGGGTTCGGAACCCCAACATATCAGTTATCCGTGGTGTCGATCCCGCAACGCAGGAGATTACTTTTTTACATTTAACAAATCCGCAATCAGTCTCGATACCCTCTACCTGATCTCCAACAACCCGAACATCGAGGACACGTGTGCGCTGATGGATTTCAACGCCCCTGATACTGGCTGCACGACCATAGCCCCACGCAACTGCGTCGTGTCGCGCAATTGCGCCCGGCGCGTGGTAAAGGGCTCCCAAAATAGGATGTTGTCCACCGCAATCCATATCCATGAACGGGACCGCATTAGCGACTTCTTCGCGTGTCCAGAGCTCACTCTCCACCCCATAGTGTTTGTTGACCTCCGCACGCCAACGCATCGTCCGCAGAGCGCTGTCTGAATGAGCCAAGGTAAAATGTCCGCGCGTTGAATAGAAAAGGTTTAAATCTAACTCCTGAGAAAGCTCACTGAACAAACGAACACTTTCATCGTAGAATTTTACCCCTTCCGGGGTTAGATAATTTGATCTTACGATTGTTGTGTTTCGGCCCGTGTTACCGCCACCAATATACCCCTGTTCAAGGACAGCAACGTTGGAAATACCGTGATCGCGTGCCAAATAATATGCACAGGCTAATCCATGACCACCGCCACCGATTATAACCGCATCATAGGTTGGTCGCAGTTCGACAGGCTTGTCAAAAAAACGACGGTCCGGTCTGTTAGGTCTGAGTGCTCTGTTTAAAAGTCGATAGGGCATAAAAAGAATATTACCGCGTTC
>CAZOHS010000128.1:0-4401 GCA_964579285.1 uncultured Rhodospirillaceae bacterium | reverse complement strand
ACGCTATCCTCTTCTCCAAGCATTTATGGTGGAGAAAAAAGCAAGGCATTGCTGTCATGGAAGCGTTTGGACCAATCAACGGAAGGGAACTCCTCTCCATAACAGTATACCTTCGCAAAAGGGACAAAAAGCTCAATAGGCCTTGCTGTGTTGCTCACCAATCGTCATTCGTGTGCTCCGGAAATACAAGGCCTCTTAACTCTACTAAATAATGAGGCAGCAACGTCAATGACGGATCTCCAAGTTACCATGGCCTGCGGACCCTATGACCGCATGCAAGCCCTAAAAGATGGGGTAATCAAACCTGAGGGAATTGATCTACGGTATATAGAAATCCAGTCACCGCCAGAAATTTTTGCTCGAATGCTTAAAACGGGTTCATTTGATGTAGCTGAAATGTCGAGTGCCCACTATATCACTATGAAATCTCGGGGTGACTTTCCATATATTGCACTGCCTGTATTTCCGTCCCGGTTATTTCGGCATGGGTTTATTTTTATCAACCGAAATTCAAAAATAGTAGAGCCCACAGACCTTGCTGGAAAACGCATCGCAGTACAGGAATATCGTCAATCGGCGGGCGTTTGGATACGTGGAATACTTAAATCAGAATACGGTGTCGATTTTTCTGGTGTTTCTTGGGTGGAAGGTGGTGTAGACGCGCCGCGGCGTCCAGACAACATCATGGACCTTCGACCTTCAGGTGACCTCAATATAGAACTTATCCGGCCTGAACAGTCCATTAGCGATCTTTTGGCAGCCGGTGAAGTTGATGCGTACTTTGGCGCGCGGGTACCACGTGCCTTTTTTGACTCTAAAGATGTGGTTCGTTTATTTCCGGATTATAGGTCGGAGGAACGGCGCTATTTCGAGCAAACCGGTATTTATCCAATTATGCATACCATGGTCATGAGTGAGGCGTTTCATCGCGCGCACCCTTGGGCCGCAGAAAGCCTATATAAAGCCTTGTCAGACGCGAAAACTTGGATTCTCGAACAAATCCGGTTCTCCGGAGCTCAACGTTATATATTGCCATGGATGTTCGCGGATGTTGACGAATTGGACAAGGTTTTTGCTGGAGACCCCTATCCGTACGGGGTCGAGCCTAATCGAAAAACAATCGAGACACTTATAAAATTTCTAGTGGATCAAGGTTTTGTAGATGAACCAATAACCCCTGACGAACTATTCGCGCCCATTGTAGGGTGGGAAGAATAAAGGATGATGGAGAGTGAGCAATAGTATGAAACGACATGATTGCTTCAAGGCGATAGCGGGGTCGATGACCGAAGAACTCGTCATAACTAATTTAGCAAATACCGCCAACGAATGGCGCTCAGTCCGGCCCCACGATGGGAACCTATACTTTGTCGGAATGGGTATGGTCACACCCTACGCGCTCGGGCTGGCTCTGGCACTGCCACACCGCCGGGTATTAGCCCTGGACGGTGACGGTGGAATTCTTTTTGAACTCTCTGTTCTTGGGACATTAGCTCAAACGGCACCAGACAACCTGTGCGTCGTTGTCCTGGATAATGAGGGTTACATTTCAACTGGCAAGGACCCTCACACTGCCTCTCTTTCTGCTGGCGTAATTGACATCGCGGGCGTCGCGCGCGCATCCGGAATAAAAAACGTGTATGAGGTGCGCACAGTCGACGATTTTGCGAGCGCGGTTAGGCAGGGTTTAACTAGTGATAACGGTCCGACGGTGATCGTTGCCAAAATTAACAACGAACAAGCTTTTGTGGGCACGTCTCTCAGCGATGGGAAGGAAAACAAGTATAGCTTCGTTCGCCATATAGAAGAGATGGAACAGACCATTATCCTGCGACCCTCTGCACGTGAGCACGGTGAACCACCCGCACCGGATCCAGTGTTCACACCGGTAGAGGACGAAGATCCGTTCGGCGAGGTATTATTCGACGGTCTACGTGAAAATATGGTCGATTTCGTAATTGGACTCCCCTGTAGCGGCTTCTCAGACAGTATTCGCCGCTGTATGAGCGACCAGTCTATGCGCTATGTTGCAGTTGCAAATGAAGGTACCGGTATTGGAATTTGTGCGGGTGCCTGGCTCGGAGGAAAAAAGCCTGCAGCGATCATTGAAAATTTCGGGGTCTACGCCGCAACTTACCAATTGATGCGAGGTCATTATACTTTTGGTATCCCGACACTGCTGGTGACCGAATATCGAGGTGATGCCGGTGAAACCGAGTTTTTTGGTGATTCCGGAGATATGACCGAGCCCTTACTCAAAGCCTCAAGGATAAATTACCGCCTTGTCCGCAATCTGCACGATGTTAAACCCGCGATCCGGGATGGGCTTCGCTGGATGGACTTCGGCCTCAGACCGTATTCGGTTCTAATGAGTTTTGATATTACGCGACCAAAGCCGAAGTAACACGCTTCCGGTGTTACAGGTTTTCTTTTAATACGCATTCACGAAAACTGTTTAGGTTTGCACCGCGCGCATAACACCCATACCGGTGAGCCATTCCGGAATAGCGTGGTAGCAATCTATGGAGGCCTGGTAGACACCGGCCGCTCGAAGCGCCGCAAAGGCCGCGGTCCAGGTTTTTACCTCGTGAACCCCACCGCCGCCAATTGACGCCAGCTCATTATCATCGGCATCATCATAGGCTGCTAGCTCGCCATCAAGCAACGTCTTCATAAAAGCCTGATCCCAATCCGGGTTAGGGGGCAAACACGGTTTGCCCCCGGCAACCAAATCATGTGCTGCTTGAATGACCCGCCCCTGGCGCACGTCATAGTCAGCCTTAGTAAACTCACCGCCCTCTATTAGTCGGTCGGGCAATCCGTTCTTGAACATGGCGGGCCCGGCATTTGGCGGGTCATGTGAAAGCCCGCCGGAGCCCACTACTAGCACACGTTTATTGAGGTCAGCGAGATAATGTCCAACCGCTTCACCAAACCGACGTACCCGACGAAAGCTGGGATAAGGCGGTGCGTTACAGTTTACCATCAATGGGAGGCATGGCCGCGCATCAAGCCCGCCGCCAAAGTATTTCAGCGGTAATGTCACCCCGTGATCAACCAAAAGCCGGTGCGATAAGGCAACGTCAACATCGTGCGCCCGCACTGCGTTAACGCAGTCGAGTGCAATTTCTCCGGGCACATCCAGCACACCAGGTTCAAGATTCCAGTCAATACCGCCTTCTGCTGCTGTTGCAATACAGAAAGATGGCATCGTGCGATAGAAAAAACCATTGAAATGATCCGGATAAAACACTGCGATCAATTCCGGGTCGTAGTCTCTCACCCAGTCGTCAAGTGCCTTAATGGATTGCCACCAATCAGCGCTTGCTTGGGTGTCAGCGGGTTCAAGAGGGCCCAGCATTAGTGGGCTGTGAGAAAAGCAGATTAACGCCATGGGCATGGTTGTGGCCTCACATTAATGTTCGCTGCAGTGCAATCTGCGGCGCACTATGACTGATAACTAATAATGGTAGAGTACTGACGGGCAATCAAGCCATCGCGACACCCTGATACCGGTGCTATACTTTCGTTAAACGAGGGGAACCTTCTTATGCCTCCTGAAGAAAAACCCGACAATGGTCTGAAGATCAATTACCACGACTTAGTTGATGATCGCCTCGCGGACGGCGTCTTCCGTGTTGATCGTTCGGTCTATCTCAACCGCCAGATATTTGAAGAAGAACTCATCAACGTATTCGAACGCCACTGGAGTTTTCTATGTCACGAGAGCCTGATAGCAGCGCCGGGAGATTATTATGCTACCCATATCGGACGCCAGCCTGTGTTCATCATTCGCCAAGAAACCGGCGAAATCGGTGGCTTCGTTAATGCCTGTGCCCATCGCGGAGCGTTACTCACCCAAGGGCCGACAGGCAACGCGAAACGGTTAATATGTCCGTTTCACTCGTGGAGTTACGACACAGAGGGAGCATGCGTCTCGATCAAGGACGAAAAGCTCGGATTTCCTGAACCAAATTTTGACCGCCGCAAGTTTGATTTAACCCCGATCCCGAGGATAGAAAGTTATCGTGGTTTTGTCTTTGGTTGCTTTAACCCAAACGCGCCTACTCTGGAGGATCACCTCGCTGGCGCCAAACCTTTCATCGACCTTTATGCCGACATGTCCCCCGATGGGCTAGAGATGGTACCTGGATTTGTTACGTATGTTGCTGATTGCAATTGGAAGCTTGCACACGAGAATGGCATTGACGCCTATCACGTGAGCAGCGTTCACGGAAATTTCCACCAGACGGTCACACGCCGCCAGGAACGACCGGGCTACGAAGGTCCGTTCCGCACTGACTATTCGCGCCTCCTGGACAGATTGCCATCCGGAAACTATGACCTTGGAAATGGCCATATCGGGATTTGGGCGGACCGCAGTGAATGGAATACGCAACC
>CAZOHS010000127.1:5829-7284 GCA_964579285.1 uncultured Rhodospirillaceae bacterium | reverse complement strand
GGATGGAGTGAGAAATGAAAACGGACCGGATAATTGATGGGAAGAACCTAGCGGCAAAGTTACGAGCTCAGGTCGCGTTAGCTACAACACACCTCAAAGAAAAACATCAACTAACACCGGGTCTCGCCGCGGTCTTAGTTGGAGAAGATCCCGCGAGTGAGGTTTATGTCCGAAACAAAAATAAGCAAACCGTGGATGTCGGTATGGCGTCGCTTGGTAGAACGTTGCCAACCCAAACAGACCAGGCGGAACTTCTCACACTCATAGACCAACTTAATGAAGACCGGGCGGTTCACGGCATCCTCATTCAACTGCCTCTGCCCGCGGCGATCGACCCTAATACAGTTATGGACGCGATCTCTCCAGAAAAAGATGTGGACGGATTTAACCTCTTAAACGTCGGCCTACTGTCTACTAATCGCAAAGGCTTGGTGCCGTGCACCCCTCTAGGTTGCCTTATGCTGTTAAAAGATCGGCTGGGAAACTTAGAAGGTCTAAATGCTATAATAGTTGGACGATCAAACATCGTCGGGAAACCGTTGGCGCAACTGCTTCTCAGAGAAAACTGCACGGTCACAGTTGCCCACTCCCGAACTCGCGAAATGCAAGATTTATGCCGCAATGCCGACATTCTGGTGGCAGCTGTTGGCCAGCCTGAAATGATCCGTGGCGACTGGATAAAACCCGGTGCAACAGTTCTCGATGTCGGCATAAACCGCGTACCTGGAACGAAACCAGGCAAAACAAAGCTTATCGGTGACGTAGCATTTAACGAAGCCATTGATCACGTCGGCGGCATTACTCCGGTGCCTGGCGGTGTTGGACCAATGACAATAGCTTGTCTTCTGCGCAATACCGTGATTGCTGCGTGTATTCAAAACGACATCCAGACACCAGATATCTGACATAAGTCTATTTTTTAAATTAAGTCGAATTAACCTCGGCCCTGATCGCTCGTTGAACGTGTACTGACCTTTTAGCTCTATCGGGAGTGGGCCGTTTTTCGGGCTTCACGCCTTGTTATATAGTAGCCAGAAGCAAAAATTATGATCGCACCGGCCCAGGTCCACGCATCAATTAGTTCGGCGAAAAGAATGTATCCGAACGCCACACCGAACGGCAGTCGGAGAAAATCAAAGGGCATGACGGCACTCGTATCAGAAAATTTGAATGCTTGCGCCTGGCAAAAATGTGCAGCCCACCCGGACACAGCCATTGTGAGTATCGGAAGAACATCCTGCCAACCCGGTGTCACCCATAGGAAATAAGACGGTATTGCGGTGAGGGGTACCATCAAGACATTCATCCAAAATACGGTGACGGCAGCAGACTCAGTTCGCGTAAGAATTTTAACGCTTGACCACGCGCCAGCATATAGCGCCGATGATAACACCACCAGTAACACCGAAATACTTATCTCTCCTAATCCCGGCCGAATAATCACAATAGCACCTA
>CAZOHS010000127.1:0-5729 GCA_964579285.1 uncultured Rhodospirillaceae bacterium | reverse complement strand
GCCCAAATAGCACTGACAATAAACTTAGAGGCAGGCACAATAGTGTCCGAGCTCAGTCCTTCCTCTGCTTCATAAGTCGAAGACGCAACGCATTGAGCCGTATAAAACCCTCGGCATCGCGCTGATCGTAAACTGTATCGGCCTCAAAAGTGACGTGTTTCTCAGAATAAAGACTCTGTGGCGATTTGCGCCCTACTACATCCACGGAACCTTTAAATAACTTCAATCGGACGGTCCCGGATACGTATTTCTGACTTTCATCAACCGCAGCTTGGATCATTTTTCGCTCTGGAGAAAACCAAAACCCATTATATACAAGCTCGGCGTAGCGCGGCATCAGTTCATCTTTCAAATGGGCGGCAGCGCCATCAAGGGTCAACGACTCTATGCCTCTGTGTGCAGCCAATAGAATTGTCCCGCCAGGCGTCTCATACACGCCGCGCGATTTCATCCCTACGAAACGATTTTCCACGATGTCCGTTCGTCCAATCCCATTCGTTCCACCGAGCTCATTTAATTTTGCCAAAAGGTCCGCGGGCCCAAATTTATCGCCATCAATCGCCACCGGATCCCCGCTTGCGAATTCGATTTCCACATAGGTCGGAGTGTCCGGTGCTTTTTCAGGAGAAACGGAGCGGGTATACATATCTTCATCTGCCTCTTTCCACGGGTCCTCAAGGGCCCTTCCCTCATAAGAAATATGCAGAAGATTTGCATCCGTTGAATAGGGAGGCTCATCGGCCTTGTCTCTGGTAATGGGTATTTGGTGTAATTCTGCAAACTCGAGAAGTTTCGTCCGGGAATCAAGATCCCATTCCCTCCAAGGTGCAATTACTTTGATATCTGGATCAAGGGCATAATAGCCTAGCTCGAAACGCACCTGATCGTTCCCCTTGCCCGTTGCCCCATGGCTAACGGCATCAGCCCCAACCAAGTGAGCTATTTCTATTTGTCTCTTCGCTATTAAGGGTCTGGCGATGGATGTACCCAAAAGATAAATACCCTCATACAAGGCATTAGCGCGAAACATTGGAAATACAAAATCACGCACAAATTCTTCTCGCAGGTCTTCCACAAAGATTTCACTGACCCCTGCTGCTTTGGCTTTGTCACGCGCTGGTTGCAATTCTTCGCCTTGTCCCAGATCAGCGGTAAATGTCACTACTTCGCAGTCATAGGTTTCCTGTAGCCATTTTAAAATGACGGAAGTATCTAACCCGCCAGAATAAGCGAGCACAATTTTTGTAACCTCTCCAGGCTTTGGTCCACCCATAAAATCCCTCCGTTCCCGCGCGCGCGGAGTATAGGCATAATACTTGGTTCAGCAAGAAAAGTTGGACTGCTAAATCAAAAGAATTAGTCCAATCTAAGAGCCCTGCTGCTGCAGAGCCACCGTGCAATGATTTTTTTGTTCAAAAAGACTTTTTTTCTCTCTCACTTTTACTCTTTAATTGGCCGCATGCCGCAAGTATATCGCGACCACGTGGTGTGCGAACGGGCGACGAATAACCCGCCCGATTTACTATTTTCGCAAAGGCCTCGATATCAGAATTTGTTGAACATTCATATGGTGCGCCCGGCCATGAGTTGAAGGGGATCAGATTTACTTTTGCGGGTATACCCCTGATTAGCCTCACCAGCTCGCGGGCATCTGCTTGGCTATCGTTTACGCCTTTCAGCATAATATATTCAAATGTAATGCGGCGAGAATTTTTGGCAGTTGGGTAGGCGCGACACGCATCCAGCAATTCGCTAATTGGGTATTTTTTATTGATTGGCACAAGTTCGTTGCGAAGATCATCAGTCACCGCATGCAATGAGATAGCGAGTTGAATGCCAAGATCTTTGCCCACTTGGGTAATTTTAGGGACGACACCCGCCGTGGACAGGGTAATGCGGCGCTTGGAAACATTTATACCCTCTTGGTCCATAATAATGGCCAACGCCTGTACGACATTTTCGTAGTTATAAAGAGGTTCCCCCATCCCCATCATTACGATGTTGGTTAGTTGGCGAGGCTCTATCGAAGATGGCCACTCACCATAGGAATCGCGGGCTGCCAAAAACTGGCCAACAATTTCCCCCGGCGACAAATTTCGGACCATTTTCTGTGTACCAGTGTGACAAAATGTGCAACTCAATGTACAGCCGACCTGCGACGAAACACAGACCGCGCCACGGTCTTCCTCCGGTATGTGCACCGCTTCAACCATCATTTTATCATGAAACGACATCAGCCACTTACGGGTCCGGTCAACAGACGTTTCCTCGTTTACAATTTTGGGGCGTGATATCACGAACCTCGTTGAGAGCTCCTGCTGCAGGTCCTTAGCGATGCTTGTCATATTCGTAAAATCTCGAATGCCATGGTGATACATCCAATGCCATACCTGCTTGACCCTGAATTTAGGAAGGCCCATTGACTGAAATTCTTCCGCCATTTGCGCCCGCGTAAGCCCGAGAAGGTCAATTCGCTTATCAGTGACGACCGTCTCGGTATTTTTTGTTCCCGTTGACATAAGACCAATATAAGCGCAGGGATCCATCAATCAAACGGCTCTCTTTACAAGCTACCGGAAATTTGAACATGAGTGTATCTCCCGTGCTTCAGGGCATGCTCTGGATGACAGCGAGCACGGCTAGTTTTTCTGTGATGATCATTGTGGTTCGTGCCCTCTCGGACAGTCTACCGCCATTTGAACAAGTTTTTCTGCGCAGCCTGATTGGTTTGGCCATCACCCTCATGACATTCAAAGGTGCTCTTGGGCAGGTAATTAGAACTTTTAAACCAAATAGGTTGGGAGGAATTTTTGCCTTACGCAGCTTCTGTACTTTTGTGGGGGTATCAGCCTGGTTTTTCGCGATAGCAGGCCTTCCTCTGGCGGAAGCAGTTTCCCTGCATTTTACCCTGCCAATATTTGGACTAATCCTCTCTGCGTTAGTATTGCGTGAGAAAGTTACTCAACACCGTTGGATCGCGGTGGCCATTGGGTTTCTGGGTGTTTTAATTATCCTTCGCCCAGGTGTAGCGGTCTTTGAGGTTATGGTATTTGCGGTGTTCCTTTCAGCTCTGGGTTATGCGGCCGGTGACATTTGCACAAAGCTACTTACGCGCACGGAACACCCAGGCATGATCGTGTTAAACCTCAACATCTGGCTCATACTTTTTTCGGCGGTCCCCGCTATTTTATATTGGGAGATGCCTCTACCGTCTGACATACCTCTAATTCTGATCATGGGGATAACGGGATGGACTGCGCACATTTGCCTTGCCCGAGCGATGCAGTGCGCAGACGCGAGCATCGTTATCCCATTGGAGTTTATTCGCCTGCCGATTACGGCCTGCTTAGCTTACTTCCTGTTTTCAGAAGTACCGGGAATTTGGGCAGTAGTTGGTGCGGGCGTAATTTTGTATGGAACGTGGCGGTTGGCTATAAAAGAGGGCCGCACGTCAGAATAGCGGTCTTGCACGAAAGCAATATCAATATATTTATTCTGCCGCTACCGCACGGGCGTTGACGGCCCGCATCCACCAAACTGCTAACCCTACTATCATTATCTGTGGAACGATCGCGATCATAACGGCGTCCCAACCGATCTCAATTTGCAAATAACCGGCGAAAAACGAGGAAATGGCCGCAATAATATAGGCTATCGTATCATTTGCCCCCTGAACTTTTCCCTTTTCTTCCTCCGTATGGCACTTAACAAGAAGCGTAGTCGAGCCGATAAGCATCAAATTCCAGCCAGCCCCGATTAGCAAATTCGTGATAAAAAAGTTTGCTAACGTGATACCGGTCAAGCCGGAGATAATACCCCCGAAAAAGAGTATGAAACCCATCATTATGACGGCGAGATCCCCGTATCTGTTGACAAGCGAGCCTGCAAAAAAAGACGGCGCAAACATGGCAAACATGTGCCATTGGATAACGAAGGGAACATCAGATTCTAAACCACATAATTTCATAGACAACGGCGTCGCGGCCATCATGAGTATCATGCCAGCCCATGAAACAGAGGTGCCGATGGCGGCGACAATAAAAGCTGGCTGTTTCATAATCTGGACAAGTGGACGACCCGTAGATGCTTTTTTCTCTGCAGAATCTTCACTTTTCAGGGACTTTGGCATTCGAACAAACTGGATTGTAATACCAAGTAAGATCGGAAAAACACCGAGCGCAATATAGGTAGCCATAAACTGAGGTGCCATTAATTGGCTGGTGTTTCCGGCCAATGTGCCGCCGACAAAAGCTGCAATTATGCCGCCACCTATCACCCAAGAAATCGCTTTTGGTCGGTATTCGTCGTTTGCGGTTTCAGCAGCGGCGAACCTCAAATATTGATTAAAGGCGTTAAATGCCCCCATGCACGAGGTTCCGCCTATAAATACCCAAAACTCACCGAGGTGAAGCCCTAGCGTGCACAGAGCACAGCCTGCCACCCCCAGAACCGCGCCGACGGCAAAGCCGCCGCGACGACCATACTTATCCATCAATAGAGAGGCAGGCGTCGCAGCTAAAGCAGTGGCAACCCACATAAAGGCGTGGGGTAGTGTCGCTAGTGATTTATCTTCAAGAATTAGAAGAGACGCGAGCGCAGACACACTGATCATGACGGTTACACATGTTTGCGCGTAACCCTGGCAGAGAGCCAGTAACGAAACATTTCTTTTCATATGAGGAATCAGAACGCCAGACATTAAAAGATTGTACCTGCCTATTTCCACCCGCGCCAGTTCACGCTAGTTCCGGCGGCAGCCCTTACCAATCGCCTTAAGAGCTGACGTGATACCCGCTAGCGAATACGTGTCTTTGGTTTTTGTTCCACGGGAAGAGACACCCCTAACGACCATATTCGTTCCCGAGCGCATAGCCTTCACTAGGGCCTTTTCTACTTTATTTTTCCGAACCCAAGCACTGTCTCCGTCCGTAAATAATTGAAATTTCTTTTTTTTAATCTTCACTGTTACCTTACTGTTCTTCTTAAAAACATATCCAGCTGTAAATTGAACTTCGTTGAAGATATTTTGGCCGGGTCGGTGGGTAATCAGTGCATATATTTCTCCGCGTTTCTTATACTTCCCCACATTTTTTATAGGTTTGCTATAAATCCAACAAGCGCGCGCCTTACCTTTTCCCTCAGAAGAGGCTGTCCATTCTTTAAACTTTCCTAATTCCTTGGCGCTCGCGGAAGAAATGGCCACCAATAAAGCGATAAGCATCGCGCTACAGAAGTACCTCATCTATCTCCTTTCAAGAATTATTGCGTCTGCCCGTTACGGGTGTTCCAAAAACGTGTTTATCGAGTTTCACGGCTTTACCGCTAGTTACAACTGGGCGATCGGCAAACCGACGCATGGTTAGCATCCGATCATACATGAGAATGCCACCAGCGGTGGCCAAATTTAAGGAAAACTTTGTAGGTATTTTTACCAAATAGTCGCAACATTCGGTCATGGTTTGGGTTAGCCCTATCCGCTCCATTCCTAGGACATATGCCGCTCTCCGTGGGTGACGAAAACTTGGTAATTCTACAGCGCTTTTATCTATTTCGATTCCGATAAGAGCACATCCCGCGGGAAGCAGCATGTCCTCTATTGATTCGAAGGAATAAAAAGGCACCTGGCCCGTTGTATTAGAGGTGTCCGATGCACTGGTGGATACATCACAATTTGCGCCAACTGTGAAAATAAAGCTCGCACCAAACGCATTCGCCGAACGCATCAAATT
>CAZOHS010000126.1:0-7325 GCA_964579285.1 uncultured Rhodospirillaceae bacterium | reverse complement strand
ACCAATTTTCTCGGGGATAACCGCGGGATAAATACATACGCCGCCGTATGGGGGAACTTTGGACACAGTATCAAAAATAACCGCATAGAAAACGGTACGATACCAAAACCATCTGCATGATAGTTGTAAGGGTGTGCTTGCCTGACCTATTCCACGGGTTGGAAAAAGCCTGCCGCGGTATACTGATTTGGCCAACCTTCCTTTATTTCTAAAGCACGCGCCGCATGAACTCCAAAATATGGATCAAACAATTGCCCCTTTGCCATACAGCAGAGGTCCGCTTTTCCTTCTGCGATAACGTCGTTAATTTGTTTGGGTCCCCCAACGTTGCCCACAGTCATTGTCGGTATACCGGCTTCTTTACGGACCCGTTCACTAAATGGAGTTTGGAACAATCCGTCCGCTCGTGGTCGAGCGTCACTGGTGACGTTGCCGCTTGACACATCAAGGATATCTAGTCCGATTTCTTTCATCATTTTTCCGATTTGCACGGCGTCGTCTACCTCGGTGCCGCCTTCAACCCAATCATAAGCCGAGATTCGCATCGAAATTGGTTTATTTTCTGGCCAATTTTCGCGCACTGCATTGTACACTGAGATGGGAAATCGCATTCGGTTATCCAGTGGGCCACCGAATATGTCATTACGTGTGTTCGATAGTGGAGAAATGAAACTAGATATTAGATAACCGTGTCCGCCATGAATTTCTAACATGTCGAAGCCCGCTTCTTCCGCCCATACCGCGCCTTGCGCAAAGGCTTTTTGAATTCGTTCCATATCGTCTTCATTCATTTGCCGGGGTATTTGACTGTCCGGAGAGAAAGGTATGGCTGAGGGTCCTAGAATTTCCCAATCTTCAGTGCTCGGGAGCGGTCCTCCGCCTTTCCAGGAAACTTCACAACTTGCTTTGCGACCTGCGTGGGCTAATTGTAAAGCGATTTTCGCATCGGAGTGCGTATGAACAAAATCGACAATCCGGCGCCACGCATCTACGTGTTCCGGTTTATACATGCCAGCACACCCGGGTGATATTCGTCCTTCTGGGGAAATATTAGTCATTTCTGCAATTATTAGCCCGGTTCCTCCTACGGCGCGGCTCCCAAGATGGACTAAGTGCCAGTCATTAACTATTCCATCAATCGCGGAATACTGGCACATAGGTGACATTACGAGTCGGTTTGTTAACGTTAGATCTCGCAGTGTGAACGGCGAAAACATTGGATTATTAGTCATTGCTGGCTTTCTGTTAGAGTACACATTCCAATACCAATTTAAGGATGTCTAAAGCGGTTTGTTTCTGCTTTTATCCCAAGCTTCTTCCATGAATATATTTGATGGGCGCGTTACGTCTAGTACCTTGCGGGCAGCCTCAGCCCCCGCTATTGGGAGATTGGCAGCATCAAGAACACCAATTTGTTTTAATGCGGAACCTTGGTCCCAATATATGTGTTCGTGGCACACTTTATCTCCTCGGAATTTAACTATGAGCACGGTTGCGAGTTCCACGTAACGCTCTGTCGGTGGAATGCCCGGAAAATATCGGTCAAGTACTTGGTCGTGTTTAAATCGCACAACCAACTCAATTACGACACGGTCCGGGCCTAGTGTGTGAGATACGGTGACGCTCTCCCGGTCAAGCGAGTTTTGGTCCACGAAATGATATTTGTAAAAACGTTTTAACATGTCGTGTCCCACGCCGCCCGCAAGAGTTGCTACATGGTTCACGTATGGATCACCAATCATTGTTTCCATAGTCGCGTCCACATCGCGTGTCTCAAATTCGTGACGAATATGGTCAGCGAAAAGCCCAACGTAGTCATAATGCGGGCCAACCATTCGCCGCACCAACTCGAGAACACGCGAATGGGCTAGGCCGTCTATCCGAGCATCAAAATGGGAACTCCCAGGCAGCGAAAAGCCGGGCTTAGCTTCAGGCCAGAGAAAAATACGTGAGCCATTTCGTCTATCTATAGCGTGTTCTACTTTTTCTGCCTCGGCTGAAGCAGTAGTTGCATTCTTTGTTCCAAACAGAAAAATTACAGGGCAAGGATATGTATCCGATGCAACACGTTTAGCAAGATTTAACGCATCAAATGCGGCGACCGCACGAAAACTAGCTGCTGTACTCAGGACTGCCGGCGCCGCGGTTCCATGCACAATACAAACAGGTTCACTAATACACCCTGGCTGTGAAGAGAGTGTTTTAGCGGCTTCCGCGACGTCGGGGCCTGCCACTAAGCCTTTGAACCCGAGGACAGCGTATCCCTCCTCGGCGAAGAGGCGTATTCGATCCTTTAGAGCGTTCAACTCCACCTCTTGACCACACACCATCAGTAGACCGGGCCCAGACCCAGAAGAGTGAACAGCAAAATACGAATCTCGAATGCCATCTTTTATTCGGACGAGGTCTTCCATCGAAGAAACTGAATTCATAGCTTTTCCCCTATCTTCATTTTCGTAGAATACCTGTACGTTGGATGTTTCGGAACATATTTAGCGATTGATTGTCGGCGGAATGCTGCGGTTCCTTTTAATCATTCCCTATTGAGTTGAAGCCCCAACTGTTGCGAGAGTAACGGCACTTTTGGGTCTTGAAGAGGGTGCCGTATTTCATCCCTGCAAATTAGGTGGGCGCAAAGTTTTCACGTTACAGGAGTTTTGTCGTTTTTTGCGAACCCCACGAAAAACGGTGTTTTTGACAAATTCCAAAAATGCTCGTTTTCTGCGGAATGAATGGTGCCGCCGGACAGAATTGAACTGTCGACCCCACCCTTACCAAGGGTGTGCTCTACCCCTGAGCTACGGCGGCAAATGAAAGGCGGCAAACAATGGCATCGATAAGAAAAATGTCAACCGTGGGAGTTGCCGGAGGTATAAAGATCTATGCGGGAAATAAAAACTAATATTGGTGCAAAGAAAAAAGAACGTCTCGACCGCGAAGCGCGTGCCCTCCGTGAAAATCTTTTTCGGCGTAAGGAACAGGAACGAGCACGAGAAGATCAGAAGGTCGATACGTCAAAGAAAAAGCCTTCCGGTAGAAAAGGTGAGTGATCGCGAGCACTCTAGCGCTCGCCGCTATACCACGATATAAGTCGCGGCCGCTATACAGGACACTTTTATGAAAGCCGTGCTTTAATGTGTGTAACAGCAAAGCCCTCGTTTTGAACAATGGATCAGATTGTTATCCAGGGTGGTGAAAGTTTAGCAGGCGAAATAACCGTGAGCGGGGCCAAGAATGCTGCGCTGCCACTTATGGCCGCTAGTCTGCTTAGTGCAGAGCCCTTGACCTTGTCTAACCTTCCAAAGCTTGCAGATATCGAAACAATGCGTGTGCTGCTTCAGCAGCATGGGGTGTCTATTGAGGCAACCGACCCCCAAAATTCGGATGCTTCACTTTGCTTTAATGGCGCCGGGGTTACTAATACCGTGGCGCCATATGAGTTAGTGCGTCGCATGCGTGCGTCAGTCTTGGTACTTGGTCCGTTGTTAGCGCGTTTCGGGGAGGCCAGAGTATCCCTGCCTGGTGGGTGTGCAATAGGCACTAGACCCGTGGACCTACATATTAAAGGTTTGGAAAAACTGGGGGCAGAAATTGTGTTGGAGGGGGGGTACGTGAGTGCGCGTGCCCCTAAGGGTCTCGTCGGCAACGTATTTGAATTCCCTTTTGTTTCTGTCGGCGCAACAGAAAACCTTCTGATGGCGGCTACTCTCGCGAAAGGTGAGACCGTACTTATTAACTCTGCCCTAGAACCGGAAATTGCTGACCTTGCAACGTGTTTAATAGGGATGGGGGCAAAGATTGAAGGGGTGGGGTCGCATACACTTACTATCCAAGGAGTTTCAAACTTTAATGCCTTTAATCATGCTGTAGTTACCGATCGCATTGAAGCTGGCACGTATGCGATGGCAGCAGCAATTACGGGCGGAGAAATTATTCTTAAAAAGGTTAAGGCAGAAACACTTAAATCTGTCTTTGAAATTCTAATGAGTGCAGGATTAGAAATTAGTAATGCGGCCGAGGGGACCATTGTTAGGCTCGGTGAAAATGGTTTGCGGGGTATTAATATTATGACCGAGCCATTTCCCGGTTTTCCTACCGACTTACAAGCACAAATCACAGCATTAATGACTGTTGCAAGGGGAGCCTCCAATATTACAGAAACTATTTTTGAAAACCGCTTTATGCATGTACCCGAACTAATGCGAATGGGTGCCGACATTAGTATAAATGGAGCTTCAGCTTTGGTGCGGGGAGTTGATTTTCTTAAGGGCGCGGAGGTAATGGCCACAGATCTACGAGCTTCGTCGTCTTTGGTTCTTGCAGCATTGGCAGCCAAAGGTGAGACCATCATTCGGCGTGTTTATCATCTTGACCGAGGGTATGAACGTATTGAACATAAACTTTCGGCCTGTGGCGCCCTCATAGAGCGGGTAAAAGGCGACTAGATAAGTAAAGGAGAGGCTCTTATGTCGGAGAGCAACCTTAAGTTGGCGGCAACCGATGCTGAGGATCTTGCTGTATTGTCGATGTTGCTGCAGGACGCCGTAGTCCCGATGAGTGAGATGATTTATCTGGCCGGCGAGAGCCGCTTTGTGTTAGTAGCTAATCGATTTCGTTGGGAAGCAATAAACAACGACGCCCCGGATAGCAGAGTTTACGAGCGTGTGAAGTGCGGACTGACTTTTGACAGGGTCACTAGCGTGCGAAAACGTCAAGTGGATATAAAAGCTAGAGAGCGAGTGTTAGGTCTTCTGGCGCTGGACGTTTCAGACGAGTATGTAGATCTGATTTTTGCTGGCGGCGGGGTAATCCGCCTTTATGTGGAGAGGATATTGTGTCATGCGGAGGACTTTGGTGATCCGTGGCCGACGCAATGGCGACCAGACCATGACCTGAAAGACGACTAAGTAAATGCAAACAAATCGATCACCAACAGCGGAAAATAGCGACGATGGCGTGGTTAATCAGCTGCGTTTAGCGGTGCCGCGCGGCCGAATCCTGGATGAACTTATACCTTTGCTGGATCGCGTCGGTATCGAGCCTGAGGAGGCTTTTTTTAACTCCCGTGAGAGAAAACTAGAATTTTCTACAAATATTCCAAACCTTTCGATACTTCGTGTTCGCTCCTTTGATATTGCTACGTTCGTTGCTTTTGGCGCGGCTCAAATAGGTGTTGCGGGTCGGGATGTATTATTAGAATTTGACTACCCAGAAGTTTACGCGCCTCTAGACCTGGGCATCGGAACCTGCCGAATGGTGGTGGCAGAGGCCGTTGCTTTAGGCGAAATGGATGACCCAAAACAGTGGAGCCATGTCCGGGTCGCGACTACATATCCTAAAATAACCAGGCGTCACTTTGCTGAGCGGGGCGTCCAGGCGGAATGTGTGAAACTCCATGGCGCAATGGAGATTGCACCTTCGCTAGGTTTGTGTCGGCGGATTGTTGATTTGGTTTCGACCGGTGCAACGCTAAAAGCTAATGGGCTCGTCGAAATTGAAGAAATTGAACAGATTACCTCTAAGCTTGTTGTCAATCGCGCCGCAATGAAAACAAGACCGGACGAAATTCATGGCTGGATAGAACGGTTTAGGGAGGTAATTGATGCCACTTAGACTGACCGCTTCGCATCCGGAATTCGATAACGACTTTGGAGATTTTGCTGCCCAGAGGCGCGACGTGAATTCTAATATTACCAATATTGTATCAAATATTATTGCGGACGTCCGAGCGCGCGGCGATCAAGCTCTGCTCGAATTTACTGATAAATTCGATGGTCTGAAATTTACCTCTGCTGATCAGTTACGTCTTTCAGACGGCGACCTATTGGAAGCGTCTAATCTGGTTCGTGACCGAGAGATACGGGCGCTAAAACATGCGGCGGCCCGGATCCATTCATTCCATGACAAGCAACTCCCGCCCGATATGACCTACGAGGACGACGTAGGTGTTAAACTTGGCGTACGGTGGACGCCGGTCGAAGCCGTTGGAATATATGTCCCCGGCGGTACGGCAGCATATCCGAGTTCTGTCTTAATGAATGCAATACCTGCAAAAGTAGCGGGCGTTAAACGTCTCATAATGGCGGTACCCCCGTCTGAGCAAACTGTTAATCCACTTGTCCTAGAAGCAGCGAGGCTATCGGGTGTGGATGAGATTTATCGGGTAGGCGGTGCTCAGGCGGTGGCGGCTCTCGCATATGGTACAGAAACAATTGTATCCGTAGATAAAATTACGGGCCCCGGAAATGCGTACGTCACGGAAGCGAAACGTCAGGTTTTTGGTCGGGTGGGAATAGATATGATCGCTGGTCCATCGGAAATTTTAGTGGTGGCGGACGCCGAAAATGATCCCTCTTGGATCGCTGCCGATCTAATCTCTCAGGCAGAGCATGACGTTTCTTCACAATCAGTTCTTATCACGGATAGTGCTGCAATGGCCGACGCAGTATCAGATGCGGTAAACAAACTTTTATCAATGTTGCCAAGAGGGGAAATTGCGCGAGAAAGTTGGGAGACCCACGGGTGTATCATTTTAGTTGCCAATATAGAAGAGTGTGTTGGGCTCGTTAATCGGCTTGCTCCAGAACACGTTGAATTAGCTGTACAATCACCGAAAAGTTTGTCGGAAAAAATAAATAATGCCGGTACGATCTTTCTGGGCCACTACACCCCCGAGGCGGTAGGTGATTATGTTGCGGGGCCCAATCACGTGTTACCAACATCGGGGAACGCGAGGTTCTCTTCTGGCTTGAGCACTATGGATTTTATGAAACGTACGACTTTTGTGGAGTGCGATAAGAAGGCACTAGAACGCATAGGACCGGATGCTGTGACACTTGCTAATGCCGAGGGTCTGGATGCTCATGCTCTTTCGGTATCTATGCGCTTGCGAAAAGATTAACGACGGTAAAAGTACGAAAATTTGTGAATGTTATAAAAATTAATGGCTGCCTATTCGAGAGGACCGGAGAGTGTCAGGTCGGTGTTGACGGGTCTTAATTTAGTCTGTCCTAAAGGACTACATATTTAACCTTAAAATAGGGTCTTGACCTCTGGTGATCAAAACAGCACTTTTCGCCATCCGCAACACTGACCAAGGGGTAAGATGGCGAAAGAAGAATTAATGGAGTTTGCAGGGACAGTTCTTGAACTGCTTCCAAATGCAATGTTTAGGGTTAAGTTAGAGAACGAGCATGAGGTATTAGCTCACACGTCCGGGAAAATGCGGAAAAACCGCATTCGTGTTTTGGCGGGTGATAGGGTAAACGTGGAAATGACACCCTACGATCTAAGCAAAGGTCGCATCACCTTTCGTTTTAAATAAC
>CAZOHS010000125.1:0-7342 GCA_964579285.1 uncultured Rhodospirillaceae bacterium | reverse complement strand
GTAAAACGGCATCAAAACGGTGATTTAATTTGAAACTTTCTTCTCTTATCGCAAATAGTGGGTTTCGATATCCAGATCACGAAGCCATCGTCTGCGGTCAACGTCGCATAACGTTTAGCGAATTGAATGAAAATTCTAATCGGCTCGCAGATGCATACTTGAAGAGAGGAATGAAAATCGGCGATCGCTTGGCATTGTTTCTGCCAAATAGTGCAGAGCTAATAGAGGCGATGTGTGGCGCTGCAAAATCAGGGGGAATAATAGTACCAATCGCCACGCGATTAGCAGCTCCAGAAGTAACCTATATCTTGGAGGACTGTGAACCATGGTTGGTCGGATTTACTCCGGACCATAGAGAACTTATTTCAGAAGCCGTTAAAACACTGGATAATCCCCTTCTGGTTGTCTTCGGCGATGAAGCCAGAGAGGGTGAAATTAGATTTAAAGACCTTTTGGCAGAGGGCGCAGACGTAAACCCAGCCCCCCTACCTACAGAGCCAGACACCCTAATGTTAAGTTACACATCGGGAACAACTGGTCGTCCAAAGGGCGCACTTGCGACCAATATCGGAATGGTACTCACGGGTGGGTATATGAACTCTACAGAGTGGGGGTTGACCCCCGACGATAGGGTGCTTGCCACAACGCCGATGGCTCATAGAACTGGTTTAGGTCGCGTCGCAAATGCCGTGTGTTGTGGCTGCACCGTAGTCATTATGGAAAAATTTGATGCCGTGACTGCTCTCGACATCATTGAACAAGAAAACATTACTATGATTGGTTTAGTTCCCACTATCGCCCGACTTTTAATACCTGAGATTGAAAAGCGGCCAAAAGCTGTAGCAACGGTGCGGCTCATGGTGGCGACGGGTGAGGCATTTCCGGTTGACCTTAAGGTTCGTCTTGCTGCATCAGCCCCAAATATTGGATTATATACTTTCTTTGCTCAAACCGAGGCGGGCTTTGTCACGGGCCTACGGCCTGAAGAACAGGCCACCCACCCAGAGTCCTGTGGCAGACCGGTTCCTTCGGTCGATGTAATCATTGTTGATGAAAATCTCGACGAAGTAGAACGGGGCAAAATCGGTGAAATTCTGTGCCGATGTGGTGGGCCCGGAATAATGTCGATGCCGGAATACTGGAAAAACCCCAAAGCAACAAAGTCAGCATTTCATCAAGGATGGCTGCGGACCGGTGATCTCGGCAAGATGGATAGCGAGGGCTACGTTTACTTTATCGACCGGGCCAAGGACATGATAGTGTCAGGAGGTCTAAATATCTACTCGCGCGAAGTTGAAGATGCGTTGGAAACTCATAATGCGGTTAATGAAGCAGCGGTTGTGCCAGTACCCGATCCAAAATTTGGAGAATCTGTATTCGCGTTTGTAACATTTGCACCGGGACAATCCGCAAGCGAGACTGAACTGATAGAACACTGTCGATCACTAATTGCGAGTTACAAAAAGCCAAGTTTTGTAAAACAGATTGACGCTCTACCACGTAATAGCACCGGCAAAGTCGTGAAAATATCGTTGCGAAAACAGGCCGTGGAGGAAATTCTAAAAATCTAATGGAACTGCTTCTTACGACAGAGCAGGCGATGCTTCGGGACGCTGCTGAAACATTCGCTCATCGCCGAAGCGGTATTGCTCGTCTGCGAAGCGACGATGGAGAAACAAAAAACTTAAACAAAGCGGTTTGGCAGGAGGTGGCTGATGCTGGGTGGTTGGCTGTTCTCGTTCCGGAAAAACATGGAGGTCTTGGGCTTAGCCTGACGGAATTATGCCTAATTGGGGAAGAATTAGGTAAGACACTTGTGCCAGAACCCGTAACCACGGGTGCAGCCGTAGCCGCTGCACTTGCTGGCTCTTCGTACACGGAAAAGATTGTCGACGGCACATTAGTGTGTCTGCCCGGTCTCACGGAAGGCCCAAGAACAATTGGAGATGAACTGTTACGTTCAGCGGCGTCGTGCAACGATACGGAATGGTACCTTACGGGACAAAAAGTTGGAATAACGCTCGCCGACGTCGCGGACAGTTTTATTATATCGGCAAATAGCCCTGAAGGACCAATCCTAGCTTACGTCCTAAGAAATAAAATCGATATACGTACTGCACCCACACTAGACGGCGCGACGCTAGGGACACTCTCATTTGTTGACACACCCGGGGCCATTATTGCTAATACAAATGAATATCAAAAAACAATTTCGACACTACTAGATACATTGCATATCTCGACTGCTGCAGAATTGTTAGGGGTTATGGAAGCGGCTCAGGACATTACTGTAGAATATTTGAAAACCCGCGAACAATTTGATCGCCCAATTGGGTCTTTTCAGGCCCTACAACACAAAGCCGTGGATAACCTCGCTACAATTGAGCTGTGTCGGTCGCTAATCTATCAAGCCGCTAGTGCCTTTGACCAGAACGGCAGCACGAAAGGCCTCGCATCCGCGACACTGTCACGCACAATTACGAGCGCCTTAAATGTTTGCAAATCAGCCATTCAATTACATGGTGGTATTGGTTTTACCGATGAACACGACATTGGCCTTTACCTAAAACGAGCAATGTCGTTATCTGCGCGCTACGGAAATTCGGGGCTCCACCGCAAACGTTATGCAGAACAAGTGAGGACCGACAGCTAATCTTTGGCAAGACGGCCGCCAAAATTGTATACCACTTCCTAACTATAGGATTTTTAAAATGCCAGACCAGTCATACCGGACCTTTATTAAAAACCTCGCACAACAAGGCGAACTGATCACGTTCGATAAAGAAGTTGACCCTGCTAACAATATGGCAGCCATCGAATGGAAAGCGTTCAACGAAATGGGTAAAGCGAGCCTGTTTACTAATCTAAAAGGTCATGACGGTTGGCAAGCAGCCAGTCAAATTCTCGCAGACAGAAAAAAATGGGCGATTGGCTTGAACGTTAACGAAGATCAAATACTGGATGAAATTAGTGAGCGCCTAAAAAACGCTATCAAGACCGTCGAGGTAGGGTCGGACGAAGCTCCCGTCCAAGAAGTAGTATTTGAGGGAGACGACGTTAATATTTTAGATGTGCCCGCAATGATGACCTCTGAGGACGATGGCGGTCGTTATTTCGCCTCCGGAATGGCAATCATCAAGGATCCAGACACCGGTATTCGCAACATGTCGGTGCATCGTCAAATGATACTAAATGAGCGTGAGACAGGTTTTATCATGCTTCCACGCCAAGCAAAGCGGATATACGATATGTACTCCTCAGAGGGCCGAGGCATGCCGGTTGCAATCGTTTATGGAGCACATCCGGCCATTTTCTATGGTTCCGGGTTTACCACAACCTACGGTAAGGATGAATTAGAGGTAGCGGGTTCATTACTCGGCGAAGGCGTGCGTATGGTTAAATGCAAAACCGTGGACATAGAAGTACCCGCAGAGGCAGAATTGGTGCTAGAAGGAGAGATTTTATTCGACAAATTAGTTCCGGAAGGGCCATTTGGGGAAATCCCTGGAACCTATGCAGAATCAACGAAATCACATGTATTTCGAGCCAATTGCATGACCCGTCGGAAGGACCCAATATTTTACGCTGTTCACTGTGGCTATCCCACGACAGACACACAGGGAACTATGGCCTTAGGTATAGAAATAGCCACCAAAGAACAACTCAAGAATGTTGAGGGTGGTCTGGATTTGCTCGACGTTCGCTGCCACACCTCGGCGGGTATGATGATGTTAGTTCTTAAATTGCGTCCCCGTGTTGAAGGCCAAGCAAAAACTGCTCTGATGGCCGCATTATCAGGAGCGTTTCTGCACCCAAAATTAGCGATAGCAGTCGATGACGATATTGATGCGGACGATTTACGACAGGTAATGTGGTCAATGACCACACGGGTTCATGCTGAACGAGATATTATAATGTTCCCCAATACACGCGTGTTTCCGCTCGACAATGTTTCGCCGATTGTACCTGGAGAAAATAGTTTTCATCGACTGGGCACGAAGTGGCTTATAGATGCCACAAAACCGGCTGTCACACAGTCGGAAGAACGTGCCCGATTTGAGAGGGCAATGCCGCGTAATTTTGACAATGTAGACTTAGACGACTTTCTACCTTGATAAATTATCGAGACAGTGTCGATCGTGCAGACTTTTGGAGCAGACGTAACCTGCATTAAAATCCACACACCAATCTAACCAACGCGACCGCGGATATATATTAGGCTACAAGATCGGACGGTAAAAGACGTTCCTCTTTGAGCACGTACTCTCGGTATATTTCAGTAATAGACTCCCACCTTAACATGCACGCTTCCTCACAAATCTCCAGTGCGCGTTCGGCTACGGCCTCTGTATCAATGTACTTTTCACATAGTTCCATCTGGCGTTCGCTGTGTTCCTCATCAGCCTCCGCATGCTCAACGAAAAAAGCGATTTCCTTAGATTCTTTGGCAAAACCATAATTTTTAATAAAAGAGGGAATTGTTATTTCCTTGTTAAGCGCGGGTTGTTGACCCTCCTGTGTAGCTTGCATAGCAAGCACGACACCAAGTGCTTCGTCACGCGTTACACTCGCATAATGCAACCGCCGGGCATGCCAAGCCGGTCCAATCGTAAGTTTCTGCACCTCTTCGTCTGACAGACCGGCGGCGTTGCAGAAATCAAAGATCATTCTTGTATGATCGTGCGGCTCGTGGCCGGGTCGCGGAATAGCAACCAATCCGGCCTCTTCAGCCAAGTTTTCGATTACCGCATGCTTTACATCTTCGGGACCCCGCCACAATAAAAAACCGAAAGAGGGAAGGGCAATCTCGACAAACTTATAATGGCTCGCCATATAGACACCTAATGGATAAAGGTCGAGTGAACCGTCAAGCATCATCTGGAAGAATGGGTGTTTCTTCGTATGCCATTTATCGCGGATCGCAGCGATTGCCTCTCCTATTGCGTTAATTTCTGCCATTTCTTTTCCCCATAAAATTAATCGGAGTCGCCTTGACGTCCAACGTAGCAGCTAAAGTCAATAAAGTAGAATATCATACGCTCGTTAATCAAACTTCTCGCATAGTATGGAGTATTTTTGACAAAGGAAAAGTCCGCACCAGCAATAGGTCATCCGAACATCAAACCTGCACACGGAAAGTCAAACAGTACTTGAGGACAAACGTGAGAGTTAGTTACACCAGCCGGGGTTAAAGCGGTTATGACACGAGAAAGTGTCTACGCCCACACGTCCTCCCAGGACCCCTGAGTCGCGGCTTTAGAGTATTCGGTCGCCCGGTTTTCAAAAAAGTTTGTGTGCTCCATGCCATTCAGCATTTCATCCATCCACGGTAAGGGGTTTTTGTCGAGCCTGAAGATGGGTTGAAGACCAAGCTGCGTAAGGCGTCGATCCGCGATGTAGCGGATATATTCCTTAACTTCTGAACCATTCAGTCCCTCAACACCGCCTAGTTCGAAAGCTAAATCTATGAAGGCGTCTTCATGCTCCACCATTTCTGAGCAGATTACATAAAGCGAGCGCTGAAAATCTTCGGTCCATATCTCGGGGTTCTCGGATACAAAGGTACGAAAGAGCTTAATAATTGATTCCGTGTGTAAACTTTCATCACGTACCGACCAGGATACGATCTGGCCCATTCCCTTCATTTTGTTAAACCGTGGAAAATTCATGAGAATTGCAAAACTTGCAAATAGCTGGAGACCCTCAGTAAAGCCCCCGAAAACCGCCAGTGTACGCGCTATGTTTTCATGGGTCTCAACATCAAACTGCTGTAGATAATCAAACTTGTCCTTCATTTCTTTGTAACGCAAAAATGCTTGGTATTCCGTTTCCGGCATCCCAATCGTATCAAGCAAATGGGAATACGCCGCAATGTGCACGGTCTCAATATTTGAAAAGGCAGACAGCATCATTTGTACTTCGGTCGGCTGGAAAACCTGCGAGTAACGTTTCATATAGCAGTTATTAACTTCTATATCGGACTGCGTAAAAAACCGAAAAATCTGCGTCAACAGGTTCCGTTCTTCGGCGGACAATTTATTATGCCAATCTTTCACATCGTCAGCTAACGGCACCTCCTCAGGCAACCAATGTACGCGCTGCTGTGTTAGCCAAGCATCATAAGCCCAAGGATAACGAAACGGCTTATATACCGGGTTTGCTTCAATTAGTGACATTATTATACTTCACTCCCTACCCTCTTCTGGGAGAAGACGGGCCCGTAAAAATTGTTATTCTATTGACAACTCAGACACTCTTCGTAGTCATTTTCGTTTTCGTTTTCGTTTTCGTTTTGGCCTGCAGCGGCCAAAGGGAGTGGCCTTGCGTTACTGTTGGCAAAATCAGCCCCTAAGTTTACTTCTGCGGTTGCACCAACAACCGATTGACTTGCGTGGCTTTCAGCGCGTGCCACTGAACGTGACCGGCAGTAATAAAGCGATTTTACGCCCTTTTCCCAGGCGCGCCAATGTACATCATGTAAGACTTTTTTCTGAACGTCAGCCGGCAGGAACACGTTAAGTGATTGTGATTGACAAATGTACTCAGCACGGTCGCCAGCGTGATCAATCAGCCACCTTTGATCCAGTTCAAACGCTGTCTTAAAGATGTCTTTCTCATCCTCAGTGAGAAAATCAAGGTGCTGGACAGAGCCTTCACTAACCGTAATCGATGACCAGGTATCATCATCGTCTTTACCCTTATCTGCCAGCAGTGCTTTTAGAAATTTATTACGAACGCTGAACGAACCGGAGAGAGTTTTGTGAGTGAAGGCGTTTGCTGCACTTGGCTCGATGCCTGGCGAAGAACCACCACAAATAATCGAGATTGACGCCGTAGGAGCGATTGCCATTTTATTTGAAAATCGTTCCATAACTCCGTACTCCGCAGCATCTGGGCAAGCACCCCTTTCTTCTGCTAGTGCAACCGAAGTAGCGTCAACCTGCTCTTTGATCTGTTTAAATATTCGTTTATTCCACACTTTTGCCATTACCGATTCCATCGGAACACCTTGGCTTTGTAGGAAAGAATGGTACCCCATAACGCCCAAGCCAACAGACCGCTCACGCATCGCAGAATAACGTGCTCTAGCCATACTTTCCGGGGCACGTTCAATAAAATCGTCTATTACATTATCCAAAAACCGCATGACATCATCAACAAAGCTAGGATGATCTTGCCACTCCAAATAAGTCTCAAGATTAAGAGAAGACAAACAACAGACAGCGGTCCGATCTTGCCCATCTTTGTCCAATCCCGTGGGAAGAGTAATTTCGCTACACAGGTTCGACATTTTCACCTCGAGGCCGGCCATCTTATGGTGCTCGGGTATCGCCTTGTTTAC
>CAZOHS010000124.1:0-7370 GCA_964579285.1 uncultured Rhodospirillaceae bacterium | reverse complement strand
GCCGGGGGATCCCATACCGTATTCGTTGTAGCGACGAAACAGGTGTTCTTGATCTGGTATTTTTTAACGCTCGTAAGGAATACTTGAAAAACCTCTTGCCCGAAGGCGAAACACGGGTAGTTAGCGGCAAAATCGAACGTTATAGAAAGAGCGTCCAAATAGCCCATCCTGACCACATCGGTAAATTAGATGAAATAGAAACTATAAAAACTGTTGAAGCCGTTTATCCTTTGACCGCAGGCTTAACGAATAAACCACTTTCTAAGGCGGTTAAGGCCGCGATCAAACTCGCTCCAAATCTCGATGAATGGCAGGATCCAGCCTGGCTAAAACAGCAGAATTGGAAAAGTTGGCGAGAAACCCTTTATAAAGCCCATTCGCCGCAATCTGAAAGTGACCTCCAGATAGAGGCGATACCCAGGCAACGCCTGGCCTATGACGAGTTGCTTGCTAATCAGCTTGCTCTAGAAATCGTACGTAGACGTCAAAAAAAACGTATCGGACGATCTATTTCGGGTGACGGTTCATTGAGAGAAAGGTTAATAAAAATACTCCCTTTTGTCTTGACGGAGACACAACAAAAAGCAGTTTCCGAAATCTCCAATGACATGAAATTGAGCACCCGCATGCTGCGGCTGCTTCAAGGTGACGTGGGCAGTGGTAAAACCATAGTAGCTTTGATGACAATGTTAATCGCAGCCGAACAGGGTTCACAGGCTGCATTAATGGCCCCGACGGAAATTTTAGCTCGTCAACATTTTGCTACAATTCGACCAATAGCCCATAAAATTGGGATTGAAATTGTACTTATAACTGGGAGGGACAAAGGTAAAAAAAGAGGTGAAATCCTTAACAATTTATCCAGGGGGAAAGTAGCCATCGTGATTGGCACCCATGCACTATTTCAGCAAGATGTGGCGTTCCGCGATCTCGCATTCATTGTAGTGGACGAACAGCATCGTTTTGGGGTTCACCAAAGATTATCTTTGGCCGAGAAAGGGGCAGCGGCCGATATGCTGGTTATGACCGCCACCCCGATACCACGAACCTTAATGATGACGGCGTATGGGGATATGGATAGTACTCGTCTCACTGAAAAACCTGCAGGCCGCCCAATCATTGAAACAAGAGTAATGCCCCTGGAGCGTCTGGGAGAGATCATTAATCGCTTACACCATGCGATCAAAGACGGTTGTCGGGCATACTGGGTTTGTCCCCTTATCGATGAATCCGAGGCGTTGGATATAACAGCTGTAACCGAAAGGTATTCCGTATTGCAACGCCACTTTGGTAATAAAGTGGGACTAGTCCACGGGCGTATGAAATCAGAGCAAAAAGATAGTGTAATGGAGGAATTTTCTTCCGGAAAAATTGACGTCCTCGTTGCGACGACTGTTATCGAAGTAGGGGTAGATGTCCCTGAAGCGACGATAATGGTGGTAGAGCAGGCGGAGCGCTTTGGCCTGGCACAACTTCATCAACTTAGAGGTCGGGTTGGTAGAGGTAAAAAGGTTTCCTCTTGCATTTTAATGTATGGCGGAACACTCGGACAAACGGCTACCAAGCGCTTAAAGGTAATGAGAGAAACAAACGACGGTTTTCTTATCGCTGATGAGGACCTCCGGCTACGTGGGGCAGGCGAAGTTCTCGGCACTCGCCAAAGCGGCCTGCCGGATTTTAAGTTTGTAGACCTAAATCAGCACGCTAACTTGTTGGCCACCGCTAAAGACGACGTAAAATTGTTATTGGAACGGGACCCGGACCTTAAAACATCTCGTGGGCAGGCTCTCAGAACGCTACTTTATCTGTTTGAACGTGACACAGTAGTGAAGACAGCGTTATCGGGCTAATCACTCCACTCTATCCGGTGTACCGTTGTCTATGGGTATAGTGCGCGTATCAGCATCAGCAGCCGAAACGCGTTTTAGTCTTTTTTCCGCTTCGGGACGGCGGTCCGGGGGCGTAACAATACCGCCCGAGACAACCATTTTAATACCCTCTTCAACGCTCATATCGAGTACCACTAATTCTTTTTTAGGAACAAATAATAAATAACCCGAAGTCGGATTGGGAGTTGTCGGTAAAAAGACATTAACGACATCATCCGACGTCAAGTTTTGTACTTCTCCTTGTGTTTGTCCCGTTATGAAACCAAGAGCCCAACTGCCACGTCGTGGGTATTCGAAAAGTACTACCTGTCGGAAGGCATTCGACTGTTGTTGAAGTATAGTCTCTATTATTTGTTTTACGGCGCCATAGACACTTCGAATTACTGGCATTCGAGCAAGCACTCGTTCGGTTAACCTCGTCCAAAGACGACCGATGAGCCCAGCGGTTGCCCAACCAATAAAGGTGAGAGCAATAAAGACTATGATTAGTCCCAGTCCCGGAACAGCAAAAGGGAGATATGTTTCAGGGTTATAGCTGGCTGGAATTAACGAAGCGACTTGTGCATCCACCCAACGGATTAAGAGCCAAGCAATATAAAACGTAATACCTATTGGCGCGGTAACAAGTATACCCGCTAGGAAATATCCACGAATGTACCTCCTCATCGTACCGCGTTTTCGATTTGAGAGGCGGCTTCGGGCTCTTTTCCGATGTTCAGACTCTTTCATATTCTTGTCATGTTCATAAATTGGTATTACGGGGCATTCTCTTTCGGGTGTAAGTTAATTGGCACGGGTTTTACAGATCTCCGATAATTACCAAAAGAATCAATGCAAATTTATGACCTTTACTTACCTACCGTCGACCTGATTTGCTAAATCAAACACTTGAACAAGAACCTCGGGCGACTGTGCGCCGGAAACTGCATATTTTCGGTCTATAATGAAACAGGGTACACCATTTACCCCGATGCGTCTCGCAAGTTCGTCTTCAGCTAAAATAGTTTCCACGTCTTCATCACTTTGCAGAAATTCTGAAATTTGAACATGGTCAAATCCAACCTCTCTAGAAATCTCTGCTAATATATTTATCTCACCTATATCCCTTCCATCCAAAAAGTAAGCCTCAAAAATAGCGTTAATCATAGGAGTCTGGACACCCTGTGTCGCCGCGTGTCTTACTAAACGATGTGAGTGTACGGTATTAGGCGTTCGCTCGATGTTTCTGAAATTAAATTTTATTCCTTCTTCCGCCCCCGCGGCTTCGATGCTTCCGTGTGCACTCCTCGCTCTCTCGAGACCACCAAACTTCTCAGCAACGTATTCTTTACGATCCATTCCTTTCGTCGGCATTGAGGGATTCAATTGAAACGCTCGCCATCCGACTTCTAAATCCTCTTGTGGGCGCATTTCCAAAGCTCTGTCGAAGCGTTTTTTTCCCACGTAACACCATGGGCAGATCGTATCGGCGATAATATCAATTTTCATACGCAAAGACGCTGCTCCAGATTAACTCCGTTATTCTGCGGTAAAATAGTGCACGCTAAAAAGTGAATTGCTATCGGTCCAGCAGGCCACAGGAGTGTATCCTGCCGTCGAACAAAGGTTTCGAAAATCAGATATAGAGTACTTATAGGAATTTTCTGTGTGTATTGTTTCATCCTTCATGAAATCATACTCTTCGTTTCCCACCATTACCGTCTGTTTTTTTAAACTCACCAATTCCATCCGTATCCGCCCAGTTCGTTTGGTGTATGAAGCTTTATGTCGAAAGGCATTAAGTTCAAAATTACCGTTTAGCTCTCGGTTAATTCTTGTTAACAAATTTAAATTAAAGTCCGAAGTGATACCGACAGCATCGTTATATGCCGCAGAAATAATTGAGGCATCCTTCTTTAAATCAACACCTATCAACAACCCGCTACCTTTCCCAAGGCTTTTTGCGAGCTTAAGTAAAAACTTCCGCGCCTCATTTGGTGTAAAATTTCCAATTGTTGACCCAGGGAAAAATGCCACGTTTCGGCTTGCTTTTTTTCTTTTAGGGTCCTCCACTTGAAATTGTTTTGTGTAGTCAGCACATACCGCTGCGACATCCAGGTTAGGAAAATCCCACGCGAGGGCACATGCGCTCTCGATAAGGTGGTCCCGCGATATATCAACGGCCGTATACTGTGCTAAATCGGTTAAGGCATTCAACAAAATTCGAATTTTGACGCTTGCACCACTCCCCAATTCTACGAGGTGCGCGCTCCGTCCAATCAGTTCGGAAATCTCGCCGAGGTGTTCCTCAAGAACCGCTATTTCAGTTCTCGTTGGATAGTATTCCTCAAGCTCACAAATCCGATTAAAAAGTTGCGAACCATATTCATCATAGAAAAATTTGCACGGGATAGACTTTTTCTTCCGCGATAAACCCTTACTTACGGCAGCTAGAAAATCGCTTTGCGGTGGGTTCAGATCTAGGAACGAGACGAGCGGCGCACGGTCACCGCCCACTTTCGGTTGGGCGTTATTAATAATTTTTCTCCTATATCACTAACCACGCTGAGACAGAAAACGGCACTTAGCAAAATCTAAAAAATAAGTAGGACCCCATCCGAATAAATGCAACCCTAGTTGCACCCGTATTTCACCCGTATTTTTTTCTTGCCGTAATAAAAGTTAAGAAGGCGGCCGCAATAAAAAATGCAGAAATAGCGAAAATCCATTGGGCACCGACTTTATCCATTACAAGTCCGAGTAATACGGGAATTATAAACCCTCCTAAATTTGATCCGGTCGAGGCAAATCCCATCACTTTCCCCATTGATCCTGGAGGCGTAATGGAACGGAGCAAAATGTCACGGGAAGGTATCAAAGAGCCCATTAAAAACCCTGCAAGCGCCAACAAAACAATCAGTTCGAATAAGGATAGATTAATCCAACCCAAAATTGCCACAATGAAGGCCGAGGGCAGAAGTGTTAGCGCCGCCGTTAATGTACGTGCACCAAATTTGTCGGCAATCCAACCCCCGCATAAGATCCCCAGGACCGAACCCGCAGTAAATGCTGCCAGACCGCGTCCAGCGTCGGTTATACTTGTCCCAAAAAGGTCATTTAAAGCAACCGCTAGAAAACCTCTTACACCGCCACCCCCCATTTGATGCAACACGAAATAAAGAAAACACATTAAAATCGGCAGCGTCATTAAAAGGCGCAGCCCGTCCCGTGTGCTCATCGTATCAGCAACCGAGTTTGGTGTTCGTTTCTTAACAATTGGTATCGGGCCTTCATCCCGCAGAGCATCCGATTGCGTCACAAGAAGCAAGACGACGAGTAGGCCTAATACACCCATGAGAATAAATGCTGCTCGCCAATGCCAGAGCGCGGTGATTTCGGTCATAAATATTGGCGATATCACGAAGCCTAGATATCCAGTGGCGGAATGTATGGAAAAGGCTCGGCCCATTCTTTCTTCGCTAACTTTGGTCGACAATATGGAATAGTCGGCAGGATGATATACGGTGTGACCAATACCACCGAATATTGCGAGGACCATTAAATGCCAATATTCGGTGGAAACACCAATTAAACCGATCGCCGTCGCCTCTATAGTAAGTCCTATTATCAGCAAGCTACGAGCACCAAAACGGTCTACGATAAATCCTACAGGTGTCTGAAAAACGAAGGTGGAGAGCGCAAAAAGCGAATAGATTGCCGCGATCTTTGTTGTGGCAAGATCTCCGGTAAGACCAAAGGCGGGCTTTAACACCGCAAACATTGGCGGCATCACAAGCCAGTATGCGTGGCTCATCATATGGGGGAGGCACACGAGGCTTATGATTTTCGCATCACGACTGAGGGGTATAGGGCTACGCATCGATTTTCCAGTATAATTGGAGCCAACATAAACGAGCTAGAGCAAAGATTAAACGGACCCCATACAAATTATGTTTTTCCCGATAAAACCCCCACCACACTTATGGTGTGTCGTGTATTAAAATATCATAGTGTCGTCTGGAGGAGATCCACGTTTCGAATTAAAATAGCGCGAATGATATAGAACTAAGGAGAGTGCTTTGACTAACAAATATGGCAAGGATGCTGCAGAGGGCGTTGTCGCAATTCGAGAAGCATGGCATACAAAAAACCACCCATTCTACGTTGATTTTTTTGAGGGAAAAATTGGTCTGGAGCCCATGGGCGCGTTAATGGCACAGCATTACCAGCACGTTTTGCGTGCCTTGCCGAGTTTCGGTATCATTTACTACAAAGCACCCCCAGAAGCGCGTGAGTTTGCCCTCGAAAATCTCGCTGAGGAGGAAGGCCTGGTCGCCGGTCCAGGCGAAGACAGGGAACCGCACGACCACATGGAACTGATCTTCCGGTTTTGCCGATCTGTCGGAATGTCGGAAGAACAAGTAAAAGCGACGGAACAATTACCAGCGTGGCGAGCACGCTCCTATTATTATCTATATGTTGTGCACGACATGCCCATCGGCGTGATACTTGCAATGCAGTGCACTCAAGAAGGTCAGCAACCTGCGATCAACGGTGAACGAACACTGCCTGCGTTTCAGAAGTACCATGGATACACGTTAGAATCCCCGGAAATAGAATTTTTTACCGAACATTTTATTGCCGATGCAGATCATTCGAGTCGGCAGTTGCAAATGGTCGAGAAGCTTATCACCTCGGAAGAACTCCGCGATCAAGCCCTGGAGGTTGCCGAGACCCAAGTAAAAACCCGCTGGGCATGCATGAACGATGTTTACCGGAGTTCAGTTTTGGGCGAAAAGGATCCCGTTCCAGAGCACCTTAACGGTCTAACTTCTAGTTAGCGGGACACGCCTTCTGGTACCAGTTGGCGACATCAGCGCCTACGATGAATATCGTATCCGATCGTGCCTGAAGAATGTCTAACATTCTTTCAAGATATCTAAAGCGGTGAGGCACGCCCATCAAATGGGGATGTAAGGCAATAGTGAGCATTCGCGGTTGGTCCTTCAACTCTTTGTCAAAGACCGCCAACGTATCGACCAAACGATCAAACATTTCAGAGGAATGCTGCCTTTCTATCGCGTATACCGGGCTATCGTTTAATTCAAGCGTGTACGGCATCGCTAACAAAGGCCCATGGATGGTCGTGATCCAGCAGGGCAGGTCATCCAGCACCCAGTCAAAAACATACTCTATGCCAAGTTCTTTAAGTAAGTCGGGCGTGTCGAACGTTTCTTTGAGCCCGGGGCCGAGCCACCCCTTTGGTCGTTTCCCCGTAAATTTCTCGATCAAATGCAAGGAGAGTTCTATTATCTCTTGTTCATCACTTTCTCCTTGAATTGATTTTTGATGCACGCCGTGTCCAATAAATTCCCAACCAGCTTCAAGCATCGCCGAAGCACACGACGGGTAGGCCTCAATCACGCCAGCATTAAGACTAACGCTCACGGGCAACTTTCTGCTGGAAAATAATTCTAAGAAACGCGGCATGCCGCTTCGCAT
>CAZOHS010000123.1:0-7417 GCA_964579285.1 uncultured Rhodospirillaceae bacterium | reverse complement strand
AAGAGACGACGACAATTATCCCCAAGGGTTTTAACGCTCGGGTTAACGCAAAAGGATACATTATCATGCGAAAAGATTTGGTATGACCTCTGACATGAAATCTCCTCAAAATGATCCGAGACGCGGATTACGGCTGCAAATTATGTGGAACCGTTTGATTTCTGTCGTGGAAGAGCAAGCGTTGACCTTAGTCAGGACCGGGTTTTCTACGTCCACGCGGGAAGCAGGTGATTTGTCGGCAGGCGTCTTCGATACCTCGGGCAATATGCTTGCCCAAGCCGTAACTGGCACTCCCGGCCACGTAAATTCTATGGCGAGGTCGGTCAGCCATTTTCTGGAACGTTTTCCCGTAAAAACAATTTTGGATGGTGACGTCTTTTTAACTAACGACCCATGGAAGGGTACGGGTCACCTGCACGATTTTACGTTTATGACGCCGTGCTTTTGCGAAAATCAGCTCGTCGCGTTATTTGCGAGCACTTGTCATGTGGTCGACATAGGAGGCCGAGGCATGACCTCGGATGGACGCTCCATATATGAGGAAGGCCTTTACATACCGCTGATGCGATTTGCACGCGCTGGAATTATGGATCAATCACTAATTGATATTATTACAGCTAATGTTCGGGAACCCGTCCAAGTCATTGGCGATTTACATTCCCTAGCGACCTGCAACGAAATTGCAAGCAACAGGCTAAAGGAGATGTTAGATGAATTCTCACTCAATGCACTCGAGGACCTAGCAGAGCATATATTGAAAACATCTCGAGCCGCTACTCTGAAAGCGATAAAGAAAGTACCGAGCGGCGTCTACACGCATACCATGCGGGTCGACGGACTTGAAGAACCCGTCGACCTGGTTGCTACGATGCAGGTATCCGACGAAGGTATTACGGTTGATTTATCCGGCTCTTCAGGCATATCATCATACGGGATTAATGTCCCCTTTTGTTACACAGAAGCATACGCCGCTTTTGGAATAAAATGCATTGTCGCGCCGGATATACCTAATAATTCGGGGTCGCTGTCAGTAATCCAAATTTCGGCACCAGAAGGGACAATCCTTAATGCGACGCATCCATCTCCCGTCTCAGTGAGGCACGTAACCGGTCAAATGCTCCCGGACCTCATGTTTGGCTGCTTGCACCAGGCGATGCCTGATACGGTACCCGCCGAGGGAACCTCTTGCCTGTGGAACCTGTATGCATATGGCGGAGCCGGTCGCGTGGAGGGAGACCCCCAAGCACTAGAGAATTCGGAAACCTTTACAGTCCTGAGCTTCCATTCTGGTGGCACGGGCGCGAGACCTGGAAAAGATGGCCTCTCCGCGACCGCGTTTCCAAGTGGCGTAAAGAATGTACCTGTAGAGGTAACGGAAGCGATATCCCCCCTAATAGTCTGGCGCAAAGAATACCGTCAGGATTCTGGTGGCGCAGGTAGATACCGGGGCGGACTTGGGCAAACTATGGAACTAAGTTTGCGAGAGGACGCACCCTTTGCATTTAGCGCTCTGTTTGACCGAATCAAACATCCCCCCCTGGGTCGAAATGGTGGCGCCAACGGCGCTGGTGGCACAATTGGGCTCGTATCCGGAGTCGTTCTAAAAGGCAAAGGAACACAAACGATCCCCGCAGGCGAACGCGTGTTAATTGAGATGCCGGGAGGTGGTGGTATCGGAGACCCAAGTACCCGAAACCTATTGGCTGTAGCGGCCGATGTTGAAATGGGCCTAGTGTCAGTAAATGGCGCGCGCGACGATTACGGGGTTGTGGTTGATGAAACCGGAAACGTTGACCAAACTAAAACCAAAAATCTTCGAGAAAATACGGAAGTTTAACAAAGGAGATCAAAGATGCGTGTCAGCGCTGGCCTGCCAACCGGAATGGAAGGCTTGACCTATCCAATCCCATTTTCAGAACCCAGCGCGGTTATACGAATAGCGCAACACGCCGAAAACCTCGGGTACCATTCGGTGTGGGGAAACGACCATATGACAACCCAAAACTATGTGAGGTCAGAATTTCCCACGCCACCCCGATTTTGGGAGCCGCTCGTCACCTACGCATTTGTCGCCGCGGAAACGTCAACCCTACGATTGGGAACTGGTATCCTTGTTTTGCCTATGCGCCAGGATATTGTGGTAACCGCAAAACAAATCACGACACTCGATCATTTTTCAGGCGGCCGCCTCGAGGTCGGCGTCGGAATTGGCGCCTATCGGGAGGAATTTCTTGCACTTCAGCCCAATGCCTCTTTACCGCGTGGTAAAATCATAGATGAAGGCATCACGGCTCTGAAGTTGCTTTTTGAAGAGCGCGTCGCTGACTTCGACGGGACCCACTACAATTTTCGAGATGTCGAATTGTATCCTAAGCCCTTTCAGGACCCCCTGCCATTTTATATAGGTGGAAACAATGCGAACAACTTACATCGCGTCGCTAAATGGGCGGACGGATGGCTCCCAGCGGCAGTGCACCTCGACCAGATACGGAAGGATGTTTCGACTTTGCGGGAACTTACGGAGACCGAAGGCCGTAATTTTGGTGATATACAAATTGCCCCACAGTATATCGTTCACGTAGGCAAAACCCGAGAGGCCGCTTTGGAGAGCTTTAATAAAACCCAAATGTGTGCCCATCTTACGTCACTTCGCAAGTCAACTCTGAAAGGCCAGGGCACATTAAAACATGAGGATATAAATCTCATCGGGACGGTAGATGACATCGTCGAAAGAGCCAATTTGCTTGGCGAAGCCGGCGTAACCCATTTACTAGGTTTATATTTCGCGGCAAACGATCTAACTCAACTTTGTGACCAAATGCAGATATTTGCCGAAGAAGTTGTACCAAAAATAGATTAATGTTGTGCGTTTAGGCTGGCCAAAATAGCTTTTATCCTCTGGGGTTCATTGGCGCCTGCGACCACCACCTGATCCAATCCCGCAGCATGATATTCCTGGATACGTGATCGCACGTTATTTGCTTCGCCACATGCCGCGTGGCGATCTAGGACAGATTGATTTATAAGCGTTTCGACGCGTCCCCATTCCTCCCGTGCGACGGCGTCGGTCAGGCTATCTTGATCCAACTCAGCGCCGCCCATCCTTATATTTTCGGTATGATGTGCGCCCCGGAGGAACAGCCCAATCGTCCGTCTAACAGTGCCACGGGGCGTTTCTGAATCACTCTCAATATCCGTATAAACGATACCAAACCGACGAAAACTCGTGTCAGGCACGCTACTGTTAACAATTTCCAAACAGTGCCTCACAAACGGTACACTCGTCGCGCCCGAAATAATTACGCCGTCGGCATCACTGCCCGCCAATTTCAGCATCTTAGGCCCTGAAGCGGCCAATACGATCGGAATATTCTGACCGCCGTTGGCAAGGCGTCGACCTTTAATTTGAAATATTTCTCCCTGGTATTCCACTGTCTTACCGCCAAACAAACTACGACAAACCTTTATTGCGTCGCGCATCGTTGCGACGGCCTTCACGGGCGCAATGCCCGCTCCTCTAAGATCAGAGGGAGAGCCCACTCCGAGACATAAAACAACCCTATCTGGATAAAGTTCTTCGAGTGTTGCGGCGCTCATTGCTGCGTGAACCGGATGCATGGCAAAAGGGCTAATCGCCATAAGCGCTACACGCAAATTCGTAGTCGCGGCTAATGCGGTAGCGGCAAGGGTGACGGAATCACGTTGGAACAAATGCGTAGCGATCCAAAGAATTTCCGCGCCGCTGTCTTCAGCAGCTCGTGCCTGAGCTCTGATGTCTTTAGCGGGAGTAAAGCCGTCTATTGCGAGGCCTAACTCAGACATGAAAACCATAGTATTCTGCGAGGGTTTCTAACACTGCTCCAATGTCCGATTCGACGTTAGGCGCTTCTTTAAGGTTTATACCCGGAACGCCGAAATCCTTGAGGCCTGACGCAGTGAGGATAGCGACCACATTATCTTCAGGCAAGATTGTGCCTTCTTTGGACAATAGCTCTATCGCAGCAAACGGAGCTGCAGAGGAAATTTCTGCGAACATCCCGGACCCGGATGCCAACCGGTCCCGCGCCGTCAGCATGCACGCGTCCGTCAGGGTGAGGGCAAGCCCGTCGGACATTGTTAGAGCGTATCGGGCCTGAAATGTCCCCTGCATAACATCTATCGAGTTCGCGACACTTTTCTTGTTACGCGAAACAATGGGTGGCATCTCTAAATTTTGTGCCAGGGCGGCAGTTAAGGAACCGGACACCTCAGCCGCAACAAGGCGGGGCACTTTATCAGTCCACCCCCAACGGTTCATTTCATCAAACCCCTTCCACAGGCCATACAACGCGTCACCGTAGCAGACAGGCAGCACACACCAATCGGGCACATTCCAGTCCGATTGTTCGGCAATTTCATAGGCCAGTGTTTTATACCCCTCAATACCTATTGGATTACTGCCAACCGTGGGGCCAAAAAAGGGCGATGTTGGAAACCATCCATAGGTCTGGACACCTTGACCGAGAATGGTCCAACGGTCTTCGGGGTTTGGCAGAGTGAGGACCATCGCGCCGTAACTACGCATTTGCGACACCATTGCCATTGCCGCGCCTGTGTATGTGAACACGACACACGGCATAGCGGCTTTTGCCGCGTAAGCGGCGGCGGCGGCGCCAGCATTACCAGTAGAACTCGTCCCAATCGCTGAAAATCCGTTTTTTCTTGCCCACGAAACAGCAACTGTCGCGAGCCTGTCTTTAAATGACCACGTTGGGTTTTGGGTTTCATCTTTTACGCGTATGTGACCGTGACCGAAGCCCTCTATACTCACCAACGGCGTCATCCCCTCACCCAGCGTAACTGCGTCTTTAGCATCTAAAGGCAGTTGTGCCGCGTAACGCCAGAGAGACGCGTCACTGGTAATAAATTCATTGGGTTCAGGTATCCGACAGTCAGAATATCGGGGTGTCAAATTGGAAGCGACCCCTGAACGACCACAATTTTCACATATTTGATCAGTACCCTCCAAAGGGTATTGTTGAGCACATCGGATACACTCAAGTCTTTGGGGTTCAGCCATCGTTTTCTATTTCCGGCTCTTTCAATACGGTAACTAGCGGTATTTAGGTTATATAAAGTTTTGGGCCATTGACAAAGCGTCGTCAGGTTATCTGTTAATCCTAAAGTTGTTGCATTTATTCTTTGAGTATACGGCGATACATATTGCATAAAGTATAGGCACTTGTGACGCCCGTAATCACGGTTAGGATGATAACATGGAACCCTCACATTACGGACCTTTCGAATACACCCCTAGCACCCAAAGGCCTAATTTTTCCTGGCCCAATAATGCTAAAATAGCGCTTTTGATCATCCCTAACGTCGAATGCTTCGCTTTAAACACTCAATTGCCGGCGGGTGAGGGAAATATTCCCGATGTCTCGGCTTGGGGCATACGGGACTATGGCAATCGTATAGGCGTGTTCAGGATGATTGACGCAATGGTAAACTATGGAGTTCCTGGAACAGTAGCCCTAAACAGTGATTGCTGCGACGTGTATCCCGATGTTGTAGAGGCCTGCCTCAAACATGGCTGGGAACTTATGGGGCATTGCGAAAGCAATACGCACAGATTGTCGGGCGAAAACACGGAGGATGACGCTCACAATCTAATTCGACGTACTTTAGATCGAATAGAGAGTTTTTCTGGGGTTCGGCCGCGAGGCTGGCTTGGCGCGGGCCGCCAAGAAACGTGGCAAACACTCGATCAACTCGTAACAGAAGGCTGTATTTATACTCCTGACTGGGACAACGATGACCAACCGATCGTCATGAATGTAAGTGGTTCTAGATTTGTTGGCCTACCCTATGGGGCTGGTGTCAGTGACAAACAACACTTTGAAATTCACCACGGCAGTACCGACAATTTTGAACAAATGATTCGTGAGGCATTCGACGTTTTATACGCGGAGAGCGCCATAAGTGGCCGTGTTAACGCAATTTCTTTGCACCCCTACATCATCGGTGTACCGCATCGCATTAGAGCGCTGGACCGTGCACTTGAACATATAATGAGTCATGAGGATGTGTGGGCCACTACAGGGGGTGAAATCGCAGACTGGTTACTCTCAGGCAAAGCTTACGAAAATTAACCCGACAACGAGGCCACAATTGCTCTTCCGGCAATACGCCCAATACCGAATGCCTTGATTAGTCCGCCGACATACCCCGCCCGGGGCCCGCCCTCCAGGCCTCCAACCAACGAACCTGCTGCATATAGACCCTCTATCGGAACATCATTTTCATCCAACACCCGAGCCTGGGCGTCCACCGCTACGCCCCCCGATGTAACTGTTATGCCAGCGCAAAGCGGTATCGCATAAAAGGGAGCCTTATCGATAGTGTGCGCTGGATAGGTTCCCGTATTTCGACTTGGTGTAAGCGACGGCGCGCTGCCTGCGCGAATTAATTCGTTATACTCGTGAACTGTTCGCGACAGGCCGTCTACGTTTAGTTCTGCCTTAATTGCTAACTCATTAAGTGTGCTAGCCTCCAACAATGTACCACCACACTCAACCAATGAGGGGTTCGGCGGCACGATGTCACTACTCTTTGCGTCTTCCCAAACCGTCCGGTCAAACACGGCCGTCGCTGATAAGGGGTCTTCGAGGCCGGCAATCGCATTGGCCATGTAAATTCCACCCATACCTTCGTCTGCAAAACGAATAGCGTCAGGTGTAACGACAATCCCTTTTGCGCAAATCACATCAACTTGGGGATAGGGCCAAAGCCGCTCGTCCTGTATTGCATCCCGGCTCAATACATGGCCGTAGAACTTGTCTAGTTGGACGGCCTTAGCTCCTATATCCAAAGCCATTCGCAGGCCGTCCCCGCGCCCAGTTTCAGTGTTACGCTGCCGGATTTTTTCGAAGGACCCGGTTATGTGCGTTTCGATCTGGGCCCTGTCAGCTTGAAAGCCCCCGTCTGCGAGGACCACAGCCCGGGTTTTTATTTTTTCTCCGTCACTCAACTCTATTCCCAAAACTTTTTCGTTGTCGATTATCAAATTGGTTACTCGAGCGCCACGACGCAACTCCCCCCCTCTTGTCGCTAATTTTTTCTCCAACAATTGTAAGAAAAGGTTTGGTCCACTTCTTTCCCAATCCAGCCCTGGCCGCATTTCACGCCCAGGTGACATCATGGGGAGGCCATATGACCGTCTGGGATGTTGCACAAATTCACACCCTTCCCCACGCATCCAATTTATTGTCTCTTTTGAATTTTCTGCCAGGGCTCGCGCAATATCTTCGAGAGCGGTTTCGTCTGTGGATTGGACGATTGCCTCATACAAAGTATCGGTATCGTCTTCCGGGCTAAGAAAGGAAACATGCAGCGCACCAGTGCAGACGCGCGAATTACACATATACAACTCAGCTGT
>CAZOHS010000122.1:0-7674 GCA_964579285.1 uncultured Rhodospirillaceae bacterium | reverse complement strand
GAACTGGGTTATATCCCGCGTATCTAAACTATCCAAATAGCCGTTCACACCCGCAAAAATTGCCACTACCTGTTCTTCGACAGGTAATGGAGAATATTGTGGTTGCTTTAGAAGCTCCGTCAAACGCTCGCCGCGACTCAGAAGCCTTTGAGTTGCGGCGTCGAGATCGGAAGCAAACTGCGCGAAGGCAGCCATCTCCCGATATTGAGCAAGTTCTAATTTAATAGAGCCCGCGACCTGTTTCATAGCCTTGATCTGGGCTGCTGAACCGACACGACTAACCGACAAACCCACGTTTACGGCTGGCCGAATGCCAGAATAAAACAAATCAGTTTCAAGAAAAATTTGGCCATCCGTGATAGAAATTACATTTGTAGGAATATATGCCGATACATCGCCTGCTTGTGTTTCAATTATTGGCAAAGCTGTCAGTGACCCGGAACCATTCTCCGTATTCATTTTTGCTGCACGTTCTAATAGACGTGAATGCAGGTAGAAAACATCTCCCGGGAAAGCTTCGCGTCCAGGCGGGCGTCGTAACAACAGAGACATCTGACGATACGCAACGGCCTGTTTGGACAAATCGTCATAAATAATCAACGCATGCATCCCATTGTCCCTAAAATATTCCCCTATCGTGCAACCGCCATAGGGTGCTAGGAACTGAAGAGGAGCAGGGTCCGACGCGGTTGCCGCTACAATAATCGTATACTCAAGTGCACCTGCCTCTTCCAGCGTCTTAACAATCTGCGCGACGGTTGAGCGTTTTTGCCCAATGGCCACATAAATACAAAACAGCTGTTTATCAGCATCACCTTCATCAAAGGCTTTCTTTTGATTGATTATCGTATCAACGGCTATCGCTGTCTTACCCGTCTGCCGATCTCCGATTATCAACTCGCGTTGACCTCTGCCAATCGGTATCAAGCTATCAATCGCCTTTAAACCGGTTTGCATCGGTTCATGCACCGACTGTCGCGGAATAATGCCCGGTGCCTTGACATCTACCCGGCGCCGTTCTTCACTGTTTATCGGGCCTTTTCCATCGATTGGTTCGCCCAGGGCATCAACAACACGCCCCAGCAATTGCTTGCCAACGGGCACGTCTACGATACTTCCCGTACGCTTGACCGTATCACCCTCTTTGATATTGGCGTCAGAACCAAAAATCACAACCCCAACATTGTCAGTTTCGAGATTTAAGGCCATCCCCTTAATATCACCAGGAAACTCAACCATCTCACCTGCCTGAACGCTATCGAGACCGTAAACCCGAGCTATACCATCACCAACCGAGAGCACTTCACCAACTTCGGCTACCTCGGCTTCAGTGCCGAAATTAGCTATTTGGTCTTTTAAAATTGAAGATATTTCCGCTGCGCGAATATCCATCACGCTGTCCCTTTCAGTGAGAATTCAAGTCGTTGGAGTTTCGTTTTAAGAGAGGAATCTATCATCCTGGAACCAACCTTGACGACCATACCACCAAGAAGCGTATGGTCGATCTTTGTATTAAGAACAACTCTGGAACCGATAGATTTTCGTAGTTCTTCCGTCAGGGCTTGTTGTTGTTTTTCGCTGAGGGGTAGAACTGTTGTAACCTCAGCAGAAATTTCCCCGCGGCTTTTAGCCAGCAAACTATGAAAGGCAGCACACATATTCTCGAGCACAAACAACCGACGGTTTTGGGCAACCACACCCACAAAATTGCTCGTGAGTTCCGACATAGATGCCTTTGCAAGAAGTGCCGCTAGCGCCCGCCTTTGGTCATCTCTGGCAATCACAGGACTTGCCACCAATCGACGAAGATCCGAAGATTCGCCAATCCAAGCCCTGATTGTCGATGTATCAGTAGCGACTTCGTCGAGTTGTTTACGTTCCTCGGCGATCTCGAAAAGAGCAGCTGCGTAGCGACCGGCAACGCCTGACGAATTAGAGGACACGCACTTGACCTCGAAATATAAGGTTAAAACAACAAAGCCATTGATTTTACTAGAGAAAGAAAGCCCTCAACGAGCCTATTTCATAGTAACTTCGAAAGGCAGCGTTAGGTAGCACAGGCGAATGTAGCTTGCAACCCACACCGCCCAGTAAATACGCGGCAAAGGGTCGCAAAACTTCTGTGTCTTAGCCTACTAATTTATCTGGAATAATAGTTACATGAAGGTATAAGGATCAATATCGATTGAAATACGTGTACCTTTTTCAGCCTTACCTGCAAACACCCAACGGCGTAATATATCCTGTATATTGAGCCCCTTTCTTGCTCTTACCAACAGTCGGCGCCGATGCCGGCCCCTAATTACCGCAATCGGCGCGGGCGCGGGGCCTAAAACATAAAAACCCTCGGTTTGTGGAGCCGTCTGGGCAAGAAAATTAGAGGCCTTTTCCACTGCGTCCAGGCTAGCTCCCGACACTATTATTGCAGCAAGACGCCCATACGGTGGCATATTGTTTTCCCTTCGTGCCTCTGCTTCCATTCTCATAAAATGATCCCGGTCCCCTCCAAGTAGCGCCGCCATCACAGGATGTTCAGGGTGGTAAGTTTGCAAAAGTACGCGACCGGGACGCGTCGCACGGCCCGCGCGCCCGGCAACCTGATGCAAAAGTTGATAGGTTCTTTCCGCCGCCCTTAGGTCGCCGCCAGTTAGCCCAAGATCGGCATCAATTACACCAACGAGAGTGAGCATTGGAAAATGAAATCCCTTTGCCATTATTTGCGTACCAATAAGTACATCTATTTCGCCGGATTCCATTCGACCTACCAGTAACTGAGCATCAATGGGTTTTCGGACTGAATCACTAGACATAATTTCAACACGCGCATCAGGAAACCTCTTAGAAACTTCTTCTGCAAGTCTCTCCACGCCCGGCCCACAAGCAGCAAATTGATCTTCAACTTGACACGCGGGACAGTTTTTTGCCAAACGGGTAGCATATCCACAGTGATGACATTGGAGCCGGTCATGCAATCTGTGCTCTACTAGCCAAGCGGTACATTGTGGACACTCCAGCCGATGCCCACATGCACGACATAGTGTAAGGGGTGCAAAACCGCGGCGATTAAGAAATAGCATGATTTGCTCACCCGTTTTCAATGTTTCATTAACCAGATTGGCAAGTGATGTAGACAACCAGCTCTGTCTAGCTAATTTTTCATCCCTCATATCGATTACAGAAATGTCAGGAAGCTTTGCTCCAGAAAATCGCGTAGGAAGTGAAAGGTGTCGATAACGATTGCGCCACACGTTATCCATCGTTTCTAAAGATGGTGTCGCTGACGATAGAACTATAGGAAAGTCACCAATACGGGCACGCACAATCGCCATATCCCGCGCGTTATATATTACGCTTTCCTCTTGTTTAAAGCTTAGATCATGTTCTTCATCTATAACAATTAGGCCCAGATCTTTATAAGGCAACATCAACGCGGAGCGGGCACCAACTACGAGCTTTGCTGTACCCTCCAGTGCCGAAAGCCAGTTTCGTCGCCGCTCAGAGAGTGGCAGATTAGAGTGCCAAATTACAGGTGGTGCCCCAAAACTTGCCTCAAAACGGTCAAGCCAGTTCGCAGTCAAGGCAATTTCGGGCAACAAGACCGCCACTTGTCTACCAAGCCGAAGGGCTGCTGCAATCGCCTCAAAATAGACTTCAGTTTTTCCAGACCCCGTGACGCCATCAATGAGTGAAACCGAGTAACCCTGATCTAAAATATTCACAATACTCTGTGAAGCGATAGCTTGTGGCTCGTTAAGAATGGCCCGAGCTAGATCTGGGTCGGGATTTTCGACCATTCTCTTCTCTGTTAACGTAATTGTCTCAAGGATCTTCGCTTTAGCAAGTCCTCGCACAACTGAAAGACTGGTTCCTGCGGCGGTGGCTATATCAGATGCGCGCCGTGGCCGCCCATCTTCCAAGATCTGTATAATACGCTTTCGTTCACTGGTTAGCCTGAAATGCAAATGAACCGATTCGCACTTTTCGTTCATCCCGGGCGCAAGTTTGTACGCCGTTACCGCTTTTGGCGGGTCTAAAGCACTAGGAACGCTCATAGCCATTCGCAACAAACTACCAAGTTTAGAAAGGGTGTATTTAGACACCCAATCTATAAATTCTAGCGTGTCTACCGGCATGGGTGGTAGATCAACTAATTTCCCGATTTCCCGCAATCTTTCTGGGCCCACAGTGCCTTTAGGCAACCCCCAAACAACGCCTGTAACATTGCGTCGACCAAGAGGAACCCGCACAAATGATCCGCGTTGAACATAAACTTCCCGGGGCACTAGGTAATCATATGGCGAGGAAAGTGGAAGCGGCAGTAGCACACTGACCACTCGGTTACGCGAACTTATGGAAAGGCTGGGTTCCATCAGGTACACTCTATCCTAGCCGCTCGGGACCGCCAATCCACTCGACAGCTTGTTTGCGGGAAAGCAGACGGACGATATTATTTGGACAACCATATTAAAGGAGCATCATGAAGTTTTTCGTAGACACGGCCGACGTTAGTGAGATCAGAGACCTCGGAACAACTGGCCTCGTGGATGGTGTCACAACCAATCCGTCGCTCATAGCCAAATCAGGCAGAAACTTTCTCGACGTGATACAAGAAATATGTGAACTAATCAAAGGTCCGGTCAGCGCCGAAGTGGCGGCCACAGAACACGAAAAAATGCTCGCAGAGGGTCGCAAGTTAGCCAATATAGCGGATAACGTAGCGGTCAAGGTGCCATTAACACCGGACGGGCTGAAGACCTGCCGAGTGCTGGCGGATGAGGGAACAAAGGTAAACGTAACTCTGTGTTTTTCGGCGGGCCAAGCAATACTTGCGGCAAAAGCAGGAGCCACTTTTATCTCACCCTTTGTGGGTAGATTAGACGACATAAGCCGTGATGGTATGGGTTTAATAGATGAAATCTGCATGATATATGGAAATTATCCCCTCATTAACACTCAGGTCCTAGTCGCGTCTATCCGGAGTCCAAATCACGTCGTAGAGGCGGCGAAGATGGGCGCTGATGTGGTAACATTGCCACCAGCGGTGTTGCGAGCGCTCTTTAAACATCCACTTACCGATAAGGGCTTGGAGGCATTTCTCTCAGATTGGGCTGAAACCGGGCAATCAATTATGGAATCTTAACGATGCCAGGTAAGACGCGAAGTGTTAAAAAACCTAAGTCTGAACATTTGACCGCAAAGACTATTTCAGCGTGGTTACGAAAAAACCCTAATTTTTTCTATGAGAATCCCTCTGTTTTCATAGAATTAAAGACGCCGAGCCCGGAAATTGAGGAGGGCGTTGTCGATATGCAGCGCTTTATTCTGGACCGCACAAAAGCAGACCTGCTAAAATTGAAGAGGCGAGAAAAACATCTTCTAGCGACAATGGAAGATAACGTCGCGGGACAAAAAAAAGTACATAATGCGGTGATCGCAATAATCGCGGAAACCGATATTCATGGCATTAACAACGTTATTCGAACCAAGCTCCCACAACTGCTAGACATTGAGACCGCTGTTCTCTGCATAGAGGAGCCCAGTGCACTCGCTCTCGCCGGGGCAAACCCCATAGGAACCGGGGGTATCCTAAATTTATTCGGAAAACAAAGCCGAATCCTCCTACAATCACAAACTCCTGGTGAACCAATAATTTTTGGGGACGCGTCCGATCGAGTTAAGTCGGTGGCATTTCTGAAACTAATTCCAGGACGAAATTCACCGGCGATGTTGCTTGCCCTTGGATCTGGACGCGACGATGGGTTTAGCATGAGCCAAGGAACCGATTTAATACTATTTCTTGCCCATGTGATAGAGGAACGACTCAAACAATGTCTGGGCCGAAAAATATAATTAGTTTTCCAGCAAGCGCAAATTTGATTGCAGAAATTGGGCGCTGGCAATCGTGGTTATTGTTGGAACGCAGAACATCCCAGAACACATTAGATGCTTATTGTCGGGACGTTGCATCCTTTCTTGCCTGGCTCGCTGTAGAAAAAACTAGAAGAAAACTTAGTGGGCAAGATTTAAAAATTCTCAACCAATCGGTAACTCCTGATCTTTCAATAATCGGAAAGTTCTCTTTTCCAGACATACAAATGCTTAGAGACCTTATCCCGTCTGATTTTAGAGGCTGGATGACGGCCCGTTTAAACGGATCTAGTCCAGATTTAAAGTTACCCAGTGATCTTAAACTTTCAGATTTAAGAGCCTGGCTCTGGACACGTTTAAGAGAAGAACGCAAAAACACAGCGATTATTCACCACAAAAATGGTGTTGGTCGAACGTCAGTAGCTCGCGGAGTATCAGCAGTGCGAAGCCTTTTCCGCTTTTTGGACAAAAGAAATATTGTGCAAAATTCTTCACTTTCTACGGTCAATGTTCCAAAAATCCCACGACCGATACCAAAGCCATTGGATGTGCCCGACGCGTTGGCAGTCTTGAAAAACGCGTCAGAAATTTCTCAAACACCGTGGATTGGTATGCGTGATGTTGCGGTTCTAACCCTACTATATGGCTGTGGCCTCCGGATAGCGGAAGCACTGAATCTAAACCAGAGTGATGTACCCTCTAGTGATGTAATGGCGATAATTGGAAAGGGAGGGAAGGAACGCATCGTCCCAATACTGCCTGTTGTTAAGAGTGCGATTAGCGACTACCGAGATAGCTGCCCTTATTCTATAGGAGCGGATTGTCCCTTGTTCTACGGTGCAAGGGGTGACCGCTTAAAGCCACGTATTATGCAGCGCACAATGCAAAAGATACGAGGCAACTTAAACTTACCTAAAACTGCTACCCCGCATGCTTTACGACATAGCTTTGCCACACACCTTCTAGCTGGAGGCGGCGATCTGCGAACAATACAAGAATTACTTGGTCATGCCTCGTTATCGACCACTCAGAGATATACGGATTTAGATACCACACAATTAGTAAAGGTTTACGAACGCGCTCACCCCAGAGCAATTTCAAAATCATAAATGCTTGGAGGTATCGGACGATCACTGTCACACAAATATTACGCCATCTATTGGGCCAGCAACGGCATAAATACGACCGGGCGGTGGATGTATCGCATTGCTGTAGGTTGGCTGACCTGGGAACTAACAGAATCAACGGTATGGCTCGGTATTATTGCCTTCGCAGAAACATTCCCGCTTGTCATTTTTTCTATCATCGCAGGGGCACTCGCGGATCGCATGGGATACATACGAATCACCTTTATAGCCCAAACAGCGACAGCATCAGTCGCAGTTATTTTTGCGATCGTGACATTGTCGGGTTTTGCATCGATAGAATTAGTCCTGCTATTTGCTCTTTTAATCGGATCGCTCGAAGCGCTGACGACGCCTGCACGGATGGCATTAATTCACGGACTAGTGCCGAAACAAGATCTCGCGGCAGCCATTGGCCTGCAGTCTGCGACCTTTAACGGTGCGCGTTTCGTAGGACCTGCTATTGCTGGCGCCATGATTGCTACTATGGGAACCGGCGCAGTGCTATGTGTAGTCGCTGTCACCTTCATACAGTTCTGTCCAATTCTTATATATATTAAAGTGATAGAGCCGGAGCGCAAAAAAGGCGCGTTTCGGAACATATGGAATGACATTGTCGTCGGTATTACCTATAGCGTGAATCATACAGGTATTCGGTTTTTATTATTATTGTTAGGTATTA
>CAZOHS010000121.1:0-7767 GCA_964579285.1 uncultured Rhodospirillaceae bacterium | reverse complement strand
AATATCGGCGCTTCTAGTGCGCACGTGGGCAATCCTAATCGGGCAGCAGACGCCACCGCTAAAATGGGACTGGCAGGGCTCACGGGGGCCCTCGCTGTCGAACTCGCCCCACAAAACATCACAGTAAATTGTGTTGCACCGGGACGAATAGCGCGACCCGGAGCGACATCCGCCCACTTCAAAACCCGACCGATCCCTATGGGTAGGGAGGGTACAGTAGAGGAGTTTTCTGAGACTGTATGCTTTCTGTGTGGACCACACTCGCGATTTACGACAGGACAAACGTTGCACGTAAATGGTGGTTGGTATGTCTCCGTAAATTGAAACGTGGATAATTAAACTTTCCACTTTTTCAATACATAATTATTTGACAGTCTGCTTGCCCTACTCGACATTGAGATAGGCTAAAAGGAGAACATTGATGACAACGGATGTCTTTGCCGGCGTGCGGCTTGCACGATCCCCCGTGTACGGAACTAAAGGAATGGTCGTGTCGGGCCATTCACTTGCATCTAACGCTGGCCTGCGGACGCTCGATAAAGGGGGTTCATTGGTGGATGCAATGATTTCAACATCCGCTGTACTGTCGGTCGTACTGCAGCAAGCCACCTCGTTAGGCGGCGATGCGTTTTTTCTCTACCACGATGCTGCAGAAGGCAAGACAATTGGACTCAACGCCACCGGCCACGCCCCCGATGGCGCCACAGAGGAATACTATAAGACGGGAATACCAAACAGGGGCCCCAACGCTATAAGCGTACCGGGCATGGTGCGTGGTTGGGAGCGTTTGCATGAAAAATATGGGACAATGGAGTGGCCCGACCTGTTTGAAGACGCGATTGACATTGCCGAGGCACATCCCGCTTCTCGGGTGATGACAGCTGGCCTGGACCTATTTAGAAACGACGTCATGGCCGACCCCGGTTGCCGTGCCCTGTATTTTAGAGGAGATAAAAAAATACGGGCGGGGGAGATCCTGCATCAGCCGGCTCTGGCGGAGACGTTGAATAAAATTGCAAGCGGAAAAAGCGCAGTGTTTTACGAAGGAGAAGTAGCGCAGTCTATAGGCGAATATGTGCGTGCCAACGGGGGTCTGATTGGACCCGAACAATTTGCAAACTACGAACCGGAATGGGTTGACCCACTCGCGACAGACTATCGCGGACATACCGTCCAAGTAATGCCACCCAATTCATACGGATTGTTAATGTTAATGCAGTTGAATGGATTATCGGGCCTCACTTCGGAAAAATTGGTGGATAATGACACCGACCGATTAGATTATCTCATCCGCGCTATGCAGGGTGCCTTTGCGCTTGGGCAACCCTATATTTCCGACCCGCGCGTAGTCGACATTCCCGTTTCCCAACTTCTGGGCGTAGATATGACCAAAAATCTCCAGGATTGTGTGATAAACGGTACTAACCCGGTTAGCTTTGAGAATAAGGGCGGAACTTCCTGTATAGTTTTAGCAGATGGCAAGGGAAATGCGCTCTCTGTAGTCCAGTCTGTGTTTCATGTTTTCGGCAGTGCTTTCTTAGATCCGACGACGGGCGTACTAATGAACAATCGCATGACAGGCTTCCGGGTTGACCCTTCAGACCCCAGACATGTTGCCCCCCGCAAACGGCCGTCTCATACACTTAACCCTGTGATCGTGATGAAGGATGGCAAGCCTAAGTATTTAATGACTACTCCGGGCGGACCAGGCCAAACACTGTCAATGGTACAAGTACTGACCAACCTGGTTGACCGGGGAATGGAACTCACAACAGCGATAGAATATCCGCGGTGGTCAGTAAGCCTCGACGGTAATTTTCTTCTTGAAGAAGGCTATACCGACGAGACGGCGAAAGAGCTCGAACGACGCGGTCATAACGTCCAACATGGTTCTGGCGCGTCGTACTTTGGATCCGCAAAAACCATAGAAATCCTCGATAACGGTGTTTTAACAGGCGGGGCAGATACCAGGCGCGAAGCGTTTGCAGCCGGCCGATAAAACAAAGATAGAAACAAAGGAAAGCACGCATGCCGGATCTCCACCCGGACCTCATGATCGTTAAGGGAAAAATCCTCACGATGGATCCAAAAAACAGGATTGTGGAGGCAGTAGCGACCAAGGGGGAAAAGATTATAGCTGTGGGTTCAACGGCTGACATATCCAACCTACAGGGCCCCAATACGCAAATAATAAATGCTGGCGGCCGAACAGTCATTCCTGGATTATTCGACGGACATGCGCATATGGATAGAGAGGGGCTGAAAAACTTATTTCCGTCGCTTGAGGGATGCAAAACCGTGCAAGACGTGCTGGATAAAATTCAAAAAATAGTTCTTGGAACGTCACCGGGTGAATGGATTGTTACCATGCCAATTGGCGACCCACCTTATTACTGGAATGTCCCTGGATGCCTTTCTGAAAACCGTTTTCCAACCCGGCACGAATTGGACGAGGTCGCCCCAGAAAATCCTGTATATATCCGGCCAATTTGGGGGTTTTGGCGTCACACACTACCATTGGAATCCGTTGTTAATACTCAAGCACTAACGCTCGCCAAAATAAAAAGAGATACAATACCCCACACTCCGACGATCGAATTTGAAAAAGATAGCGCTGGCGAACTAACTGGCCTGATCCGGGAGCAACACTACATGCCCATAGCGGAACTCGGCTATTTTCACATGGCGACCCGCTTTAGTCATCAGGACCGCACGTTTGGCCTGAAAAATGCAATGCGGACATATAATGCCTCTGGCACAACCAGTGTACTTGAAGAGCATGGCGCCGCTCAGGAACTAATCAATGCCTACCAAGCTGTCCATGCAGAGAACCTAGCGACAGTTAGGGCCCACCTGATATATAGCCCACCCTGGGGCGCCGCTCCTGATATAGATTACACCGCAATTCTAAAAAATTGGACAACTTGGTTGGGTCGCAGAGGTTTAGGCGATGACTGGGTCCGTGTAGGCGGTATGTTTACCGATCTAGGACCAGACGTGGATGCAATTTTTCGTGCAACCAGCGCGCCGTATACAGGTTGGTCAGGATTTAATTACGATACTGGTATACCTAAGGACCGTATGGTCGAATTTATGACGGAAGCAGCCCTAAACAATATCCGTATAGCAGTAATTGGTGCCGGTTTTTTAGACCTTTTCGAAACCGTTAACCGTAAAGTACCAATAGAGGGTATGCGCTGGATAATTGGCCACCTCGACGTACTTGACGAAAATCAGATAAAGAAAGCAGCGGACCTCGGCGTCGTGATGACCACTCATACCAACCGGTATATATACAAACACGGACATATTTCTCGTGCGAACTTGCCGGCCAACAGAGTTGACGACATCGTACCACTGCGCCGACTTTTGGATGCCGGCGTAAATATTGGTCTGGCGACCGACAACGTCCCTACAACACTGTTTTACCCGATCTGGCACGTGGTCTCACGATGGAACATGTTTTCGGAAGATCGAATTGCACCCAATCAAGCTATTACCCGAGAGGAGGCGTTGCGGTGTGCAACGCTGGGAGGGGCGTACCTTACTTTTGAAGAAGACAAAAAGGGCTCAATCGAAGAAGGAAAGCTCGCAGACATAGTCATTTTATCCAATGACCCACTCACTTGCTCGGAAGAAAGCATCAAGGACATATCGGCCGTTACAACAATTGTTGGTGGTAATGTCGTATACCAAGAGGACAAAGCATTATGAGGATTGATGAACTAGACACACCGGTACTGTTAATCGATTCAGACGCTCTTGAACGCAATCTCCAAAGGCTTGCAAAAATGACAAAAGCCGCCGGTATTGACTACCGGCCACATACCAAAACTCATAAATCCGCAACCATCGCACGGATGCAAGTAGAGGCCGGAGCCATTGGCGTCTGCTGCGCAAAGCTGGGCGAAGCAGAAGTGATGGCGGCTAATGAAATAGATAATATTTTGATTACCACACCCGTCGTGGGCGAAAGCAAAATTGGACGCCTCATGACGGCGCGCAACCAAGCTGCGATCGCCGTGGTGGCGGACAATAAACAAAACATAGAAATGCTTGGAAGCATCGCACAACTTTCCGGCACAAAATTAGACGTTTTTGTTGAGGTTGATGTTGGGCAAGGACGTTGTGGTGTTCCACCGGGGCCAGAGGTAGCAATACTTGCAGTTATGATCGATAACCACCCATGGCTAAATTTTTCTGGATTGCAGGGATACCAAGGCAAAATTCAGATGCTCGTAGATGTCGAGGAGCGCCAAATGCAGACAATTGAGGGGCTGAACAAACTGAGTAAGGCAATCGGCGAGGTTGAAAAAAAAGGACTGACTGTAAATATACGAACAGGTGGTGGCACTGGCACCTTACCGTTTGACGCGGACCGCGGGCTGTTGACCGAAATCCAAGCAGGATCTTACGTGTTTATGGATTCACGGTACGGTGGGATTAACTGGCCGGACGCTAATACCCCGCCCTTCGAACAAGCACTTTATATATTGACCAGTGTAGTATCAAAACCAGCCCCAGACCGGGTCGTTCTTGACGCAGGGTTAAAGGCGGCCAGTAGCGATCACGGGCCTCCAATGATAGAAAATGGCGTGGGCCAGAACTATGCGTTTGGGGGAGATGAACATGGCATCCTAACCATGACAGGGGGCGAACACGTTCCTTGGGAGGTAGAAGACAAACTTCGTTTAGTTCCCAGTCACTGCGATACAACTGTCAACCTCTACGACCAGTACATGGTAATTCACGACAAAAACGTGATAGATGTCTGGCCGATAGAAGCACGCGGAAGAGTTCAGTAGGTAAAATTAAACCTACTTATTTTGAGAGCCTTCCCGACGCTAATTCTATACTTCCGCCTCATTTCTTTTCAATGAGCGTGCCCAACTTAAAAGCCTGGAAGGTGGGTTTATAACTTTTTTCATCCAGGAATTGCCGAAGCCCCGTGTTGTAGGAATCTTCTTGATCCCCGACCTTTATAGCAGCACCCTTTTCGGCGAGATAATCATAGGACTGCCAGAAATCCATTGTTTTAACATTACGAACTGCTTGTTTAGTCGCACGCAGCACCCGCGGGCTTTTAGACATGAGCTTTCCTGCTAGTTTTTCGGTTTCAGATTCAAGTTGATCGCCGGGCACCGCAAAATTGATCATCCCAATCCTCGCGGCCTCGTTTCCATCAAAGGGCTCACCAAGACAACAATAGTAGAGAGCGTGGCGTGGCAAAACGGAATCAGCGACCACCTTGCTGACTAATGCCCCGGGCAGAATGCCCCAGTTAACTTCAGATAGAGAAAACGTCGCATCTTCTGCAGCAAGTGCAAAATCAGTAGCGAGTAACTGCATAAAAGCGCCACCAACACAGTAACCCTCGACCATTGCAATAGTCGGCTTATCATAATTATAGAGGAGCTCCCACCTCCACCGATTAGCCGCCCTTTGTGAAGTCTTACGACCGAGTGGGTTGTTCTCGTTTTCACGAAAAAACATTTTCAAATCTTGACCCGCGGAAAAATTTCCTCCAGCACCGCGGATAACCACAACCTTACAGTCGGGATCAACCTCTAAGTGTGTCAAAGCCTCTTCCATCTCATCGTGAAGTTGTGGATTCATTGCGTTGCGTTTTTCTGGACGGTTCATTTGGACCCAGGCTAGTCCATCCATCATCTCTACTTTGACACATTCAAAATGATCAAACATTTTTTTTCCCTTAACTGTGATCTGGCAACCTAGAAAGATAACTTAAGGAAAAAACTATCGGCCGTAAATTGTGAGTCAGGCTAAGGAATGCCAAAGGTGGGCACTATTTAGGCTGGAAAATGTTCAATTGCCATATTGGCGTAAAACATGTCGAGCGAGGGCCATTTTAAGAATCTCCGTGGGCCCCTCAGTGATTATGAAACTTCTCTGATCTCGCCACATGCGTTCTATAGGGAGATCAGTTGTTAATCCTAATCCACCGTGTATTTGCATACAATTATCTGCAGCCTCAAACGACTTAGTGTCACCTAGATATTTTATCATATACGCGTCGTAACGAATATTCTTTCCAGCGTCGTGTTTTGCAGCAGCTGTGTGAACCATTAGACGGAGCATGTGTAGGTCAGCAAACGAGTCGACCAACATCCATTGGACAGACTGCCTCTCTGAAAGTTTGTGGCCAAATGTTTCACGTTGTTGTGCATAGGCAGCACCAAGTTCCAAACACCTTTCGATAACCCCGATTCCACGTGCTCCATGCCGAATACGGCCCGCACTTATCCAATTTTGGGCAAATTTAAATCCTTCACCCTCTTCTCCGATCCTATTTTGGATGGGAACGCGGACGTCCTCAAATGCTATTTCCCAAGGTCGGTCATGCATCATCGTTTCCTGCTGACGCAGCAGCTTAACACCAGCTACCTTCATATCGACAAGAAAGGCCGATATACCGCCTCGGGAACCCTTTTCCCGATCAGTCGCCGCTATAACTTGTACAAAATCCGCCTCTCCGGCCCCAGTAATAAAACGCTTTGTTCCATTGATGACATACTCATCCCCACAGCACTCCGCGGTAGTCCTCATTCCGCCAGGATCGCCGCCCGCGTCTGGCTCGGTTTGGGCAAAACAGTGTCGCAGTTTGCCCTCTAAAACAGGATACAGATATCGTTCCTTCTGTTCTTCGTTAAGGTAGTACAGTATTGGGCTTACTATAGGGCCGAAAATATTTACGTTACGCGCTGGTAAAGCGATGCTGCGCGCAAGTTCTGCCCAGACTACAGAACGGGCCAGTAATCCTAGTCCCTGACCTCCATACTCTTCGGGAACATCGTACAGCCAGAGCCCTACCTCTTTCGCCTTATCCTCTAAAGCTCCCTGTATTGCGGGCTTCAGCTTTGAGCCGTCCATTGTATCCCGTTCGATCGGTATTAACTCCCGGTCAACAAAACGCCGCACTGTTTCCTTTAAAAGTCGCAGTTCTTCTGGCAACTGATAGTCCATAATGTCCTTTCTTATGGGTGTTGACGAGCAACGGTTCGAATATCAACTGCACAAACCCCTTCCCCTGCGGCGCCAACCATTAGCGGATTAATCTCAATATCCGATATGTCCCCACACAGTATTTGATAAGCTATCGATAAGCCCATCACTGCTTCAATTAGGGCGTCTACATCACGGGGCGGCGATCCTCTATACCGCCCAAAGAGCACATTTCCGCGCAATTCTTTTATCATGTCAGTCACATCTGCTCTTGTAAGAGGTAGCAATCGAAATGCTACATCACGAACCGCCTCGACAAGAACACCACCCAATCCCAATACAACAAACGGACCAAACCTTGGGTCGTCCCGTACCCCAATCATTACTTCCAAACCCGAAACCATTCTCTGTATCTGAAATCCCGAGATAATCAACTCAGGCCCGTCTATCCTAATTTTCTTCTGTATCTTTTTTGCAGATTGGATGGCAGCCTCAGCAGAGTAGATGTTCAGTTCTAAGCCTCCAACCTCGGTTTTGTGTAAAACCTGCGGTGAGATAACCTTGATAGCAACCGGAAACCCGACTTCAACAGCCACCTTAGCCACTTCACTCACATCCTTGGCAACTCCATGAATGGGACTAAAAATACCGTTATCGGACAGCACTTTATTTACCGTGTCACCGGAATTGTAAACATGGGTGGAAGAAGCCTCAGTTACAATTCCACGGTCCCGAAGCTCACTATAACGCGCTAACGCTGACAGAGCCCGAGCGACCTCTGGTAAGCGCTGTAGAAAAGGAATC
>CAZOHS010000120.1:0-7838 GCA_964579285.1 uncultured Rhodospirillaceae bacterium | reverse complement strand
CAGTTAGACTGCCCAGACCTCGCGATGGGTAGACACATCCAGTATGCTGATTTAAGCCTAAAGGATTTTAGAATACGAGCCGAACTCCATGTAGAAGCATTAAATTATGCGCTAGCTAAAATCCCAAAAGACATGGTGCGGTTGCATCTCTGTTGGGGAAATTACGAAGGTCCTCACCATTGTGACGTTCCCCTCAGTGACATAATAGATATTGCTTTGAAGGCTAATGCCTCGGCCTTTTCTTTTGAAGCGGCTAATCCTAGGCACGCACACGAATATAAAATTTTTGATAACGTAAAAATCCCGGACGATGTGATTCTAATTCCAGGAGTTATTGAGTCTAAATCTAATTTCATAGAGCATCCGGAACTTGTCGCACAAAGGATATCGCGGGTCGCTAAACGGGTAGGGAGAGAGCGCGTGATTGCCGGGAGTGACTGTGGGTATGGCACTTGGGTTGGGCAAGCCGCAGTCGAGCCAGAAATTGTATGGGCAAAGCTCGCTACCCTATGCGAGGGTGCGAGGAGAGCAACAACCGAATTATGGGATAGACGTAGTTAAGCCGTTTTTCCAATTGGCCAAGGTTGGTCGGATACGACGGCAGGGCGAACGCGGATTTCGTTCCCTACATTAATTACCATTAGGTCATACCCAATTTCCACCAATCCGCCATAATTTTCTCTAATTTGGTCAAGGGCAGGGCCAATAACATCATCATTGTTGTACATATGGTAGATAACGGCCATCTTAGGTTTTGTTTCGGCAAAGACTTCACCTGCTTCTCTCGGTGACGTGTGGTAAACTTCCGAAATCTTCTTTGCAATCTCCAGTGGCCTGTTTGACTTGCGGGCATAGAGATCTGCGGGCGGAAATGCTTCATGAACGAGAAGGTCGCACCCTGTGGCATGTTCAATCAGTGCATCACATTTTTTCGTATCCGCTGAAAAAACAAAGGTCCGATCGCGATACTCAACCTTCATCGCATAGGTATTTTGAGGTTCGGTATGAATAACCTTGAAAGCGGTAATCCGAACGCCGCCATTTTCATATTGATCGTAAATTATACCGTTCTTTGAGTATTCGGTGCATTCTATTTTATGTCCGCCGGGTGGCAGCGCGTCGAGGCGTGTTTCAATATCCCATTTGTAAATTTCTCGTAAATGCTCGGCTATTTTAGCCGTTCCAGGTGGCCCCCATAACTTAAGGGGCTCCCGTCGCCCATACGTCCAACCACCAATCCAAAAATGATCTATACCCCCGATATGATCAACGTGATGGTGAGTAACGAAGATCTTATCTACAAGGGGAAAAGGCACCTCTAAAGAAGTAAAATTTTGCGGCGCGCCGGAGCCACAATCAAGAAGGAATTTATCGTTTCCGGCCTCGACAAACACGCTCGCGCATGCCTGACCACGTCGTGGGAATGGTGTGCCCGTCCCAAGGAGCGTGACCCGGATTTCGTCTTCCGCGAGTATCTCGCCAGGGTAAAAATTTTCTCCACTCATAAAAATTCTCCCATTGGGTGCTAACTTTCAGAGTAGATTGAGCGTTTTGATGTGTCCAGGCGGAAGCTAGTCTGGTATCTCTCCCCGCGATAACGCCCGTAACATCAAAACCCAGATTACGATGCATGCGGCCAACATCATGATGCCGATGACATAAAAACTCGCTTCGAGGCCAATAACTTCAACCAAGAAACCCATAAATATTGGAATGAGTGTGGATGCCGCACGATTGGCGGTTGTCCTAAGCCCGACAATCGTTCCCTGCGCGTCGTGTGGAGCAACTCTAGCCATTGTGGATATCATCATTGGTTGATTAAAACCTAGTAACAGTCCCCGTACTGAAATTGCAGCAAAAAGTGGCCAGAAGTGCGTCATCAAAGGTGTAACAGATATGAGAATGACGGCTAATACGAGAGTTCCAAGAAAAATATACAATTCTGTACGGGTAGAGCGCACAGTCGGGGACAACGATAATAAGAGCGCACCAAAAGCACCTAAAATCGAGTGTCCAGTGCCAGCCAAAAGCCCAATATTTGCTTTCGATAGACCAAGGTTTTCAAGGTATATTATATAGAAAGATTCTTGGATGCCATAACTGGCAATGCGGGTTGCACTTAGGTACACGCAAATAGCAATAGCGGGGATTGTCATCATTCGAAGAACTTCTACGTAATCACTGCTGCGCGGGATCAAATCACTTGCTCGGAAACGCCGGACTACTCGATTGCTTCCAATATTATGTGAGGGGATAAAATAACAGGAAACTAATAGGCCCAATGCCCAAAAGGAAATTGCGCTAAAGCCTCCCCACGGCCCCCAAAAATCCCACGCGAGACCGGCTACGGGTGGCCCTACTATCATTCCCAAGCGGACCGCCACTGAAAGACGGGCCGCATAACGAGTGCTCCCACGCATGAATTGCGAAACGCTGGTTTGTGCCCCCATCCAGGTCATGGTCGTTGCAAAACCCCAAATCATTTGCAGTACGATGATGGCCCAAATCCATGGAAGAATGGGAAAGAGCAAAGGCACTAACACCGCGATACCAGCAAACACAATCATGACCGGGCGAGTGCCAAGGCGATCAAAAAGAATTCCACCGTGAATGGCAAAAAGAAGTCCGGGAAGGTGACGAACGCCTAAAATTATACCAATAATGGCTGGTGTAATATCGAGATATAATGCCCATAACGGTACAATCATTGACGCAATCGTAACGTTGCTATTTGAAAAAACTCCTGCACCGTAGATGGGAAGCTGAGTCCGAATTAATGTATTAGATATTTTCACTCTAGGGGCCGTTTGAGGAGAGTTTTAAGCATGTTTGTACGCTTCACCTTTGGCCTTCGACCAAAGATAAAATCAGATTTTATAAGATATGCCCGCTTTTTTTGGCTTTGGTCGCTAGATAAAGTTCGTTGTGTTGATTTGAGGGAAAGGTGTGTGGAACACGTTCAACAACCGTTATCCCGTGCTCCTCAAGCTGTGAAACTTTTTGGGGATTATTAGACAAAAGTCTTACGTTTGATACTCCTAGTTGTTTAAGCATTTCCGCTGCTGCTAGGAACATACGCTCGTCGTCTTCAAACCCCAGACGTTGGTTTGCTTCAACGGTATCAAAACCTTGGTCTTGCAACGAGTAAGCTCGCAACTTGTTGATCAAACCAATCCCGCGACCCTCCTGTGCGAGGTAGAGCAAAACACCATTACCTTCTTTTGCAATATGATTAATTGCACCTCGCAATTGATCACCGCAATCACACTTAAGGGATCCAAGTAAATCTCCTGTAAAACACTCAGAATGTATTCTAACCAAAGTTGAGTCTTCGGAATTTGGGTCACCAATAATAATTGCGAGGTTTTCTACGCCACCATCTGCTGGCCTGAATGCGGTTATCCGTGAATTTTCAGCTCCGTCGAGCGGGACCTTCGCGGAAGCGACGCGTTGAAGCTTAGATGCAGATTCGGTATCGTAATCAAGTACATCATTTGCTGTTACCATAATGATATGGGGAAATTTACCAACGTGCACGGCGGGTACGCTTGCTGCAATCACTGACGGCAATATACGGCTTATTTTTGCGAGTTTTACTCCGGCGGTCACAGAGGCCGCTAAATCTGTCCGCTCCGCTATAAATGGGCCTCGCATCGGCTCTCCAAGATCAAACTGGGGGTCAGCTAGGTGGCGAACCTGCTGTATAGATAGCCACTCTGGGTAGGGAATACGCACTACGTCCTGTGTGTAAAGCCGTATCTTTAGAGTTTTTGCCCTTTGGTGAGTGAGTACAATATGGAGCGCCTCATTGGTTGTGACATTTTTTAATCCTAACAACCGATCGTCCGTGATCATTTCGGTTCCGAGGATCAGCGAGGCTTGATCGGTTTCATCAACAACAAATACGGGCCGCCCACAACGCAACTCGAACGCAGCACGCTCGACGCTTGCCAAAGTTGCGAGCGATCCAAAATCTGCGAATTTGCTACTTTCAGAAGGGTCTGTCATTTAGTTAGCCTAATACAACGTATAGTCTAAATACGCTTCTCAGCCCGTTGCGACAATGGTCATGTTAGGAATTCACGTTTTCTTAATTTTTTGAATGAATAGATTTACGGTCTCTGGCTAGTTCCAAGTGTTTTGCTACATGATCCTTGCCTTGATCAACGCTGAAGACTATTCCTTGGTTCTATGAAATATGATTTAGATTCTGACACCGTAAAAGACCAGGCAAAACGCTTCGGGGCTGACCTTGTTGGTATTGTCAGTGCTAAAACGCTTAACGAGTTTCCGCCGGATCCGAAATGGCCTCAAACGCCAGAACGGATATCGCCCCACGCTAAAAGCGTCATTGTAATTGCCAAACGTATTCCGATAGGCGCATTTCGGGCCAAGACAAATATTCCTGTGCAACATGTCGATATGTTGGTTCTGCGTGCCATGGACCGGGCAGCATATAAAATAACCGAATGGATGGAAGGTGAAGGATACCCTTCCTTTGTAACAGCAGCACAAGAGACCGATTGGAACTACAAAAAGGCTAGTTACGGACGCTTAAGCACCCGACACCTCGGCATCGAGGCGGGACTCGGAACCTTTGGCTTAGAGGTAAATATTTTAACACCAGAGTTTGGGCCGCGCGTTTATCTCACCGGCATATTGACAGAAGCAGAACTTGAACCCGATAGTCGCATTACTGAGCAAGTGTGTATCGGCGAATCCTGCAGCCGTTGTCTTTATTCCTGTCCGTCGGACGCTGTTCTTCATTTTGGAATTGACAAGAGAGAGTGTGCGACAGAAGCGCAGGAATTCGGTTTTTCAACCATTCTTAAGTTTTGGACACATTTTATTAATTTAGATGCAAAAGAAAAACGAGATCTTTTGAAAGACCGAGAGATCTTTGGTTTTTGGCAAGGGCTTCTTCGGGTTGTCGGGTCTTTCGGCGATTGTCCACGGTGTCTCGCAGTGTGTCCTGTTGGAAATGATTATCACGCGTATCTTTCTGAAAGTCAGAAGGTAATCCCGGAGAAAACACCAGAAAAAGTAGCTAAAGCTAAAGGCTTTAAAGAAGCACGCAAAAACGAGGATACTATTGACGGGCTGAATGACTGGAATGTCCGTTGGGTTGGTCCTGAAGGTTATCAAGGTATCGTCGCTCGTCAGTTGCAGGCGTTTAAAAAAGAGCAACGTGAAAAAGAAGAGGCGGCGCTTAATGCCGCGACAGATAAATAAGGCCTTTTAGCAATGGTTTCCGCATTTAAGTCGTCGATTACTTCAGAAAACATCAAAGAAAAGGCACTGTCTCTTGGCGTAGATTTAGTGGGAATTGCAGACGGTGAGGAGTTAGAGAAAAACCCGGCGCCTGGGTTTCCGAATAAACCGTCGGACATTACAGAACACGATTCTGGTCGCGTAATTGTCCTCGCAAAACGATATACCAGCGGTACGACCAGAATTACGCAATGGGACGAAAGACATAAGTACTACAATGATGAACTGACGTTAACGGCTCTTGAAGAAGCATCCTTGGCATTAGTTTACTGGCTGGAAGACCAGGGGTACCCAGCTATAATTATTCCTCCAACACATGTGGATCCGTGGGCCTATAAGAACGATCCAGACGAACATCTAACAACCTTACTATCTCTTAATCACGCGGCCGTTGAGGCAGGTATGGGTACACTGGGGCTCAACCTTCAACTCTTAACTCCGGAGTATGGGCCGCGCGTTATGCTCTCAGCGGTGATGTGTACTGTCGACTGCGAGGTAGATAAACCGATTGAGAAAGCGTTGTGCCTGGGACCGGAATGCGGGCGCTGTCTCAGCACCTGCCCAGGAGATGTGGTAGGACACTGGTCTAGAGATTGGCCGGCCTGTGATCGATATCGTTCGCCTCATGGTTTTGCCCAATTGACCGACCACCTGGAGAATATTTTTGACGCGCCTGATCAGAAAAAAAAGCTCGAACTTCTGGTCTCGGAGGATTCATTTAATCTGTGGCAAAGCATTCTTCGAGGAGCAGGCGTAATTACCGGTTGTCGACGATGTCAGGACGTGTGTCCGATAGGAAATGATTATGTCGAGTTGATTGGTGATGCTCTGGAAAAGATACCTGAAGATAATCAAGAAAAACAAGAACGGCTCGCAAAGATGGTTGAAGAAGAGCAGGCTAACAAAATGCCGGCGGAGTTCACCATACAAGAGCGTTGGATAGGTAATCTTAATTACAAATCGATTAAATGAATTCCGGGATCGAGGAACTGGCTCTCCGGGTGCCAGAAACACGTGAAGCAATCCTTAAAATACAGGAAACTCGAAAGCCTGTAGCGTTTGAAAATGCGCGACGTTCAAACTTTTGGAAAGACAAACTAGCGCACATTGATCCCGAAAAACTCGATGATCCGCACGAGTGGGAGAAAATTCCAATTCTCGATAAGGATCAGCTTAGAGGCATGTCGACAGAAGAATTTTATACAAACTTTTGCACCGCAAAGAAGAAGGATATATGTGAATATTGGCGCTCTGGGGGAAGTACGGGCCGCCCTTTGTTTTATCCTAAAACGTACGAAGACATCCGATACAACATGGTTGGTTTCGCTCGGACCTTTCTTTGCAGCGATACTAGGCCTGGTAACGTTGCGCACGTTTCTTTTCCACTTGGTATTCATCCTGCGGGACACATGTGGGCACGGGCAGCACGCATGCTGGGAATTGGTGCAGTATGGAGTGGTGCTGGTGTGAGCCTGCCATCGAAAACGCAACTTGAATTGATACAGGACTTAAATCCAACTCTGTGGATGGGGATGTCTAGCTATGGTTTACATTTAGCCAACCTCGCCGCGGCGGAGAATATAGATCTTCGGAAGAGTTCTGTGGATCGGATTATGTGCACAGCGGAACCTGTATCGAAGGCTAAGCGAGAAAAACTAGAGCGCGATTGGGGTGCAGAGGTCTATGACTGCTTTGGAATGACCGAATGCAGCATGATGGGTGCAGAAAGCGATAAGCGAGATGGTTTCCACATATGGACGGATCTCGCTTATATCGAAGTGCTGCACGAAGAAACACTGCAACCAGTAGAAGAGGGTGTTCCGGGTGTCTTAGTGATGACACCACTGTTTAGTAATAACGGCGCAGCGTTTTTAAGATGGAATTCGGGAGATATTGTTACGTGGCACCGCGACGGGGATACCCGATCTGAGTTCGGTGTGTTTCCGATTATAAGGCATGCCCATCGGACCGCGGGGTTCTTCAAGTTTAGAGGTGTAAATATTAATCATCAAGAATATGAAGATTTCGTTTTTAAACGTCCGGAGATCAATGACTTTAAAGCTGAATTAATAACGAAAGAGGATGGTACTGACGGTTTTTTGGTATCAGTGGAGGCTAGGCCGGGTATCGATCATGAAAAAGCAGTGTCATCGTTAATTGATGCGACGAAACAGATATTTGAGGTGACACCCACTGTCGTCACGTTGGAAATTGGCACCTTAGCCGGCGAATTTGAAAAATCCATTAAAGCGCCCAGGTTTGCAGATAAAAGGAAGTAGTAATCGAGATTGAAGTTAAATGGCGCTCTAGTAGGGAGTGCTTAACTTAATCTTAGATAACCAATCTCGCCAAATAAAACACCTATATTTAGTATTCAAATTTTTTATAGCTAGACGAGAACCCAAGCGGGAAATAGAAAATCGATTCGTTTAGTTATTAATCTAAAGTATACGATTTAATACAGAACATATTGAAAACTAATAGTAAAATGTTATTTATGAGCCGAACCATTTCGCTATTAGGTTTCTGTATAATTGTGGATAAAAATGGTATCATAAACTAGTTGG
>CAZOHS010000119.1:0-8032 GCA_964579285.1 uncultured Rhodospirillaceae bacterium | reverse complement strand
GGAAACGAATACGATCTGCGCTCTGTTGTTGAAGGTGTTACCGACACTTCAAGTCTTCCACATGGCGACTTGATGAATGCGTTCGCCGAAGGGATTTGCAACCGAAACCCAACCCAGACGGAGGCCGCCCGAAAAGGGATCGTCGCTACCATGGGCGAGGCCGCGATGGTGGATGCCGCAGCCGTTATCGCGGCCTTCAACGCGTATCCGCGCGCCGCCGATGCGACCGGAATTCCGATTGAGGAGTTCAAACTTGAACCGACCGCGGGCCTTCGCGAGGAACTCGCGTTGGACGCGCTGCCGTCAAGGCATTAGGGACTGGGCCATCTGTCACAGGAGCATGGCGCTATAACCTGTGCGGTGATCGCTCGAAACGCAACCTTATGAGTTTTGTTTAAAATTTATTGAGTGGGAACCTGGAGATAAGTTGATTTCATCAATAATAGTGCCACTTCGGGTGCCTAAAAGTTCTAAAACAATTTTAGCAATATCTTCTGGTGCTATTGCATTGTTTTCACGGTCGCCGGGTTCAAAATCTAAATTGTCAAAAAATGGGGTTCTAACCAACCCTGGGTTTATGACAGAAACCCCTACACCAGAAGTGCCAACCTCATCTCTCAGAGCTTGCGCAAAGCCCCTCAAGCCAAATTTAGCAGCAGAATAAAGCGTGCCTTTTTTCTTCCCAGTTAATGCTGCTTCAGAACCCAAAATTATGATGTTGCCACCACCGTTACTTTTGAAATGGGTTGAAAGATAACGACATAAAATTATTTGAGCGATTAAGTTGACATTGAAGAAATCATGGATCTGCGGAGCCGAAAAATTCTCTAAGTTCCTGAAATCACCATATCCTGCATTACTAATGAATATGCTAATTTGTGGGTAGTCCTTGAGAATACCTCGGGTAATTTTTTCAAGTTTTTTAACGTCCGATAAATCCGCGGTAATCGGATAATATTCGCCGCTTTCAGGGGTAAACTTACTGTGATCACGAGCAAGCCCGATTACCTGAATTTCGTTGTGGAGTAATTTAGCCGCTATGGCTTTGCCAATTCCACTTGAACTTCCAGTAATCAATGCTGCTTTCATTACCACCTATTCTTCCTATCCTATGTTATACCGTACAACGAAAAACTTTGCTCCGTGTTGTATATTTTTTCAGTTCCGTTTGTATACGATTTGACATTAATTCCTCAATCTCAGTCCCATAAGAAATAATTCCACCTTTCTTTTCCATAGGAAAGGAGAACAACCTGTTGTCCGGATGAAGGGATGCAATCTGCTTATACATTTTCTTCGGAAACCGTAACGGGCCGTGACTAACGGAATGAAGGTTAGAGGGATCCAAGTCATCCATAACATCCTCTATGAGTTCCGAATACATATTTTCCCAATCGTTACAATAGATCAAAGGGTCGAACCTAAGACCAACTGACCAACCCGCTTTCGCTAACTGTTTGAGTGCCTTTATTCGTCTCCCAACATTTGGTGCCTTTTGGTCCAGAATGCCTGCAATTTTTTGTGGAGACAGACTAAAGGCCACAATACAATTTTTGACGGGGTTCCGTTTCATTAACGGGCTTGTAACGATGCTTTTCGTTCGCAATTCAAGTTCTACAGAAGGGTGTTTACTGAAAAAATCTATGGCATGGGCAGCGAACCCACTTACTTTTTCGAACGCTAGCGAGTCGCAATCGTAACCTGAAAAAAAGGTAAGAGAACTTCCTGCGTGTCGAACAATAGTATCTGAGATGGATTTGAAAAAATCGTCATAGTTTACAAACAAAACATTATGTGCCGAAGAGTACATGCCCTGCAAAAAACAATATCTGCAGTCGTATATACAATTATACATATGTGAAAAATAAAAATTTTTCTGCGCTTCCATGCCAAACCCGGATGGAACCGGCAAAACGAAATTGTCATGTTTTTTTGCTAGTATCAGTCCGGGGTTCTTTTTCTGCAGTCTGAAGTTTTGGTGTCTTTTATTAAATATCTCTTGATACCGGCTTATTTCTATAACAACCGCTCGCGGAAAGGATTTAAGAACACGTTTTGTAACGGAGTGATCAATTATCTCCTCTTCAACATAAACTGTTTCTATCACCTCAACTTCCAATCCTTTGCCTCATTCAAAAGCTCTTGCTCCAACTTCGTTATAAATTCTTTTGCTGACGTCTGTGGGTAACTAACCTCATTTAATGATCTATCCGGAAATGCGGTTCTCCACTTTCTAAAGACCTGCTTGAGTTTATGCCGGTTGCTTTCTGTAAAATGGCAATTTTCCATAACGTCAATAATCTCACGAGGTATCAGTAATCGCCTTTTTTCATCTTTCACCAAGTCTCCTATCGCCCCTACTAGTTTAGAGAGTTTTTCTAGATTCTTTTCTAGAAGTTCCCCCACAACCTTGTTTGTTATTAGCGATGCAGGTGTATGAGGGGTGTCCGAAACAACCTTAAAAACATAGGTTAGCTCGTTACAAGAAAACAATGGCGCAAGCTCACAAAATCCCGAGGCTTCCATATCATAAAGAACTTGAGCAGAAAAATTTTGTTCGCGTTTGCTGACTGTTGAAAGAGCTGAGCCAGGGGCAAATTTTGAAAAGGGCAAACCTGGGAAATTCGCTTTTCCAGTGTCTTGATTTAGCACTTTTAAGGCTTGGTAGAGTTCGCCGCGTGGCTCCTGATAATAACCCGCTATTCCAACATTTATCCACGCAGCATAGCTTTTGATGTGCAGGAGCGTCTTTAAATATGTTGCGGCGGCAGCTGACTTTGTGGAACCAACCCCCGAGATGACTAAGGTATGGCCGTTATCGGGATTGATATAGACTGGAAATAATGACGCTCCTGTGAGGGTTTTCATGCCAAAAGCTTCTATCACTGGGTTTGCTTCTGAGCGCAAGGCTATCACCCAACAAAATTGCAAATCTGCTTCCGCGAGACCATCGTTTTTTGTGCCCCGTTTCATTTTAGGAGACCCCCTCCCAATAGGATTTTTTAGCCATCATCTCCTGAGCAAAGGTTGTTTTGTTTCGTTTGTGTGATCCATTTATCAATACCTCGAGTCTAAAAATAACCTCTTTGAGTGTTTCTTGCCGCTTGAAACTCTCTAAGCGTTGGTCGCGCAGAAGTTTTTCAAGGGCGTATATGCGAAATCTATCCATCCCCCAATGCGCATTAGATAATTGGCCGTCGTGACCACCAAATTTAATCAATAAGGGTTCGTCTAGGTAATGGACATTTTCATATGCACAAAATCTCAACCAGAAATCGTAGTCTTCGCACGCTGGCAACGTTTCATCAAAATATCCAAAATCGTCAAAAACGGACCTATGGATCAAGGTTGAACTCGGTGAAATACAGCATAGCTTTAAGCATTTCATAAATATATCGCCGCCCGTTTTAGCGTGTTTTTTGCGCGAATTTACCCGAGCACCATTTCTAAACCATATCTCATCAGTGTGGCTTAAGCGGAAACAAAACTCCTGCTTCCCAAGCGATATCAGTTGCTTTTCAAGCTTATTCTTTTGCCAGACATCATCGGAGTCGAGTAATGCAATATAGTCATGCCTAGATGCTTTGATGCCCTCGTTTCTTGCGGAACTTACACCCTTGTTAGTTTGAAGAATGTACCGAAACCTGTTTTTTTCACTTGCTGACTGGGAAAACCCCATATCTTTTAAGACGCTCCAAGTATTATCGTCTGAGCCATCATCAACCACGATAATTTCGTCCGGTTGTCGTGTTTGAGCGATAACGGACGTAACAGACTTTTTGATGAAATTTTCGCGGTTAAAAGTTGGAATTATTACAGAAACGGTTGGCATCACTTAGAACCCAATTTTGGTGTTAGTGCAGCAGTCAAAAAAAAAGAAGACTGTTTGCTCTCCAGAGCGAGTTTGGACGGTAAATCACGGTAATTGGACATCGTTCTATTCTCGCGATACCGACGTCAACGACATCGAAACGGTGTTAGATAATTTTTCAACTACTGAGATACACGAATATAAACGGTTCTATCATTTTACGAAAGAATGCGGGGAAACGTCTGAGGTGAACTTTTGGCCGGACAAGATGCTCTCATTATCGGGGTTTAGGTTGCTATATCCCATTTTTTTCCGTGGAGAGATGCGAAAAATCTTGAGAGAGGTGGGTATTTTAACTGCCATTGGCCAATACTTTTGCGCTGGTAGCTATATAAAAGATAGATTTTGGGGTTATGCTTCCTAGGCTAATTTAAACCGACGCAAAATCGGGCGCACAGTCGCCCACGTCTAATGGAGGAATATAAATAATGAAGTTCAGAAAATTTGGAATAATTGCGGGGCTTGTCGCTCTTGGAGTATCGACCACCGCTATAGCCGAACCGGTCAAAATCAAAATCCAGTGGTCGGTTGCGCCAGCTCATATCACGCCACTGATCCCACAGGCACCCAAAGAAATTTATAAACATTATGGCAAAAGTTACGTCGTCGTGCCCGTTCGGATGCGGGGCAGCGGTCCAGCCTTGCAGGGCATTGCCGCAAATGAGATTAATTTTGGGGGTATGAGCATCCAAGCGTTGGCGAGGGGTATCAACAAGGCAAAACTTGATCTCAAGGTGATCGCACAAGTTATGTCAGGTGGCGTGGAAGGTTACAGCGCGACAGGTTTTTATGCCCGAAAGGGTGACATTGCTAAGATAGAGGGCCTAAAAGGCAAAGTCATCGCGGTGAATGCTCTGGGTAGTTCAATTGATGCTGCCGTCCAGGCGCAATTGGGTCGTCTGGGTTGGAAACCTGGGCGAGATTACCAAGTGGCGGAGGTGCGGTTCTCAGCAATGCTCCCAGCGCTTTTATCTAAAAGGGTCGATCTGGCGCCACTGTTGACGCCTTTCGAGCTCATGGCTCTGAGAAAAGGTGGAGTGGCCAAAATTTTCACTATGCGGCAGGCACTGGGTGCCACCGAAACCCTACAATGGATCGGAAAGGCTGATTGGATTGGTAAAAATCGGGCGGCGCTGGTGGATTTCCTAGAGGATAATATCCGCCTCCGTAAATGGCTATACAACCCGAGCAACCGCGAGCAAGTCCTGGCCACGTTATCGAAGGTAACGAAGCGCCCCGCTAAAAACTATGCCTCTTGGGCGTTTACAAACAAAGATAGCTATCGGGAACCCAATGCGCTGACCAATGTGGCCCGTATGCAGAAAAATGTGGATGACCTTGTAAAATTGGGAGTTCTTAAAGAAGGGCTTAATGTGAAAAATCATGTTGACCTTTCGATGGCGAAAGAGGCTGCTAAACGCATTAATAAATGACAGCGACTAACGAAGCCAAGCGTCCTGGACCGGGTAAAGTAGCCCGGTCCAGAGAGGCGGCCGGAATAAGTATTGCAAATGTTTGTCACGAATACCGGCCCGCAAAAGGCCGGCCGGTAGTCGCGCTTAATAACATAGACCTGGAAATTAACGATAGAGAGTTTGTCGCGGTTCTTGGGCCGTCAGGTTGTGGAAAATCAACGCTGCTTTATTTGCTCGGTGGTTTCATGCCGCTGCAGCAGGGCCGGATTTCGGTGAATAATAATGATGTCGCCGGTCCGGGCCCTGACCGGGGGATTGTTTTTCAAAACTTTGCGCTATTTCCATGGAAAACTGCTAGAGAAAATATCCTTTATGGACTGGAAAAACAGCGAATTTCAAAGCAGGAAAGATTCGATATTGCGCAGCACTATATCGATTTAGTGCACTTGACGGGCTTTGAGGATAGTTATCCCTCACAATTGTCTGGCGGAATGAAGCAGCGCGTCGCAATTGCACGAACACTAGCAATAAGCCCTGGCATCCTGTTGATGGATGAACCGTTTGGTGCACTCGACGCGCAGACGCGTAGCATTATGCAGGAAGAACTACTGGCGATTTGGAGCGGGTCACCGACCACCGTTGTTTTTGTTACACACGACGTGCGGGAGGCTGTTTTGTTGGCTGACCGGGTGGTGGTTATGACGGCGCGGCCGGGTCGCGTAAAACAGATTATTGATACACGGTTCGATGGTGGAATGAATGCAGAAATTGCGAAATCAAGCGCCTTTTTAGATAGGGTAGATGTAATCTGGGATTTGGTGCGCGAAGAAGCAATTGCCGCTGAAAGTGCAGAGGCCTCCTGAAGCCATGCTTGTTACTCGGTTTCTTTGGCGCCTTACCCCACTCCTATTGCTTGCCGTCGCGTGGGAAGCAATATCGCGTTTTGGACTGGTTTCGGAGTTTGCCTTGCCTCCCTTTACTGACGTTATTAGGGCTTTCGCAAGGCTAAACGAAGAGGGGCTCTGGACCCACACCGCACAATCGCTTTATCGAGGAACAATAGGTTTTTTATGTGCCGTATTTATTGGCATTCTCGCTGGCATTCTCATGGCGTGGTACCGCCCCTTACACATCCTTCTAAACCCACTCCTACGATGTTTATACCCCATGCCCAAATCTGCCTTGATACCCTTGACAATCATGTGGATTGGCCTTGGTGATCCGTCCAAAATTACGCTGATTTTTATCGGTTGTCTTTTGCCGGTTGTGCTCAGTGCTTTTAACGCCGCGCGCGGCGTTGATCATATTCTACTTTGGTCAGCGCGGAGCCTCGGCGCGAGTGAAAAACGAATACTATGGGAAGTCGTCTTACCTGCAGCTTTACCAGAAATTCTGAGTGGCATACGTATTGCCTTAGCGTTGGCTTTTATTCTTCTGGTCTCAGGAGAGCTGATAATCGCCAACAACGGCATTGGTTACCTGATCGACCTGCTTGGTGAAGGAGGTGACTATTCGGGTATGTTTGCTGGCGTAGCCACAATCTCAGTTGTTGGATTTCTAGCGGACCGAGGATACGTCATGTTGACCAACAGACTCTTGAGTTGGCGAGAATAGCGAATGCCGAAAAACCAGTCTGATGGTCAAAAGTTGTATTTTGGTGCTGCTGACTTTATGGAGCGGGCCTTTGAGAAAATAGGGCCTTACGTGACCATTGCCGCACTGTTATTGGCATGGGAACTTGCCGCCCGATTAGAGATCGTTATTGCATTTCTTTTGCCCCCGTTATCCATTGTTCTTACTCGCATTGGGTCAGATATAATGTCTGGGCAGCTACCGCTTGACATTGCAATTACCCTTTATAGGACCGTAATTGCGTTTGGGCTCGCGGCTGTCATAGGTGTTACGCTTGGGATACTTATTTCACGGGTTTCGTGGATCCGTTGGTTTTTTGATCCACTGATCTCTATAGGGCTGCCAATGCCTAAAATAGCGCTTCTTCCAATATTCATGTTGTGGTTTGGATTGTTTGATCTGTCGAAAATTTTGATGGTGGCATTTTCCGCTTCTTTCCAAATTGTTATTGCGACCTGGTCTGCCACGCAAGCGGTCGAGAAAGAACTTATCTGGTCGGCACAAAGTCTTGGCGCGAGCCGGCGTGAAATATTACGCCAAGTAATACTCCCCGCCGCTATGCCACAGATTTTGACGGGCCTTCAAATAGCGGTGCCTATCTGTCTCATTGTCGTGTTAATCACAGAGATGATAATGGGGGGACAGGGTCTCGGAGATTCGATGTTGCGGAGTGCTCGGTACGTAGATTCGCCAGGTGTTTTTGCGGGTATTGTTGAGATTGGGGTGCTTGGGTTTTGTGTGATTAAATCCATGGAATATGTTCGCGGGAAGCTCCTGTTCTGGCATTCGGAAACAAGTGCTGGAACAACGTTTTAAAAACGTGATATCCCCGTTTCAACCCACATAGAAACAATTTTCTAGGAATTTTGGTGATGGGATCCCATCTTGTTGTCGACTTTGTTTATCTGGGTTGAGCCTTGGTTTATTAAAGTTTGAGAAGTTTTTTTGCGTTTCCGGAAAGTATTTTGTTTTTGTCTTCGCGGTTTAACATAAGGTTATCCATCCAATCCGTTCCTGGTTTGTTGAGGACATAGGGCCAGTCCACCGAGAATAAGATGCGATCAATTCCCATTTCTTGGATGCAGCAGAGTAGCGCTGGATCAGAAAAGTTGCC
>CAZOHS010000118.1:2111-8121 GCA_964579285.1 uncultured Rhodospirillaceae bacterium | reverse complement strand
GGTACACAAACACCTGAGTCTTGTGTTTGAGTCGACGAAATGCTCCAGAATGAATGATCCGATCGCGATCTCGTTGGTAGATTGTGCGGGTTGGGCTCTCTATTTCGGGATATACCCGACCTCGGGACGATGCCGGGTCACAAGCAAAATCCACTCTTTGTATCATAGGAACCGAAAAAACGACCTGGACATGATTAGAAACTAAACCCGGACCACCGTGGCCGCAATCGAATCACGGTAAACAAACAAATAAAATAAAAAACGTTTTCCAAAACCTATTGTTGACGGATTCAGTAGGGGCTTTTAAAAAAGAGGATGAATGAAAGACAAATGATGCCCGATAACGATGTTGATCTCGCCAAAAAACCGGTTACCTTAAGCGACTCCGCTGTCAAGCGCCTTAAAGAATTAGGCACTGATGAAGCACATGCAGGGCTCATGTTGAGGGTCGGCGTTGATGGTGGCGGATGCTCCGGATTTCAATACAGTTTTACCTTTGAATCCAACGTTAATAATGATGATCAAGTTATTGAAAAACAAGGAATAAAGGTAGTTATAGATAATGTTTCTTGGGAATACCTCGCCGGATCTGAAATTGGATATAAGGAAGAATTAATTGGCGCTTATTTTTCGATAGAGAACCCAAATGCAGCCTCGACATGTGGTTGTGGTACTTCATTCGCAATAATGTAAAATAAGCGAGCAAAGTTAGGCCAAGTTAAAACCCCTTCAATCTAAACATTACAATAAATTATCCATACTTAAACCTTAGGCGCGGTCTTTTACAGTGAAGGTATCGGTATTAAAAGTAATGAAAGAATTCAATAAGTAGCTTCAAGAATGACCATTATTGCAACTTGGAACGTGAATTCCGTACGGGCACGTCTCCCGCGTATATTAGAATGGCTTGATGGCTTTAAGCCCGATATTGCCTTGTTACAGGAATTAAAGGCGACAGAAGAAACATTTCCAAAAATCGAAATTGAAGAGCGTGGTTACCATATCGAAATACACGGACAAAAGGGTTTTAATGGAGTTGGAATACTCTCAAAAAAACCAATTACAAACGTCGTTCGGGGAGTTCCTAATAACGAAGCCGATGAGCAAGCTCGATATATTGAAGGAACGATTGATGATTTGCGGGTTGCCTCTATTTACCTACCAAATGGAAATCCCGCGCCCGGAGATAAATTTGACTACAAAATCCAATGGATGGAACATCTTCATGACCACATGAAGCGGGTTTTAAAAGAACCAAAGGCGGTAATATTTGGCGGTGATTACAATATTGTGCCTGCAGACGAAGATGTGCATGATCCTATAGGTTGGGCCGATGATGCGCTTTGTTTACCGGAAAGCAGAAATCGTTTTCGTAGAATGTTATACCTTGGATTAACTGACGCATATCGCGTCTTTCACCAAGAACCTCACAAATATAGCTTTTGGGATTATCAACGCGGAGCATGGCAGAAAGATTATGGTGTTAGGATTGACCACTTACTTCTTTCACCACTCGCGACCGATCGTTTGTTAAAAGCCGACATTGATAAAGAACCTAGGGGCAAAGAAAAAGCGTCAGACCACACACCCGTGTGGTGTGAATTAGAATGAAGGAAAGTCTAATACAAATGTCCCGATACGTGCTTATCGGGGTTGGTTTTGGTATTATTTGGGCAGTAGTTCAATATATGAACGGACAAATCCAAGAACTAAACGCTTTAGTAAGTCCAGTTTTAGTATTTGGCGTTGTTGGAGGTGTCATGTGGGTTATCCGTCAACTGGTCGCACGAATTAGGAACCATTTTTCCTAAATATCTGCGTAGACATGCGTTTCGCCCTTGCCTCCCGGATGTACAACTGCGCCCTCTCGAGCATTTCCAACCGTTTGCGCATATCTCCAAAGCGCACCCGATTGATAGTCATGTTCACGCGGTTTCCACCGTTTTGCCCTCCGATTTAACTCCGCTTTCGATAATTTCACATCAAGTTTACCCGTCTTTGCATTTATAGAAATGAGATCACCATTTTTAAGAAGCCCAATAGGGCCACCAACCGCGGCCTCTGGGCCCACATGACCTATACAAAATCCACGCGTTCCGCCGGAAAAGCGTCCGTCCGTTATCAGAGCAACTTTCTCTCCCAGACCCAGCCCATATAACGCTGCCGTAGTGGATAACATTTCTCGCATTCCTGGGCCCCCTTTTGGACCCTCATAGCGTATTATTATTACGTCACCTTCTTTTATCTTTTTATTAACTACGGCATCGAATGCATCCTCTTCACAATCAAAAACCCGAGCTGGCCCTTCAAAAGTTAAGGTTTCCATTCCCGCTACTTTTACAATTGCCCCCTCTGGCGCAAGATTTCCTTTAAGCCCGACGACCCCGCCTGTTGGCGAAAGTGCGTTCCTAACTCGGTAGAAAACCTTTTGCTTTTCCGGAAACTTTAGCTTGGCGTGGTTCTGCTTTAAGGTTTTTCCTGTGATCGTCATACAGTCACCGTGAAGAAGTCCATTATCCAGTAGTTCTTTAATGATCACTGGCACGCCACCGGCCCTGTACATGTCGGTTGCAGTATACCTTCCACCCGGCATTAAATCGGCAAGATAGGGCGTTTTCTTAAATATTTTTACAACATCATCGAGTGTAAATTTAATCCCGGCTTCATTTGCAATCGCCGGCAAATGTAATCCTGCATTCGTAGACCCCCCTGTCGCTGCTACCACTACCGCAGCGTTTTCGAGTGATTCACGGGTAACAATATCGCGAGGACGTAGATCTTTTTCCAAGGCATCCATAACAGCAATTCCAGAAGCTCGCACCATCTCATCTCGTGATTTATAGACAGCTGGTGCTCCTGAAGACGTAGGTAACGCGAGGCCAATGGTCTCTGCGACACACGCCATGGTATTTGCCGTATACTGACCACCACACGACCCCTCACAGGGGCATGCAACACTTTCCAGCGTTTTCAGTTCAGTATCACTCATATTTCCGGCCGCATACTGGCCCACACCTTCGAACACATCGACAATTGTGACGTCCCGCCCCTGAAACTTTCCTGGCAGTATCGTCCCACCATATACAAAAACCGAAGGGACATTGAGCCTTACCATTGACATCATCATACCCGGCAAAGACTTGTCACACCCTGCAAGGCCCACAAGTGCGTCGTAGCAGTGACCACGCATCGTTAGCTCAACCGAATCCGCAATGATTTCTCTTGAAACAAGAGAGGATTTCATTCCCTCATGTCCCATTGCTATGCCGTCCGTAACAGTGATGGTTGTAAATTCCCGTGGAGTTCCGCCTGCAGATTTTACGCCCCGTTTTGCTGCCTGGGCTTGTCGCGACAACGAAATATTACATGGCGCTGCCTCATTCCAACACGTGGCCACGCCCACTAGCGGCTGATTGATTTCCTTCTCAGTTAACCCCATTGCATATAAGAAGCTTCTATGCGGCGCGCGCTCAGGCCCGACAGTAGTATAACGGCTCGGAAGCTTGTTCTTATTAAACCTCCTCTTCCTTTTGGCTTTGGTGGCTTTTTTGGTCAGACGGCGTTCGCTAGATCCATCGGGCATAGATCACTCCTTCGCTTTTAGACGTTAATGGCAACAATAAATCAGGTTCATGCCGATACAACTAAACCCTCAAATTCTATAACCGGCGTCTTTATAGGCCTGAATTGCGCCGGGATGTAGTGGTGTACCACCAAATTCGATAGATTTTTTACCTTCAGAATTCAACTCTTCGAAAACTTTTTCCAAACCGATAAAAAGAGGATTAATTTTTGCCAATTCTGGCAAATTTTTAAGTATCGTTGAAACGTATTTGTACACTAATTCCCCATCTGTTCGAGCATGGGCAGCAATAATATTTACAACCGCTAATTGTTCCGTTTCGATCTCAAGGCCACGAAAGAAACCGGCCGGCATTATTGACCTGCGATAAAATTTGGTATCGCCCATAATTCTGGACAAGTCCGACGTCAGGTACTCCAAAACCCTTATATCCAATCTTTCACTGATCGCCTTCATAACTTTATTTGGGTACGGACATTGCCACTGTGCGTCAACTTCACCCTCCTCCAGGGCTTTACCCCCCTCCTCAAAGGAGAGGTAAACAGGCGTGAATTCCTCAAAGGCAATGCCGAGCGCTCCAAAAATGGTATGAATATGTTGAACCATCCCGCTTCCCTCTGGTCCAATAGAAACGCGCTTTCCAACCATATCTCTGATGTTCCGAAGGTCGCTATTTGCACGGGTTATAAAAAACATCGCACCACAATTGGCCGGTGCGACCATACGAATATCAATGGGTTGTTGGAAAGGTGCCTCACCGTGATACGCCCGACCAATCCAATTCGAGGCCATAAAAGCAAGATCAATCGTGTTTTCATCTAAACGTCGCGCATTTTCAATGCTTGCCTGCCCGGCTTCTAAAATTTCGGATTTTATTTGGTGCTCCCTCTCCAACAAAAGCGATATCGTTTCACCCTCCGTCCAAAACGTACCACCGCGCTCTGAAGTACCTGTTCGTGCTACCGCCATTATTCTTTCCTTTTTTAAACGACCGCAAACCTATATTTCAAATGACCCCGAAATACATAGGCTAAGAGAATAAACCAGACCGCAAACACAGAGACTATAAGTTTAATACCTAAAAAGTTTTCAAAGTGCGGAAAGCCTGGAATAAGCCTCTTCAAGTTTTTGTTTTGACACCACGTATTCTTCTGATCGTCGTCGTTGTTCTTCTACAACCTCTGGTGGAGCTTTTGATACAAAATTTGGATTTTTGAGTTTTTTCGTGATCTTCCCAATCTCAAGATCAATTTTTTCCATCTCTTTCTCTAATCGGGCACGCTCGCCCGCAACGTTTATAAAATCACCAACAGGAAGCGCTGCAACTGCTTCGTCTATTACTACCTGAATAGCTTCAGGCGGGATATTTTCTGAAAGTTTAATATTTGAGAGGCGACCGAGGGTCAGAAGGAACTCTTCAAATTTTTTAACACGATTATTAATAAGTTCAGATGTCGATGAAAACGTTAGCGGTAACCGCGAGGAGGGCGGAACATTCATCTCAGAGCGCACTGTCCGTATCTCGCTTATAAAGCGCATGACCCACTCCATATCTTCCTCGGATGAAGATGAACGCAATGAAACGTCAACTTCCGGCCACGGTTCCGCGATTAAAAGTTTTTCTCGGCCTCCCTTAGCCTCTAATTCTTTCCATAACTCCTCCGTAACGAAGGGCATTATCGGATGTAAAAACTTCAAGAGTTGGTCCAATACCCACGCTGTCGTGTCACGCACTTCAGTCTGATCGTCAATATTACCAGTCTGCAAAATTGGTTTGGTGAATTCCAAATACCAATCACAAAACAAATGCCAAGCAAAATGATAAACCGCATGTGCCGCGTCGTTAAACCGATAGCCTTGTAATCCCGAAACGATCGCCTCGTTTACTTTTGCAGTTTCGCCAATAATCCACTTGTTAACCGTAAGGTTACAGGCGGCAGGGTCAAAATCGGGATTGGAGCGACACCCATTTAACTCTGTGTACCTCGCCGCATTCCACAACTTAGTGACAAAGTTTCGATAACCTTCGACCCGACCCGGTGACAACTTGATGTCTCGCCCTTGAGCGGCTAGCGCTGTCAAAGTGAAACGCAGTGCATCAGCCCCAAACTCATCTATAAGCTCCAGTGGGTCCAAAACATTACCTTTACTCTTAGACATTTTTTGCCCCTCTTCATCACGTACAAGGGCATGGATATACACATCTTTAAAAGGCACTTTTCCATCCTGAAAGTGCATACCCATCATAATCATGCGAGCGACCCAAAAGAAAATGATATCAAAACCGGTGACCAACACGCTTGTGGGGTAATGATGCTGTAATTCAGATGTTTCCTCAGGCCAACCTAGAGTAGAGAAAGGCCATAAAGCCGATGAAAACCAGGTATCTAGAACGTCGGAATCACGGGTAAGTTCAACGCTTTTACC
>CAZOHS010000118.1:0-2011 GCA_964579285.1 uncultured Rhodospirillaceae bacterium | reverse complement strand
CCTCCAATACGCGTTCTCTGGCCTCCAGTCTCTCCAAACCCCGGAACTCCAGCGGCGCCGCATCATTTAAACGCGCGTCGAAATCAAAAATACTGATCATTGGTAAACTGTGTCGTCGACCGACCTCAAAATCATTAAAGTCATGCGCTGGCGTTATTTTTACTGCACCTGACCCCTTTTCAGGATCGGAATACTCATCGGCAACGATCGGTATTTTACGATTCACGATCGGTAAAATCGCGTTTTCCCCTATCAAATCCTTATAACGTTCATCTTCGGGGTGAACTGCTACCCCGCTATCACCCAACATTGTTTCTGGCCGGGTGGTAGCAACGGTTATATATGTGCCCTCTTTTCCTTCAATGGGGTATTTAAGATACCACAGGCTGCCCACTACTTCTCTCTGCTCCACCTCAAGATCGGAAATTGCGGTATGGAGTTTGGGATCCCAGTTCACAAGACGCTTATCCCGATATATTAAACCCTCTTTTCTGAGGGTCACAAAAACCTTACAAACAGCGTCCGACAAACCTTCATCCATGGTGAACCGCTCGCGCCTCCAATCACACGAAGCTCCAAGACGTTTGAGTTGTTCCGTAATGGTTCCCCCAGATTGCGCCTTCCAGTCCCATATCCTTCCGATAAAATCTTCGCGTCCCAAGTCGTGCCGCGTCTTACCTTCTTCAGCTAGTTGCCGTTCGACAACCATCTGAGTCGCAATACCCGCATGATCAGTTCCTGGCTGCCATAATACGTCACGGCCCAACATCCGGTGGTATCTCGATAGAATATCTTGGAGGGTGTTATTAAGAGCATGTCCCATATGCAGGCTGCCCGTTACATTTGGAGGAGGAATTACAATAGAAAATGATTTATCAAAATCTTTATCCCCACGGGTATGTGCGCAATCAAAAGCCCCAGTCTCTTCCCAAAGTTTATAGATACGAGTTTCGACCTCAGAAGCTTGATAGGTTTTATTTATCGACATTTTATTTAACCCTAAACACACAGCCCACCAAACCAGACAACACTACGCCATAACTAAGTTTATAATTGCTCTAAAAACAGAATTAAATATTGCCGCACGCTGTTTTAAGTACGTGATAATTCATCCGCGTCGCGCATTACCTGTTTAATTTCTTTATTAACAGCCCGCTCCACAAGCTCCGGTAAATTATCGTCCAACCATTTCCGTATCATCGGACGCGCCACTTCCTTAACGATATGGTCTATCGTCTTAGCGTCCTTAACTGTCCCGTGTCCCCTCGGCTCATCGTCTACTATAGAAGCTATTGCAGAAAAAGAAGTGACCGATGCGGGAGCCGAAGCACTTGACGGGGTTTTATCTACTCGAGGAGTTACGCCACTAATACCCCTGGGTGTTTTAATTTCACCTGTATTTAAATCTTTGACGGTTCCATCATCTTGCAGCTCGCATGATAAAACCAAAACATCTTCGTCATTAATTACCGTTTCTGAATTAGTAGTAGGTAAACCCTCCGATTGCACTCCGCCAACATTTTGATTGCCAGAGCTTTCTTCCTTTAGACCTGTTACCTCATTATTTTCCGAAATAATACGACGGATTGAAGCAAGTATTTCCTCCATCGAAGGTTCATTTGGCTGGTTGCCTGCCGTCATAAAAAGCACCTCGAAAACCGACTCTCGAAAAAGCGTCGTTGAACATTAATTGATAAACAAAGGTAGACAAAACATTTTATGGAAAAACCAGTAAATTTAATATTGGTTCGTTTATTTTGCAGTGAGCCCCCACCATTTTCGCCGGACTTTGCTGTAATATTCATCCACCCTATACAGCTTAACTGGTAGATTTAGTTTCGCCGCAGTCAAGTTACCCAACGCACGACGGAGTTGAAAACTCGCAACCAGTTCATCTCGCTTTGCCGTCACCAGACCCACACGCGCATCCAACAATTCTTGTTCAGCATCCAGGACATCAAGAAGTGTCCTAGAACCAACTTTTGCCTCTTCTCTAAGACCCTCAAGAGCA
>CAZOHS010000117.1:0-8243 GCA_964579285.1 uncultured Rhodospirillaceae bacterium | reverse complement strand
GGCGATAGAAGATAGTGAAACATAACATTCATTTCTTTTTTTGGGGTTCTTGTTGCCGACGTGTTTTGAGAGCGCCAGGGCCGTCGGAATTATAATAGAGCCTGGTGTAGTGCCAGACGATAAGTGAATGTCGTCAATTTCAGATAGTCGCGTAACCGCAGACCATCTTCTGACGTCACCGAGAACTCCTCGACTCAACTCGTTTAGCGAGAGACTCTTTTGCGCTCTACGAGTTGTTGAAAATATATGCTGACCATCCGGGGTGCCCGCTCCTGCTATTGTAGCACCCACGGTGTCAAGAATATGGTTTTCGATAGATTGCTGTTCGCCGGCTTCTGCAAGTTCATAGTCAATCTGTGTCAGTGTCTTCGCGAATTTTTCAAGAGTTGTCACGGAACTTATCCGCCCATTTCTATTACGGTACCAATATCGCTCGCGATCGCTTTGGCTTCTATGGCTTGGGCCATTGCCAGGTCCTGAATTGGTAATCCTATCGACTTATAATAGGTAAGTTGGTTTGCGTTCTCTCTGCCCGTTATTGTTCCATTCACGAGCTCAGAGAGGTCCGCTATCGAGGTGAGAGCTATTTTCTGCTCCTGTAGGGGTACCATAAGATCCCCGCAGTTTTTTAAACTCTCATCACGAGAATCAATGACGAGTTTGTCCATTCTGGAGATAGCGATACTGTCCACTTCTCGAGCCTCTGCGATGTTCGCTCCAACAGCAGCTACAAACACACCTTCTTTCAGGCACGTCCCGGAAAAAGTTGGTTTTAGAGATGTCGTGGCGGAAATCACTATATCGGCTTCCGATACGGCCTCATCTGGCGAATTCACTAATTTGATCTGATCTCTATCCCACCGATCTTGTCCAGCTAGGTGCTCGGATAACAAATGACCCCTGGTCGGTGTTCTAGTGGAGATCAACACTTCCGAAATGGGACAAACGCGAGAGACCGCGTCTATCTGGTTTCTGGCGACGCGCCCTGCGCCGATCACTGCTAAAATCTGACTATTTTCGCGTGCGAGGTAGCTTGCGGCTAGGCCCGTGCCCGCTCCCGTACGAAGGTCGGTCAGGTAGCCGCCTTCCATCACGGTTGTTGGGTGTCCCGTCTTTCCGTCAAATAAACTTACGAGGGACGACATCCGAGTTAGTCCTCTTTGTTCGTTGTCGAAAAAATCGGACACGACCTTTACCCCGTAGCCTTGTCCTTCTTTTAAAAAAGCGGGGTTGAATATTGCTATGCCCGGGGGTGTATCAGATGTAGCGAAACTTCTCAGCCCAGAAACAACGGCGTCCTCGCCGATCAGTTCAAATGCCTTGCGCTGAATTTCAATTGCTTCATCCATGTCCATGATTTCACGGATATTATTCTCGGTCAGGATCCTCAATAGCATGTAAAAACGTTTCCCAGAGTGATATTCGTGCTATTCAAATATAGACAATTTGTGATGGGCGTATAATAGACCCAAAGAAGGATTAAACAGAAAAGTGACAAAAGTCTGCATCCATAACGCTTTGGTGGTATCCGGGACAGGTGTTAAACCAGGCGGAATTGTAATCAACGATGATGGTCGAATTGAGAGGGTAACCGGTCCTTCAGAAGAGCCCGCCAGCGCTCAAAACGTCATAGACGCCGGAGGAAAGATGCTTTTTCCCGGCTTCGTCGATGCACATGTGCATATGCGAGACCCGGGTGCCCCCCAGAAAGAAAATTTTATGTCCGGAACCGAGGCTGCAGCCTGTGGGGGTGTCACCACTGTAATGTGCATGCCGAATACCAATCCACCCGTAACAGATCTCGAAGGTGTTTCTGCGACTTTAAAAGCAGGGAATGGAAAAAGTTACGTGGACTACTGTATTCAGGCGGGCTTAAACAAGAATAATTTAAACAATATTGATGCGCTTTGGGGCTCTGGCGTTACGTCCTTCGAAGTATTTCTATCCGACGCGCCTAAAGACGACTTGTTGGAAATTGAAGATTATTTTGAGGTTGCAACGGCTGTTGAACGTGTCGGGGGGATCCTCGGTGTGTATACGGGTTCACAAAAACTGCTCGAACGTCGCCTCACAGCATTGCGGCAAGCCCGCGGCCAAGAAGCTGGGTTCCACGAGTTGTCGAAGGCGAGACATCCGTTCGATGAGGCGCTTGGTATAACGGCGGTGACAGAGATTTGTCAGCACACCCGGGTTAAGACTGTTCTTCGACAAACCTGCACCGCGCGTGGGTTCGCGATTGCTCGTTCTGCAAAGCAACACGACCCAACCCTTCCGCTTGCAATAGAGGTTACGCCGCACCACCTGCATCTTACGAATAGAATAATCGAAGATTTCCAGGGTTTTGCTTATATGATCCCGCCACTTCGTAGTGAAGAGGATTGCGACGCTGCGGTTGCTTCCATAGCGGACCAGACGGTGGATTTTATTGGCTCCGATCACGCGCCACATGAGGCGGGAGTGAAAACGGCCGCAGACCCATGGACAGTGCCGGGTGGTGTGCCGGGACTTGATACAATTGTTCCAGCGGCACTCGACTTGGCCGCAAAAGAACTTATCAGCTACGCGGATGTCGCGCGGGTCCTTTGCGAGCGTCCAGCGATGTTATTCGGGCTCGCAGACCGAAAGGGGTTTTTATCACCCGGCAACGATGGTGATGTTGTATTGGTGGACCCAAAAGAAACTCGAGAGATAAGCCCCATAGATATTCGCTCCAAGGCGGGTCGCTCCCCGTTTGAGGGGTATAGGTTGCGTGGCCGCGTCGTGCTCAGCCTTTTGCGGGGAGACGTAATATCCGAGAGCGGGAACCTTGTGGCAGCGGGTCCAAATGGCGAATTTCTTACGCGCGGCACCGACGGCTGGAACCACCGAGATGCCTGATCCACGCCATAAAATAGGCCTAATTGTGCCGGCGAATAACACCGTCATTGAACCAGAGTTTTGGTCATTATCTCTTGAAAATACCGCGTTCTACGCCACCCGTGTCATGGCGAAGGGTAACCTTACACGGGATGCGGTCTTTCAAATGGAAGAGACTGTTGATCGCGCCGTCGATGAACTCGTTGCGACGGGCGTCGATTTGATTGTGTATGCGGACATGGTTACGACCTTTATTATGGATCCAGACTGGAATGAGGTGCGTACAAAGGAGATCAGCGCGCGGTCCGGTATTCCATGCATCTCTGCGTGGACCGCATTACGTGATGCTTTGGAAATTATGGGTCTATCTAGTTTCGCGCTAGGTACACCCTATCCAGGGGATATTCATACACTCGCCCGCCCATACTTTACGGATAGGGGTTATACTATCACTTCTGATGAGACATTGAATATTGTCTCTATGCGAGATGTTCCAAGGGTTCCACCAGAAGAAATTCGTGGGCTGGCACGGCGGTTATCTGAGACGCCCTGTGAAGCGATTGTTTTTCTGGCAACAGATTTGCGTACTTTTGACGTGATTAAACTCATCGAAGACGAGCTAGGAGTATCCGTATTAACATCGAACCAAACTATATTATGGTCGGCTCTAAAAAACGTAGATAGTCCCTCGTTGGCGAGGGGGGCGGGGAAACTGTTTTTAAAATAAATATCTGGTAATTCAAAAAATTTAGGGACTTAGTTTTTGATTAGTCCGCTCGCCACCACATTTATTAAAAAGAAAAGACCAATCCGTGTCAGTTTTCACTGCGTGTTTTAAGCCGTGCTTAGTCCAGGATGATTAGAAGAATGCGCGATCGGTTTCTTTATATTCCCGTGCTGCGGCTACGACTTCTGGAAGAATCTCACAGAATCTTTGAGCCTGCCATTCGGGGACAGTAGTAGAAACTTTCACAAATCGATCTGCGTAGTTTTTGGATTGATATGCAGCTTGCCGGATCATAATACCGCGCTCCAAATAAAGAGTTACCAGTGTCTCGGGGGCAATTCCTGCAGCACTGCAGTCAATCACTACGAAATTCCCATTTGAGGGATAGACTGGCATGTTGAGGTCGTTGATCGGTTGCACAGCCTCAAAGATAGATTTTTGGTTGGCCCGTTGTATTCGGTTTACCTCCGGGAACCATTCGGATTTATGCTTAAGTCCCGCGATTGCCCCGCGCTGTGATGTTAGGTTTGAACCCAACGCGTTTGGTTGGCCGTCCGAGAGCGTTTCTATAACTTCCGGACGTGCCATCAGTCCGCCAAGGCGCATACCGGCAAGACCGAGCCACTTCGAGAAGCTGTATGTCGTGATCGTTCGTTCCGGATAATAATGGTATGCGAGGGTATGGTCGTGGGAGAAGTGTCGATATGTACAATCATGCACGAGCCAAGCATTAGCCTTCCTGGCGATTGTAGCGAACGCTTCGATTTCGTCTTCAGAGTACCCAATGCCGAGCGGATTCAGAGGGTCAATCAGGTAGATTAATTTGACGTTTCCTTGGTTTGCAGCACCTTCAAGCTGGCTAATGCCGAGTTTATAATCGAGCTCTGGTTCGTATATGGGTAATGTTTGGACCTCTGCACCCGATAGTTTCGCGAATGCCTCTGGCCACGGCCACCCCGGATCCGTCGTAATCATCCTTTCTTCATCGGATAATAACTGACGGCAGGCATGGTAGAGGCCTTCAATAGCTCCGTCGGTAATCAGAATATCAGCATCTTGGACACCGAAATCAGACAACATCAATGCCCTTAGTTCCTCCAAACCGATAGGTGGCGCGTAGGCGTGGTAGTCTTCGTTTTCGATAGTGGCGATCATCGCCTGTTTTACCGCGGGGTGAGTGGGTAGGTGGTTCGTATTCTGGCCCATCCATATGAGATCAGGATTGGCTACGAGTGCTTCAAAATGTTTATTCCGTTTTTGAAAAGGTCGCATCACGCTATCCTTAGTAAGGAAGCTGCCAAATCTCTGCACTCTTTGCAGTACTGGCAGTCCGGGTGTTCTTAAAAAACTTATGTCGCCTTATCGGGGACTGGGTGTTTGAAAACTTAATAAAATTTCTAATCTATGTTGAGAAAATACCTTCGATTGAGCCCGCAAGCACCTGACATCCAACTATAATATCTTTTTCCGACGTATCTTCAGCCTCTGAGTGGCTTTTACCCTTTATGCTTGGTATGAAAAGCATGGCAGAGGGAATATGGCGGGCGAATACCATCGCGTCGTGACCCGCTCCGCTCGGCATCATCATGTGGGGTGAGCCTATATTTTTGGCGGCGTCTAGAATGTTATTGGACAGTGCGCTGTCCATTGCAGATGGCGTTATATCTATCGTTTTAGTGATTTCATATTGTAGGAGCCCGGTCTGATTTGCGGTTTCGCAAAGGTCATGGATGGCGCTCTCCATCCTGTCTAAGACGACTGCATCAAGATCACGTATTTCGTAAAGAAGCTCTGCTTTAGCGGGTACGACGTTCGCTGCTCCCGGTTCAAAGTTCACAAAGCCAACATTCCAGACAGAATCGGCGCCTTTGCAACCTTCGACGGTTTCCAGGAAGCGGTGGGAAAATCTGATTGCTGCGGTTCCCGCATCTTTTCTCATGGACATCGGGACGGTACCCGCATGGTCGGCTTCGCCACGTATTTCCAATCGGAAACGTCGGATCCCGACGATGCCGGTCACGATGCCAATCGCCTTTCGTTCTGCTTCAAGGCGCGGACCTTGCTCTATATGCGCTTCTAGGTAGGCTATATGAGCATTGGAATCTAAGAAGATCTCCGGGTTTGAAGTTAAACCAGCGCGGTCTAGGGCGTGCGCGAGTTGTTCACCCGCAGGGTTCTGGCCGTCGGCTATCTCGTCATCACTCAATTCCTGGCAAAATTTTCGACTGCCAAGGCACGCGAGGTATGTCCCTTCTTCGTCCATGAACGATATGGCGTGGATGCCTATTGTATTTTCGTAACCTGCCTCTAGGACCGTTCGTGCTATTTCGAGGCCGTAAATTACGCCCAGCGAACCGTCAAGCCACCCTCCGACAGGGACAGAATCGGTGTGGGAACCGATAATAACACTTTTCGCATCAGTATTAATTTGCCCGTGCACGTTTCCGACAGTGTCTATTGTGGACTTGAGTCCGGCGTCCGCCATTCTCTTCAATAGCCAATGTCGTGCTTCAAGATCAGCGTTAGAGAGGGAGGTGCGGCTGACACCTGTCGTGAGCTTACCAATTTTGGCGAGATCGCGAAGGTCTTTCATTAACCTATCGGGTTTAATTTTTAGTTGGCCGCGCAAGTCCATACATTTTGCCTGATCTATAAGTTTTCTCGTATTTTACAACTTTTGCAATTTCCCTTTGCACCGTGGATTGACTGCTTTCGACGATACGTTGCGTTATGTCTTAACAACTTTTCTTTTAACAAGGGGTAACACATCCTCAGCTATTCGTTTCATCATTTCGAGTTGATTAGGTGAAGCTATTACAAGTTGAAAGACCGAAACACCCAAATCGATGTAGCGATTGATTTTTTCCGCTATTTGCTCTGGGTTCCCGGACAGCGCCCATCGGTCAACAAGGTCCTTTGACGCTTTGCTCTTCCCTTCCGGTGGGCCATGAAAATCTGTTAATTGGTTTTGAACACCTTCCCAGGCCTTTTGCGGGTCGTCATCACAGTTTGTGAACCAGTTCATTCCTAGAACTCGTCCACCGCCGTAGGCTGGTTTAGAGGCTGGGTCCTTTCCGATACCCACCGCGATATCAGAGACGTCTGACCAAATATCTCTGTATTCATCGGCCGTCGGATGCACCGCTAACCATCCATCGCCTTGCTCCGCAATTATTCGCCGGATTTTAGGTCCCATCATAAGGGTTCCAGCAAGGTCGCTACTCCAATGATAATGGTGCGCACCAGTTCCCTCGATCGGTATATAAATTCCACCCCCCACGAGGATTGGAGGTTTTTCGCTTGGTCGGGCGACGCCCAGGGTCATAGGGCCAAATTTGTAAAACTTTCCGTCATAAGCAAGCTTGTCCTCTGTCCAAAGCCTGTTCATGACATCTAAACATTCGGCGAATAACGCTGTTCGTTGATTGAAAAATTGTTCTGGGCTCAAAGAACTTTTGTCTTTTCCGCGAACTGCCGCTAATGCGTCAAACTGACGTTTATAAATTGTGTTCTTTCCCGCTCCCGTGCCGGCGCCCATCACGGCGCGTCCTTCAGACACTTCCCAAAGGGTGGCCCATTGTTGCGCTACGTGTACTGGGTTTCTGATCTGCGGGATCAGGATCCCAGTCATCAGTTTTATTCGTTTCGTGAGTGCTGCAACGGCGGTTAATGCATTTATCGGGCAAAACGATGCGGTCGTTCGTCGCCCCGTAAAGCCGTCATGGACCCAAACGCCGTCAAAGCCCATTGCTTCAGCCTCTACCGCGGCGTGCATCAATTGCTTTAGGTCATAGCTTTTTCCAGTTATTCCCATCGTATTATTGATGGATGTACCTATAATAATCTCGTCGCCTAGTGCCATGACTCCTCCAATGGGCTTAACTACAAATAAAAATTCTTTTTAGTGCTGACTATTCCTCAAGTTCACGTCGTCTTAACTCTGATCTCAATAATTTACCAGTAATCCCCTTGGGGAGTGAGGTCACAAATTCAATTTTTCGTGGGTACATAAAAGGCGGTCCATTTTCCTTAAAATAATCTTGGAGTTCCCCAATTAATCCCTGATAGGGTTTATAGTCTTTTTTTAAGACAATAAATGCTTTTACGACGTGAATTCTGTTTCCGGTATCGTCCGGAGATGCAACACACGCGCATTCCAGAACCGAAGGGTGCTGCACCAACACTTGTTCGACGTCAGCGGGAGCCACGTTGAACCCTCCGGTAACAATCATTTCGTCTGCTCGGGCAACAAAATGGATGTACCCTTCGGCGTCTTTCCAGACGGTATCTTTTGCAATGTTCCAGCCGTTTCGTACCATTTCGCGTTGTATTTCCTTCGGGCTCCAATATGCGGTGGACGTAGGCCCCCGTGAACACAAAAGACCGTGTTCTTCATCCGGCATTTCTTCAAATGTCTCCGGGTCACGAACAGAGACTTCGTAACCGGGTATTGCCTTTCCCAAAACACCCACGCGGGGAACTTCCACTCCATGTCGATACCCGATGTAGATGTGAAACATTTCCGTCGAACCGATAAATTGCTCCAGCGCCAAACCTGTTGTGTGCTGCCAACGTTCCTCTAACTCAGGATAAAGAGGCTCTCCACCAACTAGTGACATTCGAATTGAAGGTATTTCGATATTTTGTTCCTCTAAGTAGC
>CAZOHS010000116.1:0-8255 GCA_964579285.1 uncultured Rhodospirillaceae bacterium | reverse complement strand
GCCATAGCATATTCTGTCAAACGAGCCTCTGTATAACGCATAGCTGCAGCGTTATCGCCGTCAACATTACCAAAGTTACCTTGCCCCTCAACGAGGGGGTAACGTACCGCAAAATCTTGTGCCAAACGAACAAGCGCATCGTAAACAGCAACGTCACCGTGCGGATGATATTTACCAATTACATCACCCACTACTCTTGCACACTTTTTAAAACCAGATTCGGGATCTAATCGAAGCTGCCTCATTGCGTATAGAAGACGCCTATGAACCGGCTTTAGGCCGTCACGGCCATCCGGCAATGATCGCGCAGTAATTGTCGAGAGGGCATAGGCCAAATATCGTTCGCCCAGCGCATTAGAGAGTTCTATTTCTTCTATATTTTCAGCCAAAATCTGGTCAGTCATTAGTATCTTCGCTCCAACTACCACGCGGAATATGTTTCAAATAAAAAACAGCATTTTCTTGGTATAGCAATTTAAACGATTCGGTGATTTCTAAGAACGTGCCAAAAGCTTAATAAACTCGCCTCGAGCGGACGGTAGGTTATCTACGCCTGTTTCGCGGGCACACAAGGATAGGAAATGGCTTGTTATCCGAAAACCATCGAGTATTTGAGACACACTGGGGGTTTTATCCCGTCGCAGTAGAAACGGAGGAAGAGAAAATAGTTTATCCTTATATTGCTCACCAGCTTTTTGGGAAACCGCACCACCACTACGCGGGGACACAAACACTAGGTTTTCTGTTACACCAGTCGCCGCACATCTCGTGAAATCGAGGCCATAACCAAGATCGGAGAGAAACCCAATTTCCCAATAAATATATTCCGGCAGCCAATGATCTTGAGTAGTCAATTTAGTGATCAAACTACAAAGATTTTTAAATATCTCCGGATACGAATCACGCTCCGGTAAAAGCCTTTCTATCATTGAAGTAGAAGCGATAAGTGCGTGAAGCCCTAACCTTTCATCCATCATTTTAGCAGCGTTGGGCTGGACTAACTCGCACGAAAATGTTCCTAAATGCTCCTCAAGTCTCGCCCGCCAATCTGCTGTAACAAGGTTGCCGATCTGATAAATTGCGCGGGCATGTGAGCTTGAACCACCGCGAACCAAACCAGAGTGGCGTCCGTGCGACTGCGTCAAGAGCGACACGATTGCCGCAGTTTCTCCGTGCTTTCGAGACGATAGGACTATTCCCTTATCGGACCATTCCATGTTTTACGAGCCGAAATCCAATCCCCAGTCACGATAATGCTGGGGGTCCTCCCACCACTTTTCACGAACTTTAACGAATAAAAATAGGTGAACATCGCGGCCTAATAAATCCTTAAGCTCCACTTGAGCAAGACTTCGAACTAATTTTATGCGTGTACCCGCTCTCCCAAGAGTAATCCCTTTATGACTTTTTTTATCTACATAGAGAACCTGTTCGATTCGAACTGCACCATTTTTAAAATCCTCCCAACCTGTAGTCTCAACAGTTAATGAATAAGGTAATTCTTCATGGAGGTTCAAAAACAGCTTTTCTCTTGTAATTTCTGCAGCAAATAATCTTTCGTTCATATCTGAGAGTTGGTCTTCTGGAAAATGCCAGGGTCCACTGGGTAACTGGCTAATTAAAAAATTTTTGAGATCCGTTACGCCGTCACCATTCAACGCGGATATCATGAAGTAATCAGTAAACAAATTTTTGGGTTTTAGTGCTTCTACTATTTTTAGTAGATTAGATCGTTTAATTCGGTCGATTTTATTTAGTACACAGATAGCAGTTCTTTTAGATTCTACCAGTTTGTGAATAATTTTTTGGGTGTCTGACCTCATACCAGATGTAACATCGATTAAGAGAACTATTATATCTGCGTCAAATGCGCCGTTCCACGCCGCAGTCACCATGGCACGCTCCAAACGACGACGCGGGGGAAATATTCCTGGCGTGTCCACAAAAACAAGCTGTGCATTGTCTGAAGTTAACACACCAGAAATGCGTGAACGCGTAGTCTGAGCCTTGGGAGTTACTATCGACACCTTAGTACCAAGCAACGTATTCATTAAGGTAGATTTTCCAGCATTCGGCGCACCTATCAAGGCTGCAAAACCGCATTTGGATGAAGCGCTCTTGCTTTCAGTCACCCGAGGGGAACTACCTGTTCAAGCAGCATGGCTGCGGCTTCCTGTTCCGCTGCCTGTTTCGATTGCCCCGATGCTCGAACAACGCCGCAATCGATAACAGAAGCCTCAACTGTAAAAATGGGCCTATGTGCTGGGCCTTGGCGGTCGACTACTTTATACTTGGGCAATGGCATACCCCTTCCTTGCGCCCATTCCTGTAATTCTGTTTTAGCGGCGCGCGGTTCACTGGCGTCAAATTTCGTTGACCAAAACGTGTCTATGAAAGCGCGTGCCGCTTTCATCCCCCCATCAGAATATATTGCGCCAATTAACGCTTCACAGCAATCGCCCAATATCGAGTCTCGAAAATTTGTACCGGCGGTTAATTCGCCCTGAGACATCAAGACGAAGTTCTGCAGATTCAGTTGTTTAGCCACTTCTACAAGTGTTTTTCCACTGACCAAAAACGCTAATTTTGGCGCCAACTGCCCCTCAGTCCAGGACGGAAATCTCTCTATCAAAATTTCAGCAACTATCAATCCTAGAACTCGATCGCCTAAAAACTCTAGCCGCTCGTAGCTGGGATCATTTTTTTTCTGTTTTAGGCTCGAATGTGTTAACGCGCGGACCAGAACCGATTCATCGCTAAACGTATAGTTAATTATTTCTTCTAAACAGCCCAAATTTTTTGTCATAGCGGACATCAACGATTTTATTTCCTATTTTATACTTTGAAAAATTCGCGACCATCTTACGGTTATTGGCCAGCTTTTGTCCCCGATTGGATCAGGGTCATGAGAAAAGAAAAGGAATTCCGCTCGGCCCACCAAATTCTCCAATGGTATGTATCCAACTTCTCTCATAACGCGACTATCCTGAGAATCATCCCTATTATCACCCATCGCAAATACGTGTCCGGGTGGAACGGTATAGATAGGCGTTTTATCTAGCCAAAGATTATCGCCTTTTTCAATAATAAGGTGTTTGTGCCCATCCGGCAGCATTTCCTCATATTGCGCGACGCGCCCTATCGACCCCAGTACACCTCGGACCTTATAGGGTCTAATAGATTGTCTTGGTACAATTTTATCATTAATAATTAGTCGCCCGTTAAGGACCTGGATTCTGTCTCCCGGCAGTCCGATAATTCGTTTTATGTAATCCGTTTTATTATCTTTTGGGAGCTTGAAGACGGCAACGTCGCCGCGCTCGGGGACGGAGCCAAATATTCTTCCGGGTATCAAAGGTAAACTCAATGGCAACGAATGACGGCTATATCCATAGCTATATTTCGAGACAAAAAGATAATCCCCTACCAGAAGGGAGGGAACCATCGAACCCGAAGGTATATTAAACGGCTCATACCCGAAGGTCCGGATAAAAAGCGCTATTAAGACGGCGTAGATTAGTGTTTTAACAGTATCCCAGATGCCGCCTGACCGGTTTTTTTTCGTCATATCGCAAAGTAATCGAATTTGATGTTGAAATTGAGGGAATTAATAAGTGGATCAAGTTTGTTTGCCGCGTTTAGGAGCCTCAACCCTATCATGTCAAGTTTTCATGTGGATTGTTCGCCGATATTATGACCGTCGCGTACGCAAGCTGTTCTTCGTCCGTAATAGTTAAATCTATTTGCGCATCCATTCCTTCCGGTTTCATCTCTTGAAGGCGGCTTAAAGCGCCGCCGGTAAGTTTTATAGTTGGTTTGCCGCTGGGCAGGTTAAAAACGCCCATATCTCGCCAAAAAACACCACTGCGTAAGCCTGTCCCTAGCGCTTTGGAACACGCCTCTTTAGCAGCATATCTTTTGGCATAGCTCGCTGCCCTTAAGAGCCTCGCATTACACTTATTTCTCTCTGTTGTGGTAAAACAGCGAGCAGTAAACCTCTCACCAAAACGATCCAATGTTCGTTGAATCCGCCGAATGTCTATAAGATCAGTTCCTATACCGAGGATCATTTAGCTTGAACACCTTGTTTGCGTACTCTGCCCACTACTCCAATCATCCATGCCGCGCTTTATCCATCACTAGTCGCATTTTTCTAATCGACCTCTCAAGTCCAATAAAAATCGCTTCCCCAATCAAAAAGTGACCTATGTTTAGCTCTACCAAAGTCGGAATTGACGCTATGGGACCTACATTATCAAAGTCTAATCCGTGACCAGCATGGCATTCCAAGTCCAATTCTTCTGCTCGTTCTGCGGCCAACTGTATGCGAGCATATTCTCTCTCCCAACCATCCTTCCAAGTCTCACAATACGCGCCCGTATGCAATTCTACGACTGGGACGCCAATCGAGCACGCGGCTTCAACCTGGTATGGGTCAGGTTCTATAAATAATGACACCCGAATTCCTGCATCACCGAGCTGCCGCACGAAACCCTCTAAGTAAGACCTTTTACCTAAAATCTCCAAACCACCTTCTGTTGTTCTTTCCTCCCGCTTCTCGGGAACGATACAAACCGCATTTGGCTTGTATCGTAAAGCTATCTGCAGCATTTCTTCAGTCGCCGCCATTTCTAAATTTAGGGGCAACGATGTTTCTGATACCAGCCTAGAGATATCATGATCTGTTATGTGTCGTCGATCTTCCCGGAGGTGCGCAGTAATACCTTCGGCACCGCAATTAGCCACTAAGTGAGCAGCACGAATAGGGTCTGGGTTGTCTCCCCCGCGAGCGTTTCGGACGGTCGCAATATGATCAATATTTACGCCAAGCCGCAATGATTGCTCTTGCATATCCTACGACCCTACCAAACTTTTATGCGGAAAACCCAATACTTTAGTCACTTGCCCAAATTGAATTTCTGAAACAAAATTAGTCTTTGATATTTTCCAATATGACACTTCACTCATTCGTCAGGGTCCACAGAAGTGATTTCCGGGATGGATCGGAGGGCGGCTACAATATCATTTAGATGCCCAGTGTCTTGGACCTCGATGTCTAAAACCATTGCAAAAAAGTCCTCAGACCTACTTGTTATTCGCAGATTATTTATATCACCAAGGTTTTTTCCTATAACCGTGGTCAACGCGCCCAGTGCACCGCGCTCGTTGGCAACAACTAATTTAACTCGACCGACGTGAGTCTCAGGCCCGATGTCCCAACTCACGTCGACCCATCTTTCTGGTGCGTTGGTGAAGCTATCAAGGCTTTCACAATCGTGTGTGTGAATGGAAACGCCAGTTCCAGGGGTCAAGATACCAACTATCTTATCTCCAGGTAATGGATGACAGCAATTCGCGTAATGGACCGCCATTCCGGGAGTTAATCCTCGTAATGGAATTTTTCCGGATTGCCCGTCATTCTTATAAGTCGCATCCCCGGGTTGAATAGAACCTTCCTTTCCCTTCAATAGCTTAGCGTCCGCAGCATCGATAGCGCCAACCTCACCTAACAAAGAAACTATTTCCGTAACTGAAACTTCTCCGCTACCGATTACAGCGGCAAGCTCCTCCATCGTCGCCGCATTAAATCTCTTAAGCACAGCAGAGGGTGCTACGATATCGTTTGTAATCCCAATACCTCTCAGGGCTCTACTGTAGATAGCCTGACCAAGCTTAGTGAACTCATCACGTCGCTCGCTTCGAACATATCTTCTAATTCTTGCCCGCGCCTTGCCGGTCACTACCCACTGCTCCCACGTGGGAGATGGTGTGCCATCCATGGAGGTCAATACTTCTACTTGATCCCCGTTTCGTATTTTAGTGCGCAGGGGCGCCATTTTGCCGTTAATCCTAGTACCAACGCAACGGTCTCCAACTTCCGAATGGACAGCATAGGCGAAGTCTATTGCTGTCGCCCCTTGGGGTAAATTTATGATTTCACCCTTAGGAGTAAAACAAAACACCTGATCAGGAAAAATCTCTAATTTAGTATGTGCAAGAAATTCATCCGGATTGTTAGAATTCTCAAGTATATCAAGAAGTTGGCGCACCCACCTGTAACGTTTTCCTTCAGTCAGCGCAGCGCCTTGTTTATATTGCCAATGGGCCGCAACCCCAAGTTCAGCGACTTCATGCATTTGGGTTGTACGAATTTGAATTTCAATCCGGTTCATCTTTGGTCCGATCACAGCAGTATGGAGCGATTGATAACCATTTAACTTTGGCGTCGAAATATAGTCGTCAAATTCGCCAGGGATCATACGATATTGGGTATGTATTATCCCAAGAGCGCGATAGCAATCCTCGATAGAGGCAACCACGACCCTAAATGCTATGATATCTGTCAGCTGTTCATATTCGACGTTTTTCCTTTGCATTTTTCGCCAAATTGAAACCGGCCGCTTTGTACGACCCGATATCCAGGTTTCTATGTCAGCTTCAGCTAAGGTCCGCTTTATTTCTTCAGAAATATCACTCACCACGTCAGTACCTTGATTTTTTAGAAATTCTAACCGACTTATGATGGAGGTTGAGACGTCAGGATGAAGCTCACGAAAGGCCATATCCTCGAGCTCATCCTTAATTTCCTGTATTCCAATTCGCTCCGCCAACGGCACATAAATCTCCATTGTTTCACGCGCTATTCGAACACGTTTTGAGGTATTTTCAATATGGTGGAGGGTCCGCATGTTATGCAATCGGTCAGCGAGCTTGACTAGTAACACTCTAATGTCATCGGATATTGCAAGCAGTAATTTACGAAAATTTTCTGCGTGCTGTGTATCTGGTGACTGAAGCTCCAGCCTTGATAGTTTGGTCACCCCGTCAACCAAGCGCGCAACTTCAGGACCGAATAAACGTTCTATCTCACCAACGGTGGCGATAGTATCTTCCACCGTATCATGCAACAAACCCGTTACAATAGATGCCGTGTCGAGCCTATATTGTGTGAGAATTCCAGCAACTTCGACTGGGTGGTAAAAATAGGGATCTCCGGACGCGCGGGTTTGAGAACGGTGCGCCTCCATCGAGAATAAGTAAGCCCGATTAAGCGCGTCCACATCTACCGAGGGATCGTAGCCTTTAACTCGCTCTACCAGCTCGTGTTGCCTGAGCATCAACTTGCACCACAATAGACACCAACGCCTCTGGCTAAACCTCTTTGAGAAGAGGATCGTATAGTCACGACCCGACACTCATGACTAATCTTCTTTTTTGACGTCCTCTATAGTGACGTCTTCAAAACCGGATATCATTCCAGACATTGGATCGTCCGAAGCCACTTTTGGACGGACGGGCTCCGCGACACGCACCGCGTCGTCGCCATCCACAAGGGCAGTTAATTCGTTGAGCGCTTCAGCAACGTCTAATACCTCATCATCATCCGTCTCTATTGGTTCATCGACGTCGATGTTGCGTTGAAGACCCTCTATCACATCATTTTCTAGCTCTTCCAACGGGATAGTCTCTTCAGCAATTTCCCGCAACGCAACAACCGGGTTTTTATCGTTGTCTCTTTCCACCGTTAATTCGCCACCAACCGAAAGCACTCTAGAGCGTTGAGCCGCCATCATTACTAATTGAAAACGATTAGAAACTTTCAGAACGCAATCTTCTACCGTGACCCTAGCCATCTTTGGTTTTCCTTAGATTTTACACGATTGCGGTGTATAAGGTCAGACCACAAAAAAAGCAAGCAATTCGCCTTATTCGTGAACCCCAGTTCTTACGATTGGTGCACAATTGAAGCCCTGAGATGACGCTGAAATAAGGTCATCCAAATCAATGCCGGTGGCCGGGTGCCTCCAAGCAGGCATAATATCGCGGATAGGATATAAAACAAATGGCCTTTGCGACATTCGAGGGTGAGGAACTAAAGGCCACTCTGGTTCCTTCCGCACAACATTATCGTAGGCCACGAGATCTAAATCCAGAACACGCGCGGCATTAGGTACCGATCTCTCACGTCCAAATTTGGCCTCTATTATGTGTAATTTTTTCATTAATTCTGAAGGGCATAAACCACTAGATATTCCGATTACACCGTTTATGAAGTCTGGTTGGCTTGATTCTGGAACGGCTGCACTTCGATACCAGCGAGATTGTTTCAAAATTACGCAGCCACATGCAGCAATCGCCGATACCGCACTTTTACACGCTTGAATAGGTTGGCCGTGCACCGGATGTGGTAGGTTTGACCCGATAGCGATAATAATCATAAATACGACATCATAACGAGTTACTATGCAAATAAT
>CAZOHS010000115.1:0-8311 GCA_964579285.1 uncultured Rhodospirillaceae bacterium | reverse complement strand
CACCGTTGACAATGTTCATCATGGGCACCGGCAAAAGACACGCGGACTCCCCTCCCACATATCTATAAAATGGGAGACCCTTCTCATCAGCGACCGCTTTGGCAACAGCAATACTTACTCCCAATATCGAATTTGCACCGAGACGCCCTTTGTTTTCGGTTCCATCCAGTTTTATTAGCCGTTCATCTATATTTTTTTGATCACCAGGATCCATTCCCACTAAATGATCGGAAATCTCTCCAGTAATAGATGTCACAGCTTTTAGAACACCCTTGCCACCGTATCTATTTGTGTCATGGTCCCGAAGTTCAACAGCTTCATGAACACCAGTAGATGCACCAGACGGCACCGCAAATCTGCCCCTCCCACCTGATTCCAATTCTACCTCAACCTCTACCGTGGGATTACCGCGAGAATCTAGGATCTCTCGGCCATGAATACGTAAAATTGCTGACATGATTTTTACCTCGATAGATCGAAAAGGGGAACATTCATAGATACAGCTAGCCCGGTGCTAGCGCAACGTTACAGCGCTAGATCTTTACAGGGCTTTCCTTGGCTACACGGTCAATTTGCATAAGCGTTTCCAAAATTGACGGTAAAGCCTTAATTGAAATCATATTTGGCCCGTCTGACGGTGCATTGTCAGGGTCCTGATGCGTCTCCATAAAAATTCCAGCCACCCCGATTGAAGCTGCCGCGCGAGCTAAAACCGGCACAAATTCTCGCTGACCACCTGACGTAGTTCCTTGGCCACCTGGCTGCTGCACAGAGTGGGTGGCATCATAGATTACCGGTCGACCGTTTTGCGCGAGTATGGGTATAGAGCGCATATCGGACACCAATGCATTGTATCCAAATGATGCTCCTCTCTCGCAGACCATAACTTTGTTGTTCCCCACAGAAACAGCCTTTTGCACCACATTCTCCATATCCCAAGGGGCTAAAAATTGCCCCTTTTTGATATTTACCGGTTTACCGGTCCTAGCCGCTGCAATTATTAGATCGGTTTGACGACAGAGAAACGCCGGGATTTGCAAAACGTCGACAGTGCCTGCAACACGTTCACACTGTTCGGGAAGATGCACATCGGTTAACACTGGACACCCAATTGTCTCGCGCACTTCATCTAAAATTGGAAGGCTTTCATCTATCCCTAGTCCGCGCGCACTTTCTAACGATGTTCTGTTTGCTTTATCAAATGACGTTTTATAGATGAAACCAATTCCGAGTTTCGACGTAATTTCTGTTAACGCGCTGGACATTTCTAACGCGTGATTTTTACCTTCGAGCAAGCAGGGTCCCGCAATAAGTACGAACGGCCTATCATTCCCAATTTGCAAATTCCCAACTTTAATCGTTATTAAATCAGTCATGAATCACACTAGTCGTGAATGCTCAAATGCCGCCTGAACAAACGAAGCAAAAAGTGGGTGAGGCGAAAATGGTTTAGATTTCAATTCCGGATGAAATTGGACCCCGACATACCACGGGTGGCTTGGAAGTTCTATAATCTCGGGTAGCACCCCGTCTGGAGAGAGACCCGAAAAACAAACTCCAACCGCCTCCAACCTACCTTTGTATGCTACATTTACTTCATACCGGTGCCGATGCCGCTCACTAATTTTGGTATTGTTATAAATTCCTTTTACCAGCGTACCCTCTTCGAGAATACAATCATAGGCACCTAACCGCATTGTGCCCCCCTTGTTATCATTCTCTTCACGACGTTCCACCGCGTTGCCCCGCGCCCACTCTGTCATTAAACCAATAATTGCATCACCACAGTCACCAAATTCCGTGGAACCTGCAGTCTCAATACCCGCCATATTACGTGCAGCTTCAATAACGGCCATCTGCATTCCAAAACAAATCCCAAAATACGGCACATTGTGTTCTCTTGCGAATTTAGCAGCCGCAATTTTACCCTCGGCACCACGTTCACCAAACCCACCAGGAACAAGAATACCCTCTACTTTAGATAATAGATGTACAGCCCCTTCCGACTCAAATATTTCCGAATCAATCCAATCCATCTTGACGCGAACATTGTTCGCAATACCGCCGTGGACCAATGCCTCCGAGAGTGATTTATATGAATCAAGCAAGTTTGTGTATTTACCGACTACCGCGACAGTAACTTCAGCTTCCGGGTTTTTCGTCCTATTCACAATTCCCGTCCAGCGCGCTAAGTCGAGTTCGTTGTCATTTTCCTTTAAGTTGAAATGGCGCGCTAATTGGCGATCCATACCGCGCTTATTATAGCTGACCGGCACCTCGTAAATGGTTCCAACGTCCGGTGCGCTAATAACGTTTTCGACTGGCACGTTACAAAACAGAGAAATTTTACGTCTTTCTTCGGCGGGAATATCTTGCTCGCATCTACAGAGGATCATATCCGGTTGGATCCCGACACTCTGAAGTTCTTTAACAGAGTGCTGTGTTGGCTTGGTCTTTATTTCACCCGCCGACTTAAGATAGGGAACAAGCGTAAGGTGGATAAACATTGTGCGGTCTCGGCCTAATTCATTACCCAGTTGTCGAATTGCCTCTAGAAACGGGAGGCTTTCGATATCACCTACAGTTCCACCAATTTCGCACAAAACAAAATCTTCATCATTTATTTCACTTAAGGCGAACTCTTTAATAGCATCTGTTACATGGGGAATGACCTGTACCGTTGCCCCTAAATAATCTCCTCGACGTTCCTTCTCTATAACGTTCGTGTAAATGCGTCCCGTCGTTACATTGTCACTCCGCCTGGCGGGAACGCCTGTAAACCGCTCATAATGTCCTAGATCTAGGTCGGTCTCCGCCCCGTCATCCGTGACGTATACTTCCCCATGTTGGGTTGGGCTCATGGTCCCAGGGTCAACATTCAAATAAGGATCAAATTTTCGCAACCTTACTTTATAACCACGAGCCTGCAGAAGCGCCCCAAGCGATGCAGAAGCTAAGCCCTTTCCCAATGAAGAGACCACGCCGCCGGTGATGAAAACAAACCGCGTCATGGACCGGCAATGTACAGTACTTCACTACCCTATTGAAAGGGATCAGAGCACGAAAACTAAAAAAATAATTTTTGTTAGCAGCGTCTACTTTGCGACCGGAACCGCAGGCCCCGCCGGCTTTGCCAACGGTTTATCAATAACAGTGCTCGTTCCAGTATCAATTATCGATTTGGGTTTCTGATTCGAAGACGACAAAATTGCTAAAGCGAGACTGCTCGCGATAAAACAAGCAGCGACTACAGCGGTTGCACGCGTCAGTAAGTTTGCAGACCCTCGAGTTGTCATCAAACCGCCCATTGTGGCACCGCCCATACCTAAAGCGCCCCCCTCGCTTCTCTGCACAAGAACAATACCGACAAGGGAGAGCGCCAAAATAATATGGAGAACTAAAAGGACTTCAATCATGCCTTCTTTCTTTCGTAGAGTCCCGACGTTTAATCGTATTAAACCTTTTTGGAAAGAGATTTTAATTCTATTTCTCAATCTTTCCAACATGCCTCGTCTATGGTCCAATACTCGTCCGTTTTTAGGCTCGCGCCTCCCACCAACGCACCGTCGACGTTGGAGACAGAAAGAATATCCTCAGCGTTATCCGGCTTTACGGATCCGCCATACAAAATACGTAATGATTCAGGATCTGATACTAGATCATACAATGCCTCACGGATCGCTAGGTGCACCTCAGCAATCTCACTAATTTTAGGGATCTTGCCCGTACCAATAGCCCACACTGGTTCGTAAGCGACGACAATGTTTTTCCCACTTGACGCTTCCGGAAGGCATTCTTTCAATTGCCTAAGAATTGTCTCTACAGCGTCGCCCCTTTTTCTATCTTCAAGCCTTTCGCCAACGCAAAGAATTGGAATAAGCCCACCTGTTTGGGCCGCCGTTGTTTTTCTGCGCACAAGACCGTTGGGTTCTCCGTGCCGATCACGTCTCTCAGAGTGGCCCGTTATCACATATTTACACCCAACATCCACTAACATCTCCACAGAAACGTCTCCTGTGTAAGCGCCATTTCTATCAGCATGACAGTCCTGGCCCCCAACACAAATTGAGGAGCTGGCAAGGATATCGCAAATAGTTTTCAAGTACGGACTCGGTGGGCATAACAACAACTCTAAATTGCCCCATTTAAAACCAGAAACAAGTTTCACGATCTCATTGGAAAAATTTTCCACAAAGGCTATATTCCCATGCATTTTCCAATTGCCTGCAATCAGTCGCCCGCGTGTATCGTTCATTATGACCTTGAATTTTTACTCCCAGGAACGTTAACACAATACTTAGTAGCATCCAAAAGCAAGTGCCAATCTGACCAGACAATCTTGCCGCTAGCAAAGCCAAACCCTATTATGCAGCGAATTGTAATTTCATTATCAACAACCATTAGCGGGAAGTTTTAATGCTACTCGAGAGTATGAAAAAAGGCGTTGGAAAATACGTGATGATTGTTCTTGCCTCATTGCTAATACTCAGTTTCGCAGTTTGGGGGGTTGGTGATATGGTTGGCGTTATATCCAACCCCGATGAAGTGGCAACCGTTGGTGATACAAAAATCACACAGAGACAATTTCAAAAAAGATACCGTCAACAACTAAACGAGATCAGGTCTCGCATCGGAAATATCGACAGTAAACAGGCTCAAAAGCTCGGTTTAGCCCAGATTACCCTAAATAGCATAATTGATAAAAGATTGTTTGAATTACAAGCTAATGACTTAGGTTTGATAGTTAGCGATGAAATTATTCGTGCCAAAATCAGACAAGAACCTGCTTTCCGAAATAATCTAGGCGAGTTTGACCCCTCTGTTTTTCGTACATTAATAGCGAACAATGGACTGAGTGAGGCAACTTACGTTGCCTCGGTTAAACAGGACCTGCAACGTACGTACATAACTGGGATCCTCTCGTCTGGATCCCTCGCACCTCCTCAATTAACCAATATTCTATTTCAACACCAAAACGAGCGGAGAATAGCAGAAATTATTCTTATCAAACGGCAAAGAACCAAAAACACCCGAATTGCTAAAGATGCCGACCTTAAAGATTACTTGAACAAACATTCAGCCTACTTCATGTCGCCGGAATATCGTAAAATGTCAGTCCTTAACCTTGATCCTAAGGAGATTGCAAAGGACCTCTCACCTTCAAAGGAACGCATCAGTGAGGAATATGAAGATAGATTAAGCTCGCTAGTCGTGCCGGAGACCAGAGACCTAGAACAATTGTTATTTAAAGAAGAATCTGATGCCAGGAAAGCTTATGCTGTCCTCTCCAACAGGCAAAACTTTTCGATAGAGGGGTTGCGGAGCGAACATGGCCCACCAAAAAAAACCAGCATTGGGTTCGTCTCAAAACGCGATCTACTTCCTAAATTGGCCAACAGCGCATTCTTGTTAAGCCGTAATACGATCTCTGAACCCATAAAGACACCACTGGGATGGCACATAATCAAGGTTGTAAATATAAAATCTGGAAGGACACCTACCCTCGAAGAAGTTCAGAGAGAATTAGCCGCGGATATCTCCAGAGAAATGGCAGTAGACGTCCTAATAAAACGGGCAGACAAGATAGAAGATACCTTGGCAGGAGGTGCTTCAATCGACAACGTTGGTCGAGAGCTAGGAATGAAAATTCATCAAACAGAATTTATGGACGTCACAGGTAGCAGCACCTCGGGCGGGAAGATAAAAGCTATTCCCGATGACCCCCGCTTCATACAAACTGCTTTTAATCTAAAGGAAGATGAAACCAGCGAACTAATAGAAACACCGGCGGGTGGTTATTTCTTGGTAAGGGTGGATAAAATAACACCCCCAAAAAAGCAGGAACTTAGTAAAGTACGAAAACTTGTGGAAGACGCATGGCAAAATAAGCAACTGAACGACCTGGCAAAAAAAACAGCACAGAAAATACAAAACAGGGCGAAAACCGTCACCACCCTTAAAGAATTGGCAAAAACCTTTGGCCTCACCTCCGTTAAAACTGACCCCATTTCTCGCTTCGGAGCGAGAGGTTCCAAAATTATACCTCAGGAGATATTACCCAGATTATTTAAGGCCAAAAAAGGTGATGTTGTGATAGCTCAAACAGCTGAAGGTTACGCTGTTGCCCGTCTAATCGATATTAAAATTCCGCAAAAAGCTGCATATAGAAAGAATTTTGACGAATTGCAGAAAGTGGTGTCCTCCGCACTCAGCAATGACGTACTTCAGCAGTACGCAAAAGCGTTACACAAAGAATATTCCGTCTCAATAAATAAAGCCGCACTTCAAAAATATTTTTCCAATTCTGGGCCATAAACTTTCCAATATTGTCTTCAATCCATCCTAGAGGTTTTCAGTCCCCCCGCGGTTGTGAATAGGTAACTCAGGTATACCCCTAACAATCGTTTTTAGTGCTCGGTCGTCGGCCAACACGACCGACGCCTCGGTTTGCCTGAAAGGGATATCCCAATATTTTTTTAAAAGTCTGTTTTTTTCCATATCCGGGACAACACTGAAACCATTTTTCTCATAAAATCGTAAGGCCCAAATAGCAGAACGCCACGTTCCTATGAGAATTGGTTTGTCCACCGAGGTTATCAGGTGCCCTAATAGACTAGTTCCAATGCCTCTCCTTTGTCTGTCGTGCCGCACGTACGCATGCCTAATCAGAATTACACCTTCACGTGTTTGAAGTCCCATTATCCCTACGAGGCTACCACCCAACTCATAACCCGAAAATTCTATACCCGAAGAAATTTCATTACGAAGATACTCTGACGACATATAAGGGTCCTGCCAACTATCTACCGGGATAACCCCCTTATAAGCTTGCGCCCCATCATTGATGATTGTAAGCAGAGCGTGAAAATCTGCGTTATCGCACTTTCGTATCAATTTTTATCCCTAAAGTGTTATGTCCAAAACCGGTTTTAACGGGTTCGTTAGTTTAGTTTTTTATTAATTATATTCAAAGCCAACCTCAACCAAAGTGCTTCCGAAATATAAAGCAAAATATTTATAAACTTTAATAACCGACTTTTCCTCATTAAGTTATCTAGTCGCGACAAATTGAAATCAAAACAATTCAGTAAAAAAGCATTTCGTAGCTTGTTAATATAACGTACTAAACCACCACGACGAGCTGCTTAAGTAGGGTCGAAACATTTATTTCACGGGGCCTATATGCATTTTAAAGAGATTTTAGCGCTGGTAGCCGGCGGTCATGAATTAGACAGTACAAAGGCCGAAGCAGCTTTTGATATGATCATGTCAGGCGAGGCTACCCCAGCCCAAATTGGCGCATTTTTAATGAGCCTTAGAATGCGTGGAGAAACAGTCACAGAAATAGCCGCCGCAGCCAATGTAATGCGACGAAAGGCTCTCAAAGTAAATGCTCCCTCTGACGCTATTGACGTTGTTGGGACAGGCGGTGATGGAAGCGGAACTTTAAACATTTCTACCGCCGCTGCACTCACTGTAGCGGGATGTGGCGTCCCCGTCGCAAAACATGGGAATCGGGCACTTTCATCAAAATCCGGTGCCGCTGATGTTTTGAATGCGTTGGGGGTAAATATAGACGCTGATATGCGTCTTATCGAAAAATCAATTAGCGAAGCAAAAATTGGTTTTATGATGGCTCCCCGGCATCATAGTGCAACACGGCACGTCGCAGGCCCCAGGGTCGAACTCGCAATTCGAACAGTTTTTAACATGCTTGGACCACTTTCTAATCCAGCCATGGTTGATCGGTTGATGGTGGGAGTTTTCGCTCCAGAATGGGTAACCCCAATCGCACTGGTACTGGCGGAGCTCGGAGCAAAACGTGCTTGGGTGGTTCACGGCGCCGGCGGCCTCGATGAGCTTGCGACAAACGGTCCCGCGATGGTGGCCTCACTCGAGAATGGAAAGGTTGAAAGTTTTGAAGTGAACCCAGAAGACGCTGGTCTAAAACGCTGCGATATATCACAGCTTCAAGGTGGAGATGCGGAATATAACGCGGAAGCACTACTAGCAGTATTACATGGGGAACCTGGCGCCTACCGCGATACTATTTTATTTACCTCCGCTGCCGCATTAATCGTGGCAGGTGTTGCAGAAAACTTGAAGGAAGGCGTCAGTATCGCTGAAGCTTCTATCGATGATGGAAAGGCCCAAACTGCACTCAGACGGATGGCTGAAATTTCTCAGGAGGTAATATTAGATGAGGAGGAAGCCGAACTATATGAGTGACACCCTTACTAAAATATGTATTGAAAAGCGAGAACACATCGCTTTATCCAAAAAGAAAGCATCCTTAACTAACGTCGAAGAA
>CAZOHS010000114.1:0-8489 GCA_964579285.1 uncultured Rhodospirillaceae bacterium | reverse complement strand
AACGAGCCGCCGCAATCTTGTGTTACGACACGAATATTTCTCTCTGGTAGTCCGAGGTGCTTTGCGAATAACACCTGGATCATGTGAGGGGCTTGCCCGCCGTAGTACACGGTTAATCGGTTCTCGGATTGATCAAAGGATGACAAGATTGTGCGCGGTTCAAGGGTCACGCCCGTATGGCGACCGAAATCAAATGTCCCCTCGACGACGTGGGTTGCCCCTGCGAACGCGGCGTCGACGTCGCCATTGTCCACAACGCGTTCATACATTTTGTTGTTGGAAAGTTCCGGATGAATGACGGGTTCGTTTGGATCGAGCGCTAAGGCCATGTCGGCCGCAGCGGGGCGTTCGACCCACTCCACCTCGACTTTGTCTACCGCATCTTCTGCGATGGCACGTGTTTCAGCGACAACCGCGGCTACGGGTTCTCCCTGCCAAAGAGCCCGGTCAACCGCTAAAGCGTATTGCGGAACAGATCTTAAGGCGGGTTGATTTTCCATAACACCGAGCCAAGGGGTCATCCGTTGCGCGATGTCTGGGCCCGTGAACACTTCGATTACGCCTGGCAGTTCTCGTGCAGAACGAACTTCAAATCCTTTTATATCGGCGTGTGCGAAAGGACTTCGGACATACGCAACCTCCACGGTTCGTGGCAGCGAGAGATCGTCCACGTGACGTCCGCGGCCCTCAACCGCTCGACGCGCCATCAGGCGTGGATGAGATTTTCCAATTTCAGAATTGGCAGTGGTCAGGTTGCGGGCGGCAACATCCATTTCACTATTTATTCATGAGGCTGGGCAGGTATAGCGCTAATTGCGGAAAAATGATCAGCAGAACGAGGACAATTAATGCGCAACAGATGTATGGTGCTGCCGCTTTTGCAACCTGCCATAAGGTCGTGCCTTTCGGGGCGACGGCGACCATCACGAATAACAAAAGCCCAAATGGGGGTGTCGTGAGGCTGATTTCCAATGCCAACAGCATTATGAGCCCAAACCAAACCAAATCAAATTGCAGCGATTCTGCCAGGGGGAAGAAAATTGGCACAGTCAAAAGCATCATGGAAACCTGGTCCATGAACATTCCAAGCACGATAAGCACAGCAAACATTATGAGAAGTATGACTACCGGGGCCATTTCAACCTGGGTAGCCCATTCAATTAACCCGGCACTCGCTCCTGAGAAGGCGAGGAGTTGGCTAAAGGTCGTGGAGGCCATAATGATTAGGAGAACCATTCCTGTGACCCTCAACGCTCCGGCAAAAGATTTGTAGAGGACCTCAAAAGTCAGAACACGAAACAGAGCCGCCAGGATCATCACGCCCAACGCGCCGAAGCCCGCAGCTTCCGTCGGCGTTGCTATCCCCAGGATAATCAGGCCAATAACGCAGAAAATAATAAATCCCATTGGAAGAACATTGACTATGAGTGACCAAATCATCTCGCCGACGGTCGACTTTTCAACCGTGTATTCCGGCGCCGCCTCTGGATCTATTTTGACTTGCATATAAATGAGGATTGAGTAGAGCACGGCCATTATGAGACCGGGTATGACGCCAGCGATCAGTAGGCCACCAATGTCGATTTCCGCGAGGCTCGCTAACAGGACAGCTAAAGCTGAGGGCGGAATGATCATCGCGAGGCCGCCAGTACCCAAGATTGGCCCCATAGACATGTGACCTTTGTACCCTCGTTTTGTCATTTCAGGGACCATCAAGGACCCCATCATCGCGGTGTTGGCCATTGTGGATCCAGACAAGGTCGCAAAAATGGTTCCACCTGCCACAGTTATGTAGGAGAGGCGACCCGGCAATCGCCCAAAGCAACGATCGAGCGCGTCAAACACTCTAACGGCCAAGCCCGTGTGAAAGAAGAGTTCACCCATGATGATGAAAAGAGGCACGGGTATTAGTGCAAACATAGCTACGGAGTCGACGGCGTTTGACACCAAAAGAGGCATGGCGTCGAGACTGCTGAGGATCGTACCGTCTCCCATAAAAATGGTTGCGCCAATAATATTAGTCGTCAAAAAAGCAAAGGCGACCGGAAAGCCCAACAGCATCAAGCCGATAATCATGCCGACAAGGAAGCCAGCGATGGAATACCATTCTGTTAGTATTTCCATTAAATAGATTCCCCGGATCCGACTTTATCCGTGTAGTAGGTATCAAAACCAAGCAAATACCTTAAAAACTCAATAGCAATCAGCGAAAAACCGATTGGAAAGGGAATCATTAAGAGCCATTTTGGCATATCGATAGACCGAAGGTCTTCTTCGCCGGTTTTAATTGCGTCAATGACTTCAAGCAGGCCGTAATAAACAAATAGTAGAGAGAGAATAATACAGACCGCGTAAACAACTTTAGCGACGACGGCCCGGACCATTCCCGGCATCGCAAGTCTCAGGGATTCGACGACGACGTGGCCCTTATGCCGGACCAGATAAGGAGCGGCAAACATAGTACAAAAGAAAAGGCTATATTCTGCGACGGCGCTATACCATTGAAGAGAATTGAACCCTATCGAGCGAATTGTGACGTCGAGGATTATACCCACAAAGACAACTGCTAATAACACCCCGCCAATTACAGCGAGGCTCAGGATCAATTTATAATAAGCCTTCGAAATTAATGTCATATCGAGATTTTAGGAATGTAAACGGCCTTGCGCAAGATTGCACAAGGCCGTCACAGTAGGCCGTATATTATTGCCCGTGAAAGAGCTTGCTGAGCTCCTTCGCTTCGGGTGAATTAACCGTTTTCAATCTTGCGATTGGTGTTTCATTTGCCATATCAAGGTACTTCTTAGCAGCGGCACCTGTCATAACAATTTCCTTGGCTCCACCATCTCTGTAGATTACGCGTTCTTTGGCAACTTTTGGTCCCCAAATATTCGCGGACACTCTTTCCCAGTCCTCGCCAACTTTAAGCATAATCTGTTTGCCTTCGGCGGATAGTTTGTTCAGCGCCTTATTACTGATGAACGTGCACGCTTCTATCTGGTAGAAAGAAGGATGAATGGTATGTGTAACAAATTTCTGCCATTTAAATTTTCGCGTCCAGAGATTTGGAAATGGGAACCCATCAACAACACCGCGCTGAAGAGCCTCATAAATTTCTGGGACATGAACCGTCATTGTTGTAGCGCCCAGGCCTTTGAGAAAACCGTCATAAATTGGAACGGAACGCATTTTAAAGCCTTTAAGTGACACCACGCCGTCCGGTCCAATCGTAGGTTTTTTACGAAGGTACAACTGGAATTGAACGCTTGATGCGGTATGCGTTAGGATAATACCTTTCATGCGTTTGCTGACGGCTTTGTTCAATATAGCCATTCCGCCACTCTTGCGCGCGTCCCATGGCTTAATCGTATTTGCTGACAATGCGTCGACTTCCGGGATCATGCCCCGAAGATAACTTGCAGCTGTATACATAACGTCATAGATACCCGCTTTGAAACCCTTGGCTTGCGCTGGTGGCTTTCCAAGCTCGGCACCGCCGGTCCACTTAATTTTAAAGTGCCCTTTGCCACGCTTATTTGCTTCGTCAATAAATGGTAGGAAGTCCTTCGCTACCATTGGAAAACTTTTTGGCCAACCGGAAATCCCCTTTAGTGTAACTTCCTTAGCTTGGGCGGCCGGGATTGCTAACAACCCGCCGCAGACCGCCATGGCAGCCGCTGTCATTACTGATTTCTTCATCTTGAACTCCCCATTTTCGGATATCTTAATATATCAGCGTTGGAGAGAGTTCACTATTTTTGCAATTTGTGCAAGTACTGGCCGAATTTTACGTTGTCTCGGTTTTCTTTGACTTAACCGCATACCAAAACATAACAGCTGCTGCGGTTATTATGAGCGGTGTTGCGCCGATATTTACCCAGTTCCATCCGAAGAAGTGAATGAACGCCCCGGACGACAAAGCAGCTAATGCGACCACTGTATAAATGATTTGGTTCATCATGCCCTGGGTTTTGGCCCGCTCTGCGGGGGTGTAGGCGGTTGTCATAAGACTCGTTGAACCAGTGAAAGCAAAATTCCAACCTACCCCCAACAGAAACATCGACAGCCAGAAGTCGAAGACAGCTACCCCCGACAGCGCAAAGCCAATACAGGCGGCCTCCAATAAAAGGCCTATCATGATGATCGATACCTCCCCGAAACGGCGGATTAAAAAGCCCGTGAAGAAACCAGGGGCAAACATGGCGAATGAGTGCCAAGCTATAACATTGGCGGTTGAGCTGAAACTGTGTCCGCAAATAGAAATCATGGCAATAGGTGTGGCGGTCATCAAGAAATTCATAACGCTTTGAGCAATGGTTGCTGACACGGCGGCGGCGATGAAGATCGGTTGCTTCATTATAATTAGAATCGGGCGTTGAGGGCCGGCGAGTTGGGCTTTTGTTAAATTCGGAATCCGGAGAAAAAGGAGTATGACTGCGGCTACCACGGCTGTCCCGGTCAGGAACAGAAAGGTACCGCCAAATTGTTTGATCCCGCCCTGATACCAGTTTGCGGGAACCATATTTTCTCCCCAAATAGCCAGTCCAGCCCCCGCAAAGCCCGAAAACACCCCACCCGCAAGCACGAGCGAGATTGCAATACTGCGGTTTTTATCGGAAATTCCGTCAGCTACGGCAAAACGGTACAACGTAGCGAAGCCCGCAAAAAAGCCAAATATTAGTCCGCCAAGTGCCAGGAGCCAAAAATTCATATAGACGACTGATGAAAAACAGGCGGCCCCGCTTATTACTGCCAAGCCGGTACCAATTAAAAAACCACGTTGCCGACCGGTTCGGCGTGTGACAATCGAAGACACCCAAGCGGATAATGCCATTCCAGTAACAACGGTGGCCGCCGGCAAGGTCGCTAACGCAAGATCTGGTGAAAACCCCGGCAAAAGGGCAACTGCTGGGGCCGCAACAATAAACAGCCCGCGACCTGTACCATACAGCATCTGGCAGGCACTCAAAACGACGATATTCTGAATATCGCGTTGAACGGGCATTTTTAGCTCTAAATATTAGGCGCTTCGGTGTTGACCGAAGCGCCTACTGGCTCTGTTGCAGATAATTTATTTTTTACCGAACAAGATTTGGTTGGTGCGGTTTATAACGTCCGCGGACATTGCGAGGCTCTCGTTGACTACTTTATGTACGTCGGCAGCACTCGTGTAGGTTACCTCGAGCTTGCGTTTCTTCATGTCGGCAGCAAATTTTGGGTCCTGCGCCATATCTGCGAAGGCAGCACGTAGGAACTTTTTGCGGTCTGAAGGTACGGCGTTGGGGACTGTCAAACTGCGTCCAATTGAGATCAGTGAAGACATAAACGTGACAATTGGCTTATCTTCATTTTTTACCAAATTGCTTAAAAGTGGCAGATTTGGATGATCCTTTTCCGGTGCTGGCCCCATCTGAATGAGACCTCGCGCAAATCCCTTTTGAAACCAGGCGAGACGATTGGTTTTGTAGGCCAACCAAGTTAAGTTAACGCCTCCGACTTCGCCTTGTTCCATCGCGAGAAGCATTTTGCGGGAACCCTTATACCCTCTCACTATTTTTATTTTTGTACCCAACAACCCGTTGATAAGCGCCGGGATCTGATATGTCTGAGACCCGAGCCCTGAGGACGCAAAAGGCACTTCTTTTGTTAGAAGATCGCGCCACGTTTTAACACCCGTATCGGTTCGGATGCCGACAAAAGAATTGCTGCGCACGGCTGAGCCTAGCCAAGTAAAGTTTCTTGCGTCGTATTTTGCTTTTTTGGGTTTTAATAATTGTGTGATCACAAGTGTGTCGGGTGGCAACATTATGGCGGTGCCATTTTTAGGCGCAACGTTGGCGTAATAATTGGTCATCTTTAAACCACCGGCGCCCGGCATCGATTTTACGATCACCGAACCCGCGCCCAGGCGCGGTTTTAGATGTTCTCCCATAATAGTCGCGCTTTTGCCGTAGGTTCCCCCGAGACCGTAACCAATGTATATTTCAACAGTTTTACCTTTGTAGAAATCCTCTGCTGAACCGGCATATACAGAGCTAGCGCTTCCCAAAACCAACGCAGCGACTGCCAGGCTATTTAAAAACACATGTTTCATAGTTCCCCCCTATTTTTATTTGTCAGGCACGTAGCCCTTTGCGTCTTTCCATTACCCTGTCATACGAGCATAAATGAACTCAAACCTCAATTAGATAGAATCCAATGGTAGCGATTTTAAGTATGATCGAGGCTCGCTGGACACGCATACCGCCCAATCTTCGCGGTATTCTCTGGCTGGTTCTCGGGACGCTCGCGTTTGCGCTCAATGATTTATTTGTAAAATCTCTTGGACAAGCTCTTTCGCCCTTTCAATTAGCCTTTTTTAGGTACGTTATCGGTTTTGTGATAATGGCGCCCTTTTTCTTAAGGATGGAGCGAGCAGAGTTTGTAACGAAGCGGCCAGGCATCCACGCTTTACGTTTAATTTTGGCGTGTATTGCGCAGGTCGGCGTTTATACTTCAGTAATTTATTTACCTCTTGCCGATGCGACGGCACTATCCTTCTCACGCGTATTATTTACCACCGTGATTGCCGTCTTAATACTGCGAGAAATTGTGAGCCGCAGTCGTTGGGTAGCTACAATTTTCGGATTTGTGGGGGTTCTTATTATGATCCGCCCTGCCGGGCAAATTGACCCAATGGTTTTTGTGGCTGTCGGGTCTGCGTGCACATTTGCGATTACGAATGTCCTGATCCGAATAATGGCGAAAACCGAAACCCCAAACAGAATATTATTTTATTATCAAGTTGGAGGCATTTTTATATTTCTGCCGCCAACACTCTTGGTGTGGCAAACACCAGCTGATTTGACAGCATGGTTTATGGCGCTCGCAATTGGTGTTCTCACTGCTATTGGTATGATTGGCTTTATAAGGGGGTTTGTGGTTGGCGAGGCGAGTGTGATTGGTCCCACCGAATACATTCGATTAATTTTCGCTGCTACTTTTGGATATTTTATTTTTACAGAAACCCCAGACATTTGGACGATTGTCGGTGCATTGGTGATCGTAGGGTGTACGACTTTCATAGCGCGGTCTGAGGCCAAAAAGCCCGAGCCACCTGCTTAACGTTTGAGCCACTCGACATATTTAATAGCTTCCTCCAAGGCATCATCCTGCTCAATAAATTCATTGGCGGAGTGACGGCCCGTCGGATGCCAGCCACTGGGGTCCTCGGGGTCCCGGCGCCATTCGTCCCAGGATATCTTTCCGTTATTAATTTGAAATAAATCGACGCAGCGCAGACCATCTTGGTCCTGAAGGGATTCTAAAACGACGCGGTTTTTTATTTTGTGGGACATTTGCGAGGGTAGTCTTTACACAAAATGTCTATCGAGAAAGTTTATCGAGCGCTGATGTGCGAGTTGAGCGGCATCGGCGTGGTGATTGGCTTGCTCCGGATTGTAGAAGGCGTGCCCCGCCCCCGCGTAAATGTGAAATTCCTCTTTAGGATAGTTAGTTCGAATTTGATCTACACGGTTGAGCGGGACAACGTGATCGTCATCCCCATAATGAAATAAGGTGGGGCATTTGGGGTGCAAATTTAGATGGTCGTGCACATCACTCCCGTAGAAGATCACAGCCGCGTCGAATTCTAGTTTGCTCGCGGAAATCCAAGCCCAAGTCCCACCGGTACAAAACCCTGCAATTGCAATATGTTTTGACTGTTCTGAAAGCTTTTTCTGGCAGGCTTTAACGTCGAGTAAGATGGTTTGTTCCTTGAGGTTTTCTCTAAACGCCATTCCTTCCGCCGCGCCACTTGCATCATAACCGAAAACCTTTCCGCGCTCTGTACGGTCATATGTAGCTGGAGCGATCGCCGCATAACCAGCCTGGCTATACCAATCGCACACATCTCCTAAATGGGTCGTTAGTCCATAAATCGCCTGTAGAAAAATGATCCCGCCCTTAGGTTTTCTGTTGGGCATTGCGTGCCAGGCACTCAACTGATGTCCATCTTGTGCGCTAACGGAAATACTTTCGGCCATAAAATTCTCCTTGGGTTCGCCTGCAAGAATAATTCATTTGTGACCTTGGGGAAAACCACTCAGAATTATACAAAATTGTTTAATTCTGAGTGTGTTTTTCTTTATGAAGCATAGCTTGAGGCTTGCGTTCCATGCGGTGTGCTGGCACCTATTACCCTTGCAAGGGGTGGTCAACTAAATGAACTATTTGTCGGCGTCTACCGTAAAAACCCGGATCCGAGAGGTCGGGAATGAGGGACAGGAACTCGCGCTTATTGATGTGCGAGAGGCTGGCCAATTCGGTGAAAATCATATGTTGTACGCGGTCACGTGTCCGTACAGTAAACTTGAGGCCCGCATCACGGAGTTAGTACCTCGTAAATCAGCGCCTGTAGTACTAATCGACGAAGGTGACGGCGTGTCTGAGAAGGCCGCTCTGCGTCTCGAAAAGTTGGGGTACACTGATATTTGCATTTTGAAGGGTGG
>CAZOHS010000113.1:0-8498 GCA_964579285.1 uncultured Rhodospirillaceae bacterium | reverse complement strand
TAATTTTAAAGCCTAGATAAATTAACAAGATATCAAGACCGAAAAAACCGAGCACTGGCCAGGCGCCAACCGCCACAAATCCGACCCCGGCAATCAACCCAAAAACGGAAATACCGATCATCAACAACCAAAATCCCCTAGAACCTAGGCTGGTGTTGGGTTTTAAAATCACATCAAAAAAGCAATCGTTATTCGGCACCCCGCATTGTTTTTGTTGCGGCGCGCTTGCACAAGGTTCAATCATAAAACTTATAATAGAAACCACAGCACCAAAGTCCATAACAACCCAGGTTGTGTCGTTATATGGCACTTCCAGACTAACTGCATAACACCACTAGATAATCCAACAGTTCCCACTACCAGATTCACAAATGTACTAGCAGCCAGGCGGCATCCAATCATAAAAGTTTCGTATGGCCTTTTCGTAAACCCCGTTGGAAGTTAAAACATTGTTGATGCGCGCAACTATGCCCTCAAAAGACGTGGACGAATTCTTCCGGCGTCTTTCCGAAATAACCCCCAGCCCTCGCGGGGAATTATATTATAAAAATGAATTTACCCTAACCGTCGCGGTCGTCCTCTCAGCTCAAGCCACAGACGCTGGTGTTAACAAAGCGACTCGCAAGCTTTTTCGGTTGATTGATAACCCGGAACAAATGGTGGCATTAGGAGAAAAAAAGTTACAGGACTATATTAAAACGATTGGGCTTTATCGTAATAAAGCAAAGAATGTTTTTGCTTTATCCAAAATGCTCATAGCTGATTTTGGAGGCCAAGTCCCCAAGACCCGAGAAGAACTCGTTCGATTGCCAGGAGTGGGGCGCAAAACGGCCAACGTGGTACTGAACATTGCGTTTGGGCAACCAACTATGGCAGTGGATACCCACATTTTTCGGATATCAAATCGTACCGGAATGGCGCCGGGAAAAAACGTAGAGCAAGTAGAAAAGAAGTTAGTCAGGAGAATTCCTAAAAACTGGATGCTAAACGCACACCACTGGCTAATACTTCATGGGAGATATGTGTGCAAGGCTCGTAAGCCTGATTGTCACCTTTGCATCGTGCAAGAATTGTGTAAATACCCAGATAAGTTATTAGGATAGATGTATATAATTACAACTAGTGATAAACCATCGTGAAACGAATAGCCGTCTATATTTCTGCATACGATCTGCCCAGCAAAAAATGTTTTTAGCCCGCCACGGACAAACGGAGTTCAATGTTAGATTTAGCCAAACGAGGATCGATCCCGGTATAGAAGATCCTCCGCTTACAAAGCGCGGCATAAAACAAGCCGAAGATCTCGCCCAAACATTGCTCGACCATAACATTAAACACGTTATTTCTAGCCCCTATACAAGGGCTCTACAAACGGCAGAAAAAGTAAGCAGTTGCTTGAATTTGCCGATAACCGTTGAGCCTGCTGTTCGTGAGCGCACAGCTTACATTTGTGATATTGGTACCACCACGAGCATACTAAAGCGAAAATGGTCAAGAGTAGACCTGTCACATCTTAAAGAAATATGGTGGAACAGATCAGAAGAGACGATACCGAAGTTTCACACGCGCTGTGCGACCTTCCGCCAAACAATAGCTAAGACCGAAAATTGGACAAATACAGTGGTGATTACTCACTGGGGTGTTATTCGTTCTCTCACCGGAAAACGCATAGGAAATGGCGAGCACCTGGTATGCAATCCTCTCGACCCACATCCATCACTAGAAAAAGTTTGGTAATTATAGGGCCGGATTAAAGAACATCATCTTGTTAAAAGAACTCGTTCATGTTAGCCACCGATCACATAAAGTGGGAGTGGGTAATGGCGGATGATTCGGGAGAACCGTTAGAAAACGGCGCAAATGGCGCACAGGATAGTAGCGGTGACGACAATGTGCCCTTTATGATTGGCGCACAGTATATTAAGGATTTTTCCTTCGAAAACCCCCGGGGAATTGAAACACTATCAATAGCCCAACAAAATATGGAGGTGAACGTTGACGTAACTACGAATGCACGTTCGATAAACAATGAGGGTGTATTTGAGGTCTCTGTATTTGTGCGCGCAGAAGCATCACATGACGACAGTCCGGTTTTTATTGTTGAATTAACATACAGTGGAATCGTGCAAGTCTCCGGAATTCCAGAGGACGATATAAGGCCTATTGTTCTGATTGAAGGACCGCGCCATCTATTTCCATTCGCTCGTTCTATAGTATCGAATGCGGTGCGGGACGGGGGTTTTCCGCCCCTCATGATAAACCCTATAGATTTCGGTGCACTTTACGTAGAGCAGCACGTTGACTCGGAAGGAGCCGATATATAGAGGGGCGGCTGCACTGTAATCCCGCACGGCGTTTAGGGGTTGGCGAACAATCAAATCTTTTTCTTGCTTTCTGAGGCTACGCTATACGAATTTGGGAAAATAATCTGTAAAAGCCCGTTCTTACACTAGAAAGGGTGGAAATCTTATATACAGGACTGGACGTTTTACCCAGAACATCACCGGATATGAGCGGTGCAATCAAAAACAAGGTTTTTTCTCTAATGATCTAATCAAGGCAGTTGAGCAGAGTTTTTTACTCCTTTTTGATGCCGCTTCCACATTTTCCACAGGGCGTTCTCAAAATTTTGGGCAAATCTTTGAGCATCGAATACAGGGGACTTTAGTACTTGAGACCGCAAACCAGCCCTCAATGTGGCAAGATTTTCCAAATTCGAAGCAAACTGTGTTGCTTTATAAATATACTCTTCCTCGTCATCGGCGATCCAATCACTTAGACCCGCGTTCATTACTATTCCCGCTCCCTGTCTGGAAACAAGGCTATTCCCGGCGAGCGTCAACACTGGAACGCCCATCCATAAACCCTCTACACTTACTGTGCCGCCATTAAACGGAAAGGGGTCCAGCGCAATATCTACACGATTATATGCCTTAAAATATTTTTCGCGAACTTCAACAGCCTCAAGCTTGATAAATTCGGGGCCAATGCCACGAGCTTTAAAACTTTGGATAACACTCTCACCGATTGATTGATCAAGGTATTGTATGGATTTGAGCAGCAATCGACTACTCGGCGTTTTTCTCAACACCCGCGCCCACATTTCTATTACGTTGTCATTTATTTTTGCAAAATTGTTAAAACAACCGAAAGTGACGTATCCATTTTTCAATGCGGGTGGTGCTGTGATCTCAACCTCAACATCAGGTGGAGAAAAGCACCAACGTGTTTCCGGTAATTGCCATATTGTTTCGGTGAAGTGCTGTTCGTCTTCAGGCGGTGTCACGTAGGGATCGCCTATAAGATAGTCCATTTCGTTTAAGCCGGTTGTTGCCCAATAACCCAGCCAGCTAACTTGGATTGGAGATGGCTTCCAACCAAAAAGCGGGAGGCGGTTGTTTCCGCTATGTCCCGACAAATCCAACAAAATGTGGACCCCATCGTCATGTATAACCTCTGCAGCAGTTTGATCACTTAAACGATCAACTGGTTTCCAACCCTCAAATGACGACTTAATCCGTTCGCTTAAGTCATCCATTTCAGACGTGGTCGGGTAAGCAATAAGTTCTATTTTATTGGGATTAATCCGAGCCAAAACAGTCTCTAGAAAATATCCAACGGGATGATTGCGTAAATCACCAGACACAAAACCCACCTTCAACCGTTCTGGGGTCGAAAGGCACCGGTAGGTCTCAAAGGGCGATTTTGCTTTTTCTGTAACTAATCGGCCGAAGGAGTGGGCCGTTGCTAGCGCGTATTCGGCAGCCACTCGCGGTATGTAATTAAGTGTAGCCAGCAAATTGCTGTGGGGGGTCAGGTAGCCTGGCCTGTATCGAATTGAATTTTCATAGCTTTCCACCGCCTCTTGCGGTTTACCAAGGTCTCTAAGCAGGTTTCCGCGATTTTTGTAGGCTTCCGCAAAATCCGGCTTGAGGCGCACAGCCTCATCATAATCCCGTAACGCCTCTCGCAATTTACCTAGCTCCATAAGCACGTTGCCACGGTTGCAGTATCCCACCGCAAAATCCGGCTTGAGGCGCACAGCCTCATCATAATCCCGTAACGCCTCTCGCGGTTTGCCTAGCTTCCTAAGTGCATTGCCGCGGTTAAGGTGCGCCAGAACGAAAGGTGGATCTAGTTCAATTGCTTTGTCGTATGAGGCAACTGCCGCTTCTTGTCTCCCCATTTCTGCCAAGACGTGGCCGCGGTTAAAATAGGCGGCTGCAAAGCCTGGCCTGAGACGGATTAGCTTCTTATAACAAGCGTCGGCTTCGCCCAATTGACCACGATTGGACAAGACGTCTGCAAGATTGTTGTACGCCTCGGCAAGGCTTCCATCCGTCTTTATGGATTTTTTATAGGCCTTTTCCGCGGCCGAGAGGTTTCCTTGTTCGTGCAACGCCAGAGCTTTTTCATAAAATTCTACCGCCCGCTTTTTATACACTGCAGAAATTATCCCGATAGAGTGATAAAAATTTGCCTATTTTCCTATTTCCCATTTTCCCATAGCGGCGCGCTTAATCTTTCTATGAAAGCTTTATGTGCAGATAACTCGTTAGCCGTCGCCGAGTGTGGACGCGCCGCTCGGGCGGTTATTTTTGTTGGCTGTAATGTTTCAGGTTGCCCAGATGCTGCTGTTTTTACGTCATGACCCAAAACAAGCCCTGGTTCGCGGCCCCCTCGTAATTCCAAATACACCTCAGCTAACAATTCAGCATCAAGAAGCGCCCCATGATTTTGCCTCGCGGAGTTGTCGATTTCAAAACGGCGGCAAAGAGCGTCAAGAGACGCAGGGGCGCCCGGATACATTTGCCTCGCGATAGAAACGGTATCGACAATTTGGTTGGATTTAAGACTGTCTCTATCTATTAGTTTAAGCTCTGCATTTAGGAACCCAAGATCAAACCCGGCGTTATGTATTATTAATGGGTCGTCACCGATAAAACCAAGAAAATCGTCTGCAATCGCGGAGAACACCGGAAACTCGCTGAGAAATTTTTCACTCAGGCCGTGGATTTCAAATGCCGCGAGCGGCATATCTCGCTTTGGATCAATATATTGTTGGTAGGTTTTCCCGGTGGAGATGTGGTTAATAAGTTCGATACACCCAATTTCAACAAGGCGGTGCCCCGTGTTGGGATCGAGGCCTGTGGTTTCTGTGTCCAGGACGATTTCGCGCATTTAAACTCCGTGCTGTCGCCACACGATCATAAAACGGATCTAGCGGCCAATGGGTAATTGGCAATGATTTTGCGAATCTTACTACGCTCGCCAACCTGCGCAAGGTTTCTCGCTTGCCCCGGTTGCTTGGTATAACGAAATCCGCTCGTCGGCATTTTTCCTCATCCGACATTTGGCGAGCAGCAATTCCTAAAAACTTCTCCCTCGTCATGCCGGGTCTAGATAAGACCCGCGCCTCTTGTATAAATCTCGGTGCAGTTACAACAACGGAGACATCGCAGCGTACATTAAGCCCCACTTCGAACAACAAAGGTATATCTAGCGCTGCTATTGACGAACGTCGAGAAGCACATTGCTTTAGAAACGAATCCTGGATACGTCGCACCAGGGGATGAACTATTGTCTCTAATTCTTTTAAGGCTTTTGGATCCGAAAAGACTCGTTGTCCAAGGGCGCCGCGATCTACTCTTCCCTCGGTCACTACGCCAGGAAATAAGTTTTCGATAGGCTTAACCGCCGCGCCGCCGATATCAAGAACTTTATGAACTGACAAATCAGAGTCATAGACCGGGACCCCCAATCCACGCAAAATACCTGATGCTGTTGATTTCCCCATACCAATGGAGCCGGTTAAGCCTATTATAATCATCGTTTATTTTCGGTGGCTAGATCCGTCAAAACATACTCTCGTAGTTGACTGTCTACCTCAGGCTCAGTGCCGAACCATTCCTTAAAGCCAGGACGAGCCTGATGTAGCAACATTCCGAGCCCATCGATCCCAATATTGCCACGAGATCGGGCTTGTTTAAGAAAATAAGTCTCGAGTGGGGTGTAAACAATGTCGTAAACAATTGCGGCAGCGTCTAAGCCACCCAATCTTAGATCAAGTGTCGGCTGTCCGGACATCCCAAGAACCGTTGTATTAACCACAAGCATTGCTTCCGCAAGAGACTCCTCGCTCCTTGCCCACGGGATAGGGATCGCGGGTTCGCCGAGATCATGGCAAAGTTTCTCTGCTCTTTTTATTGTCCGATTTACAACATGGATAGCTGGGGCCCCTTCAGACCGCAGCGCAGCTACCACTGCCCTGGCCGCGCCCCCAGCACCCAAGACAACCGCCGGCCCAGAACTGGCGGTCCAACTCGGGTGCGTTTCGCGAAGGCCTTCGATAAAGCCATAGGCATCAGTATTCGTGCCGTATAGCAGACCATTTCGGATAGTAATTGTGTTAACTGCCCTCAAGCGTTCTGCCCATTCATCAGCTTCATCCACTGCATTAAACGCTGTTTCTTTGTGTGGGGTCGTCACATTTAAACCAGCAATGCCTAGTCGGGATAACGAACGGAAACTAGCAAATGCCTCATTTGGGCAAATTGGAAAGGGCACGTAAACTCCATCGATACCATATTTTCTTAGCCAATAATTGTGGATCCGGGGAGACCTTGAATGTTTTACAGGCCAACCGGCTATCCCAGCAACAACAGCTGCAGACGTGAAATTCACTTTTCGAGAACTCCATTTTCTCTCAAATAATCGAGCAATGAAAGTAAAGGCAAACCAAGTATAGTATAATGACTGCCCTCGATTTTGGAAAAGAGCTGGACACCAACAGATTCCACTTTGTAGAGACCTGCCGTGCTTAAAAGATTTCTTCCACAACAAGCTAAATAATTATTTATAAATTGATCACTCATATTAGCCCTTATTGTCAGTTTTGCTGTATCAACTGCACTCCAAATACGCAAACCATCCTGTGCAATAACCGCGTAGGTGGTCAATTGGTGTGATTGGCCGCGTAAATATTTTAGCTGTGCAGCCGCCTCACTGAAATCACGTGGTTTGTCAAAGGTGTTGTTATCGAGACCTAGGGTCTGATCAGCACCCAAAACAAGTTTTCCGGGATGCTTTCGGGAAACGGTCGTTGCCTTGAGGTTCGCCAATGTTTCAGCAAGCTCTGTGCTGGTTGAGCCCTCTGCGCGCAGGCTTTTCTTAACTTCGTCCTCATCAATTTTTGACGGTTCTACGCTATGCGGTATCCCCGCTCTTTCGAGCAACAATCGACGAGCGTTGCTGCTGGAAGCAAGGATAATTATCGGTTCCGAATCGCTGTTCATCCGGCTATCTATATCCATCCCATTCTATCGCTGGTTTTCACTCTTCTTTAAACTTTGTGTAGAATTGATATATCGCTGCCGCTGTCTCTTCAATAGACCGTCGGGTCACGTCGATAACTGGCCAGTTTTGTGCTGAAAATAATTTGCGTGCTTGACTGATTTCGGTTTTCACCGTTGAAATATCAACATAATCTGTTTCAGGCCCCTGTTTTAAAAGCAGCAACCTATTGCGGCGGATTTGAACCAAGCGAGCAGCTGATGCTGTCAGACCGATCACTAATATACCAGCTACGCGAAAAAGGGGCGCTGGTAACGGTATTTCGGGCACGAAAGGAATATTCGCCGTTTGCAGCCCATAGTGGTTTGCTAGGTAGATTGAAGTAGGGGTTTTAGATGTACGTGAAACGCCCACTAGAATTAGGTCCGCATTATCAAGCGTGTCTGTCGATTGTCCGTCATCATGAGCCATGACGTAGTTAAGTGCCTCTATTCTATCAAAGTAACGAGCGTTTAAAGTGTGTTGTCCCCCCGGTCGATTCACCGTTTTTCTTTTAAAAAACTCACCTAGCGTCTCTATTACAGGATCCAGTACTGAGATGCATGGAACATTGGCTCTGATGCACCCTTCTATCAACAATTTACGAATATGGGTTGAAACCAGAGTAAAAATTACTGGTCCTGGGTTTTCTTGTATTCTCTGTATAACTTGCTCCATTTGGGTAGTAGATCTAATCATTGGCCAAATATGCTCTTCTGCAGCTATCCCTTCAAACTGGGCTATGGTGGCTTTTAAAACACCCTGAGTGGTTTCTCCCGTAGAGTCTGAAATAAGATGGATGTGGTAGTTTTCCTCCACTTCTTTGCCCCTAGTGATTCGTTATTTGAAAAAATCCATGCTCACTAGTATGTGCATAAATAGTTTTCGTGTTAAACGAAAATAAATTAATGCCCGTTAAACATATTCTATCCAGTGTGTTGCTAACCTCTTAATACAATAGTAGGTGCCAGGGATAAAATTGGTTATCCACCTTATTCAGCTTTTTAAAACAATCGAAACCCACAGGTTTTATCAAAGCTTTTAAATGGTTGGCTTTTTTTCTCTAAACAATTCACATCTTTTCAGCCTTGTTTATAGATCTGTGGATGGCGAATGATCCCCAATACTCACAGCCCCAACTACATCTACTACTTAATTGTTTTATT
>CAZOHS010000112.1:0-8655 GCA_964579285.1 uncultured Rhodospirillaceae bacterium | reverse complement strand
GTTTGGTTCCTGGGGCAAGTAACGGATTGTCGCGCCCGGTTGTAAAAAACGTTCTCCTTCGTCCGGCACGATACTTCCGGTCGCGATTTTCAGTAAGGTGGATTTCCCAGACCCATTCCGACCCACTAGGCATATGCGATCGCCCGCAGCAACAGAGAGGTCCGCATTCTCGAATAAAGGTGCGCCACCAAATGTAAGATGGATATTACTTAGTAATAAAAGTGGTGGTGACACTGTTCAGCCCAGCCATAATTAAGTTAAACCCTGTGTCCAACATCCACTATGGTTCTGTCAAATATGAAAAGGATAAAACATGGAAGTGAATATTCCTGAGATCGTTGCGGAAGTAACTCAAGCCTTTATGGCATACGAGAAGGCACTCCTTGCAAACGACGTCGATATGATCGATGAGCTGTTTTGGAAGGACGACCAAACGCTACGGTATGGACCAAATGGGACCGTTGTCAGCCATGCGGCGTTATCGGCGTTCCGCCGCGGCAGGAATATTGGTGCCTGGGAACGGACGCTCAAGGACACCTACATTGTAACATTTGGACGGGACTTCGCAGTGGCAAATACGGAATCGACGCGCCCGACGGCTCAGGGGATAAGTCGACAAAGCCAGACGTGGGTGCGGATGCCAGAGGGATGGCGAATTGTTTCTGCACACGTTTCAGATGAGCCATAAGGTCATGTGATGTCCGCTGTTTCCTTCGCGTAGGCGCGGGAGACTAAAAAGACGCCAATCAAAACTAACACCGTTCCAATCCAATGATATTGACGAAATATTTCGCTAAAGAAAATTGAACCGAGTATTGCACCAAAAATGGGGTGTAAACACATGAACGCGGATGCGCGGTTGGGGCCAAGACGGAAAGTGCCATAGTTGACGCAAGCCCAGCCAATTATAGTACTGAAGAACACGACATAGCCTAAGCTGACGAGGGTTAAAACAGACCACTCAACTCGGTAGCCTAGTGAAAGTTCAACAACGTAGGCGGGTGCTAACCAGGCGGCCCCCGCGCCAGTTAGGACAAATAAAAGCGTCCAAGGATCAACATTGACTCGGCCGCGCTTGAGCATCACCAGATATAAAGCCCAACTGAAAACTGACGCCAGCATAAAAAGGTCTCCCAGACCTAATTGTAGACCTAGTAATGTGCTGAGTTGCGCCTTGGTCACGACAATCGTTATTCCCGTAAACGCTATTAAAATACCGCACGCTTGCCACCTATTAATAACGTCTCGCAACAGCAGCCAAGAAAACGCGATTGTGGCGACTGGAACGCCTGCATTGATTAATGCGGCATTCGTTACCGTGGTGTGCATGATGGCGAAGTAGACCAGCGTATTTCCCGCTGCGAGCAGAAAACCCATGATAAAAATGGGAGCCATTCGGGCGCGAACTTCCGGCCAATCTTTTTTTATGTAAGGGAGAACGAATGGAATAATAATTACGAAGGCAAGGAAGTGTCTCCAAAAAGAAAGCGAAACGGGCGGTATGTCAACATTTGCATACCTTCCCACCACAAAGTTACCACTCCATATTAGGATTCCGAAGCTCGTAATAAGATAGGGGTTTAAGAGAAACGTCATTGCTATGGAGACATATCGCTAAGGTTTTCAGAACAAATGTGGTTAATGTTATTTGTATGGCCATTGATAGGATTTGTTACCCTTGGCGGGTTTTTCGGAAAACATTTAGCCTTGAACCACAATTATATGTATCTAACTCCTCTAGTGCTATTCGCGCAATTTCGAAAAAATACGAAACACACTTAAAACCTATGCGAGACTGGCGCCGAGGTGTCTTTTAGTAGTTCACGGATGCTATCATTGGTATTTTTCCGGTAAGTCAGCGGAATATTTTTCTTTTATACGTTCGTCCAATTCCAAAGAGGAACGTGCGACGGGGGGAAACGAGTCCTTGCGGTTAAAAGGAATGCAGGCATCGACTACGACCCTTGAATTTCGGCGATCATTTTCGTCGTCGAAACACATTGGGTCCAAATGCGTACTCCAACAACCATTTATTACATCGATTCCCTCGCGCGGGTTGTGGCGTGTGCACATAGCCCACACCACATCATTCATGTTTGATGGATCAATATCGTCGTCAACAACGATGACCCAACGGTTTGCGTAGGCCCCTGCATGACACTGTGATGCGACCAGCCCCGCCTGTTTTGAATGACCCCCATACATGGTCTTTATCGAGATCGTGAGCCACATTCGGCTGCCACCTGCCTCGTGTGCATACACGCCTTTTACTTCTGGAATTCCAGCGGCCTCAAGCTGATTCCATACCGCCGCGGCCCGGTAGGCGCCCATGTAATACGTGTTATCGTTGGGAGGCACTGCCGGTATTGCACCGGTAATCACTGGATCATTTCGATGCATCAGTGTTTCGATCCGTATTGCCGGTTCCGCGCGTTGTCCGCCGGCATAATATCCGGTCCATTCCCCCAACGGTCCTTCCATTATCTCGTCATCAACGTCGATGAAACCCTCAAATGCGATTTCCGCGCTGGCCGGTACCGGCAGACCCGTGGCCGGCATATTAATAACCTCCACAGATTCACCAAATATACCGCCGACTACTTCGAGTTCATTTTTTTCATAAGGCACTTCAAAGCCACCGATCATGAACATTACTGGATGAACCCCGGCCACAACGGCAACGGGGCATTTTTCGCCACGATCATGGTATTTTTTCATTATTAGGCGGGCGTGTTTTCCTGGTGACATCATTACCGTTGCGACCCGTGGCTCATGGCTCTGAACGCGGTAAGTGCCGTAGTTTACCCAGCCACTATCCGGATCGCGCATTGCGACAATACAGCCCGTTCCAATAAAATTGCCGCCGTCGTGTTCGTGCCATTTTGGCGACGGGAGACTTTGGATGTTTACCGCTTCACCTTCTGTAACATTTTCGATCAAAGGGCCGCCATTCACCTCAACGGGTGGGTGGTTGGGGGCATCTCCAAGGTAATGTCGCCACCACTTTATAAGCTCGTCTTCCGTAGCATCAGGCGGAAGACCGAGTGCAATAGCGCACCGCGGGCGTGACATTATGATATTGGCGAGAACACGATGGCTTTCGGGAAAACCGGGCACTTTGTCAAAAAGTAATGCCGGGTTTCCCAGGTCCCGCATGTAAATATCTACGAGACCACCGATATCTTCTTCCGTCTCAGCGCCGCTGATTTCTTTTAACTCACCGATCTTTTCTATTTCATCGATAAAGTTCCGCAGGTCTTTATTTGACACGCGACGCCTCCTTGGCCGTGTTTTAATAATCTAAGGTTGACAATCTATTCTTAGGGGCTCGCGGTCAAGCCACACGCTCGATCAATGCCATTCGGTAATTGTAAAGCGTCTGAGGAGGCGCTCCTGCTCGCTCGGAAAATCTGTTCGGGCGTGGTTCAGGCAGCGATTATCCCATATTAACAGATCGTTCACCGACCAATTGTGTGCATATATGAATTCTTTTTGCTCGCTATGATTGAATAACATTTCAAGTAATTCATCGCTTTCATTTCGGTCCATATCGACAATAAAACGGGTCATAAGTCGGCTAAGGTAAAGTGACTTACGTCCTGTAATGGGATGTTTTTTTACAAGATTGTGTGTTGCTGCGGAACTTGTTGTTTCGTCTTCTTCCGTTGTTTGTTCACGAAACGTATCATCATACCCATAAATGTTACGAACACGCAGTCCTTCGATCCTTTTCTTCGCGATGTCATCTAATGCGTCGTATGCGGCTGCAAGGTTAGCAAACAGAGTTTGTCCTCCCCGTGAGGGGACCTTGATCGCGTATAGTGAAGTGGCGGCATAAGGTATATCGCGATGTGCTCCATCGGAGTGAAACTGCATTTCTCCATCTGGAAGAGAGCCTATGGGTTTGCCGTTCTTTCGAATATTGCTGACCAGCATCACACCGCGACTTAGTACTTCCTTTCCCCCGTAACCCGATCGCACCCGAAATGCGGAGTCCACTGGGCCAAATATGTCCGCAAATCGAATTTGATCAGTAGCAGAAAGGCGTTGTCCCGGGACGCATACTATTGAATTGTGGGCAAATAGGTCCCGTAATTCTTCCGCAATTATATCATCGACGGGTTCCGTAAAGTCGATGCCTTTAACTTGGACGCCTGTTACATCGCTCAAAGGCTCTAAAATAATTTTTGTATCCATCGGTCGGGCCCCATTTAAAGAGACTTATAAACTATGTACCCTTTCGGTATTTTCTGTCAAAAAAGTATTTAAAGTTTTTAAAGGGAGGAAAAAATGAGTGGATACAGATTGCTGAATTATGCCGGCACCGCCGGAGAGGCCTGCCCAGGTATAGCAGTCGGAGATGATTTGATAGATCTGAAAGCGGCGGGGGTATCAGGCTCAACTTTTGAGTTGCTTCAGAACTGGGACGATAGCAATGAACGTTTGAGTAATATAGCTTCAAGCCCTGGTGAACATGCAAGGACCCCGTTAGCTGACGCAAACCTTTTGGCGCCTATTCTATATCCACCTGTCGTCTATAACGCAGCTGCAAATTATATAGATCATCAAAAGGAGATGTCTGGGGGCGAGCAACTCGTAAAGGAGGATACCCATCCCTACTTTTTCCTTAAAGCGGGCCCCCATTGTATTATTGGACCAGGCGCTGATATTCGGTTGCCGGCGGTCTCCGATTTTATTGACTGGGAGGCTGAGTTAGCTGTCGTGATCGGCAAACCTGCACGAAATGTAAAGGCGGAAGACGCCCTCGATTATATTGCCGGGTACACGATTTTTAATGATCTATCAGCGCGTGACATGAAGCCGATCGGGCGTTCTTTCAACATCCACTGGTTCGCTCACAAGAACTTTGACGGTTCAGGACCAATGGGCCCTTGGATGGTTCCTGCTGCTGATATACCGGACCCGCACGACGTGGACATAAAATTATGGGTCAATGACGAGCTAAAGCAGGATTCAAATTCCAAGTACCTCTTTTTCAACATTAATGAACAGATAGAATATATTTCGGCGCGGATGACTATGCGTCCGGGTGACGTCATTGCCACAGGAACGCCGTCGGGTGTTGGTGCTCCTTATGGTGGTAGATTGAAACCTGGAGATACCGTCACCATCGAAATAGGCAATATCGGGCAGCTTGTTAATCCCGTCGTGCAAGGGGAGTGACGCTTAAGAAATCTGTGCTGTTTGGTCCGAGTAGTTGATCGTAACATTGATACTGCCCTCATTCATCGACCAGTTCCAGATTTCAAATTCTCGAAGGCCCTGAGCGTGAAAAGGGTCACCCATGGCGATTTCGTTCGCATGCTTAAATGAATCGGCACGCACAATAATCATCCCGGTGCGGGGTTTTGTTTCATCCTCGGGCTCCATGGGTCCCGCTGCGAAAAGTATCCCCTGCTTTTCCAGCTCGACCTGACGCTCAAGGTGCTTGGGGAGTAATTCCATAATTTTTTCGCGTGGTGCGACAGCTTTCGTGAATATCACATACAGGTCTTTTTGCAGCATATCCGATGTATTCGGTGTGTTTGTAACGGCCATCTTTGATAGTTCCTTGGGTTATGTCGTGTTGTGCGCGATAATGTTTGGTGCAGTCCCGAACGCAAGAGAGGAATGTTCATTTGAGCCTTTATCACGTCCAAAAGTTACTCTACCAGCTCAATCGTGACGAGACCCTCCGCGAAAGTTTTGAGGCGGATATGGAAAGAGTTTTAACGAATTACGATTTGACACGCGAGGAACTTAAGGCAATACGCAAACCTGATATTGGCTTACTGTACGTTCTCGGCGTGAATGGGCAATTATTGATGCATTATGCGGCACTGAAAGGCTTAGCTTGGGATGAATATATTCAGGCCATGCGCGACGGTGTTGACGCGCATGGCCCTGTCCGCGCAGGCATCTATGCGATGACGGGAGCATAGTTGGTGCCGTTGGTATTTGCAGGCGTTTGCAGCCATGCGCCGGGAATCACGGGGCGTGCAGATCGCGCGGATCCCGTGCAGCGGGAGAATCTTTATAAGAATTTTGACCGTATGAGGATTGCGATCGAAGCGTCAGAAGCTTCGGCGTTGATTGTCATTGGTGCAGAGCATTTTGCTAACTTTTTTATGGATAATATGCCAGCATTTTGCGTGGGTATGGGAGAACAATACCGGGGACCAATTGAGGAGGAGGACTGGTTAGGTATAAAGCGAAACGTTGTTCCTGGTGCCCCTGATCTTTCGCGGCAATTGATTACCGAGATTATGAGTGAAGTGGATGTATCGTATGCTGAAGAATGGCAATTTGATCACGGAATAATGGTGCCATTACACTTTCTCACTCCTCGCTATGACCTTCCGATCATTCCGGTCAACATAAACTGCCAAGGTCCCCCACTAACACCGTTGCATCGTGCCTGGGCGTTTGGCCGGGCCCTTCGACGCGCTTGTGACACGGTATCTGACAAAATAGCCGTTATCGGAACGGGTGGCATTTCCCATTGGCCTGCAACGCCAGATTCGGGAAAGATTAATGAAAAGTGGGACCGACAATTTCTCGATCATTTCATACGAAACGATCGCGAGGCGCTTCTTTCGTACACAGACGAGGAAACCTATCGCGACGGCGGGCAAGGAGGTTTAGAAATTCGAACATTAATAGCTGTCGCGGGAGCAAGCAATGGAGTTTCTCGTGAAGTTTGGTGCTACGAGCCCATTCCTATTTTCGCTGTTGGATGTACAATCGCTGTAATGAATGTTGAACAATGAGCGCTGCGGGACGCACCTTTTAGAGCATATTTTGGGTAAATTAATGCCGTTACTTTGCCCTTCAAACTGGAAAACTCTCCGAGGAAACCATGCCCCATATGATTGTAGAATACTCCAGCAATATTGAGGACTTGATCCAGACAGATTGATTATTTGAATAGTTGTGTGATGTCGGGGTGGACACCGGTGGTTTTAACCGTAGCGGAATTAGGGTTAGGGGAGTGGCACGTGATCGCTTTGAAATAGCAGATGGCCATCCCGATAATGCGTTTGTTCACACAGTGCTCCGTGTTGGTCACGGCCGTGACGAGACCACCCTTAAAGCGGCCGGTGACCGGATTTACGCTATTATTTGTGATCACCTCGCGGCTCTTGCGGAGACACGCGCTTTGAATATTTCAATGGAAATTCAGGAAATACATCCAAATTTAACCTGGAAAAAGAACAATACCGCTGATTGGATGCGTCGCCGCTCCGTTACTCGGGAACGGGCGATCGAGCACGGGAAAGAGTAATTATGCTTTTATTTCCAGCCTCAAAAAACCGCCCGTTTCACCTTGGTACCTACCCTTTGGAAGTTTTGGAGCGCGATGAGGCACGGATTTTGGCCGAGGCCGAACGGCCGCGTGCGGTCCCGGAGACCGAATCAATTGGCAACGGCGAGTTTGCAAAAGCTGTGCTTAAGTACCGAAACTTGTTTAGAAAATTTGTGGAAGACGATCTTGCTGAAAAGGAAGCACCCGTTCCGAGGGACCTGACCCGCCGCGCGATAGATATCAAAGGGTGTGCGTACTTTATGGATGCGAGCCAGGTGGGTATTTGTAAAATTCCGGACAAGGCTTGGTTTAAGGACGAGAATAAAAACACGGCCCATTCTCATGCAATTGTCCTTTTAATAGAACACCCGCGATTGCCCGATAAAGATAACCTTGCGCGCCAATGGGTAGACGGTGCGGTTGAGTTGTCATGTGAGATGCGGGCACTCGAGATCGCCGCGTGCGTGTCCGGGCACATTAGACAGATGGGCTTTGACGCTCGAATTCACATCAAGGGAGACGAAGAGGTTGATCGTGAGCGTCTAGCAGTGATAGCAGGCCTCGGCGTGAGGGAGGAGTCAGGTTTCACCAACCCATTCATTATTACCGGTTTGACGCTCGCTGTTATTTCAACAAATTATGAATTGGCTTGCGATATTCCTTTAGCAGGAACGGCGGTGAAGGCACGAAACAAGGCATATCAAAAGGGTATTAATGGTGCCACTTCCGGTCGAGAGCGCGTCCGCCGCGCTAAACGGGCATCCCACGATAGCCGCTATCCGATGGAGCAGGTCAAACGAATAGAGCGGCCGACCACCCTAATTTTAGATGACGAGGTGCCGCGGGTTCCAAAACGGGCAGCCTTCTTTGAACGATCACTACAGGGCGATCTAGGCGAAAAATCCCAGCGCGAAAGAGCCCGTTTTTCTTTCAAACATCCCCTTAGTATGAGTCTGCTCAAAGTTATACGGTCTATGGTCCGCCATCAGGATGGGGACATAGCAGGGAACACAAACAAAAAGACTTTTGAAGACCCTGCTGGAAACTCAAGATCTATTAAGGCCCTTTCATACTATCTTGGTGCTGACCTCACGGGTATTTGCGAGATACCCCGCTACGCTTGGAACTCCCATAAAGAAGACGGTACCCCAATCGAAATGTACCATAAATACGCCATCGTTATGTTGATTGATCAAGGTTATGAGACGATGGAAGGAGCCAGCGGCGATGATTGGATCTCGGGCGTTCAATCAATGCGGGGCTATTTGCGCGGCGCGGAGATTGCTGGTGTCTTGGGGGAAATGCTTCGTGGATTCGGATTTCAAGAACGCTCTAAAACTAACGAGGAC
>CAZOHS010000111.1:0-8678 GCA_964579285.1 uncultured Rhodospirillaceae bacterium | reverse complement strand
CGGGAAATAGAAAATCGATTCGTTTATCTATTAATCTAAAGTATAAAATTTGATGCAGAACCTATTGAAAACTAGTAGTAATATATTATTTACAAGGCGAGCCATTTCGCCATTAGGTTTCTGTATAATTGTGGATAAAAATGGTATCATTAATTAGTTGGACTACTACATCTGGTGTTTTGTTCGCTTTACGGTGTTCTCCCTTGCCGTAAAGCCGATGCGCCGCAAAGGAAGTCTATTTGGTTGTCCCACCAATGCCTCCCTGTACTCCTTTGTGCTGGGCGGGGTCGTTAAAGCTAGCGCAAGCGTTGGCTCCGCTCTTTTTAAAGGGTCCCATACAAAATGGAACAAATGAATATTGCAGCGGCGATTCCTGCCGCATCCGCACATAACGCTGCAATTAATGCGTGCCGAATACGACGAATTTGTACCGCGCCAAAATAAACCGCCAAAACATAGAATGTTGTTTCCGTCGAACCCTGCAGTGTACTAACAAGGTAACCGACATAGGTATCAGGTCCTATGTTAGGATCTTGTATTATGGATGCAAGGACGCCGTATGCACCTGAACCGGAAAGGGGACGCAAAAGAGCCATGGGCATCGCCTCTGGAGGCATTCCGACGAGACTTGTAATCGGTCCAATAGCATGAATAAAAATTTCGAGAGCCCCCGATGCCCGCAGCATTCCAACCGCAACAAGGATTGCGATTAAGTAGGGGATTATCCTGATTGCTACAGTAAATCCGTCTTTGGCACCCTCCACGAAGGCTTCGTATACCGAGACTTTGCGGGCGATACCGAAACCAAGCAACGTTACCATCAAACCTGGAATGATCCACGGAGCAATCGTACGCCCATACAAAATTGTCACGGGCACTATTGCGGCCACACAACCCAGCACTGTGAAAGAAACCCAAAGGGGATAGGAACCTGTACTGGCCTGATCATAATCCGCATCTAAAACATTTTCTATTTGACTGACCTCGGGTTTAGCAGAGACCTCCGCCCTTTGTTCCGTTGTAGAAACCGGCGAGCGCCGTTGTAAGATTAGGCACACAATGATAGCGACAGTGGTCGAACAAATCGTGGCAAAGAGTGTTGTTGGCAGTATTCCCGCAGGGTCTGTCGACCCCGCGGCCGCGCGCAAAGCAATTACCCCGGTTGGGAGCAAAGTCACACTGGAGGTATTTATCGCAAGGAATAGAGCCATAGCATTCGTAGCTGTTCCCTTTTCAGTGTTCAGTTTATCAAGTTCTTGCATTGCTCGAATGCCAAAGGGGGTTGCGGCATTGCCGAGACCCAGACCATTAGCTGACATATTGAGGATCATTGCCCCCATTGCTGGGTGGTTTGGGGGTACGTCGGGGAATAACCGGACCATCAACGGCCTGATGGTCTTTGCAATGATTGTAAGTAAGCCTCCTTCTTCCGCTACCTTCATTAATCCTAGAAAAAGTCCCATCACGCCGATAAGACCAATAGCTAATGTTACAGAATTTCCGGCAGTCTCCACCATTCCGTTGGCGAGTGCTTGCATCGGAGCGACTGCTTCAACCGATGTGACGTTCCAGGTCAATTCTCGCCACCCGGCGACTAAAAACGAAATCAACACCAGAGCGAAAAAAATACCATTCATGCTGAACTCTATTTGCCGCCTAAACTTTTACCGGCGGCAAGAAGTAGGCCGGCCGCAAGGATCAAAAGTATTCCGCCAAGATAGAATATGTAAAATTCCATACTTACGCGGAGAAAGTAACCGTACACGATTGGCACGAGCATCGAGCCAATGTCTAGACCCGAAAATACAAATGCGTAAACCGCACCGCTTGCACCAGCAGGCGCGAGGCTCCGGACAACAAGATCGCGGGCAGCAAAGCCAAAACCAAACAAAAATCCTGTCACTGCGAATAATGGGTAAAAGATCAGGACCTCGGGTGGCACTATGCCAAGCATAATCGTACCTATGCCACATGCGACAAATCCGAGACTCGTTAGCGCCAGGTGATGCTTAGATTTATCTGCAACGACGCCACCAGCAAGAATTCCAAGAGCAATTCCAACCACGAAAACAGACACGTAGCTATTACCTTGGACTATCGGAATTCCATGTCCCAAATGCAATATATCGTCAGAAAACCATTGTGCTCCAAGTTGGCCACCCGCGAGTAAAGTAAAGAACAGGAGGCACAGCAAAAACGGTGTTTTTAAAAGCATCCTGAGATCCTCAGCCAAGCTGCTTGATCTTTCTTGCTTGCGGCGTGCATGAGAGGAATCTAGAAAATCGCTGCTTAGCGTGAACACGAAAATGACAAATAATAACCCGACAGCACCAATGGTGATCGTGGCCGTTTTCCAACCCCACAACGACCCTAGAAAAGCAACTAAAACGGGAGCAACCGCATATCCGGCAAAACCGGCAAAGTTGTGGATGCTAAAGGCTCGCCCCAATCGCTCCTGTTTAACCGAGGCATTAAGGATACTGTAATCAGCCGGATGAAATACACTATTAGCGGCACCAGCAATAACAGTTAGAATTACTAATGAGGGATAGCTCGTGAATATTCCATACAGTAAAGTGCAGGCAGCAAGAACAACCACACCGGTCATTAGAATAATACGCGCACCGAAGCGATCTACCGCGAGACCAACCGGTAACTGAAGACAAAAAGAAGCAGCATAAAATACGGATACTAGGAGTGCTAAACTTTCGAGGCTGTAACCTTCAGATTGGTAAATTAGGATCGATAAGGGTGGAAGAACGAACTGGTAAAAGTGGCTGAAGAAATGACACAGACCCACAACACTAATAACTCTCGTGTCATGCCGCCCCACAACAAGACCCTCAGTTTGCATTTTAATTTTTTACCATTCGGCTTCGACGTATTGTAGCAGCGTTGGTCATAAGCATCAGTATTACCGAGGTTGCCCATAATATTGCTACACAAAGAAATGCGTAACGTGGAACGCCCATATCTACATACCAGCCGAAAAGAACAGGTGTGATTGCTGCACCAAAATCCATTCCCGAATAAACAAAACCGAACACTCTACCGCTTGCACCTTTCGGCGTTGCCGCTCGAACCAACAACTCCCGTGATGGAAATACGACGCCATACATAAAACCTATTATCGCGAAAACCACATAAAGTTGCCAAATTACGAATGAAAAGTACCAAAGACTGGCAGCCAAGAAGGTTGCTATAAGATAACCAACTGTGACGATTAAATCGGGTTTTCTAAAGTTGTCTGCTAAATAACCACCGAAAAGCACACCCGTCATCACGGCGCCAATCATTACCGATACAAACACGCCCCCTTGTTCTAGATCAAAATTATATATTTCGCTCATCAATGTGGGGACAAATGTCATCATACCCATTTGCCCCATTGCGACGATGAAAAAGAATGCCCAACACAATAGAACGGGGCCGGCAAGAAGAACACTAAAACTGTTTCCCGGGGTTTCCTCGTTTTCTGCTCCAATTTCTCTTTCATGAGTACTATCGCGGAAAGTTCCGCTACCACTCCAGAGGATGGCAAATAGAATTAGACCTGTGGCTCCAGCAAGGATAATCGCGGCCTGCCATCCTAAAATTGAGCCTAGGATTGCCATACTAATCGGAGCCGTTACATAACCTGCATACCCACCGAACATGTGATAACTGAAGGCGCGTGCTATTCGTTTTTCACTGATAGTTGCATTCATTATACTGTAGTCGCAGGGATGAAACACACTATTAGCTATGCCAGCGATTACAGATAAGCCAAATAATATCCAGTAATCCGGGGCCAATCCCATTAAAGCCGTAGCACCCGCGAGACCGGCAAGTCCACTTAGGAGAATGGATCGAGCGCCAAAGCGGTCGACAAGAAAGCCGGAGACGGGTTGAAACACCGCAGACGCTACAAAAAACGCGGCTGTTAAACTCCCAAGAGCCGCATAACTATATCCTTCCCCTGCATTTATGAGAGGGAATAGAGGCGGCAAAGCCAACTGATAAAAGTGGCTGGCGCCGTGAGAAACGGCGATAAGACCAGTTACACGACGATCAAGCAGACGGCGATCGTCACCTACGCGACTAAAAATATTAGACAAGTGAATTTCAGCTCAGATACCTGGTGTTAAATTAGCAGTTTCTATACCCGCTACCGCCGCTGCCTCATCATTGTCCGAGGTATCTCCGCTGATGCCGACCGCTCCAATAATTTCGTCTCCATCTTTTATTAGAACGCCACCTGGGACAGGAACCAACCTGCCGTCGGAAGCGCCAACCAAGGCGACCCCAAAATGTGGTCTATCAAGAACCCGATCACCAATAGCACGGGTCGATAAACCCATCCCCACTGCGCCAAAAGCTTTTCCCGTTGCAATCTGCGGACGTAGTGCGGCGCCCGGTCCATCTTCGCGAGCAAAAGCCTTAAGGTTTCCTCCGTCGTCGACGACCGCGACTGTTAGGGGGTTTAAACCCATCTCATTCCCTTTTCTTAGAGATTCGGAAACAATAGTATTTGCCTGTTCAAGCGTCAGCTTGGCCATGATTCACCCCATCATTGTTCTGTGTTCATGAATGTACGCGCTTGGCTAATTCTAAGAAAGGCTCAATCGACTCTCTAAATTTTTTATTTATAGTATTTGGTTAACTTTTTGTATTTTGGTGTTGAGGCATTGGTGCTTCCCGTTGACCTTGAAACAGAAAGAAATACAAAAATGAGAATGGAGAAATTGATCTTTTCCGCTAATACCTCATATAGAGAATAGTGATTTGATTTGTGGGCGAAAATTTGAGAAATTCGCTTACCCCACAGCCACAAGGAAACAAATTATGGATGCTATTGCTCCTACTCCTACTTTCGACGCACCTCAAGATGCTAAAGGCGAATATCGGGAAATGCTTATTCGTCTTATGACGCGGCAAATATATGCTGAAACGGCAACCGCAGAAGTTTTCGGCCGAGCGATCAGTGCGGCGCCCAATTGGCAAGAAAAAGAGCTTGCTGCAGAGTTTGCGGCCGAAGAAGCAAGACACAGTCGCGGGCTGTACGATCTCTTGACCGATTTAGGAGAAGACCCGGAAGCCATTATAGCAGGCCGACCCGATGCAGCTGAATTTTGGGGGTTAGATCTCGATAATTGGCTTGATATTGCTGTTTTCAACTTCACAGTTGACCGCGCGGGCAGCCATCAAATTATGGAGTATCGTGAATCAAGTTATATTCCTTGGGGGGAAAGCCAGGAGGAGGTCCTAGAAGACGAGGAGGACCATTACGATAATGGGGTCGAAAATCTAAAACAATTTGCAAAGGACCCGGAAAAATTAGCCGAGTTCCAGGCTGTGTTCGACAGGGTTATGCCTAATTGCTTGAAACGCGCATTCGGGCGCCTTGAGGGTCCCGATAACGATTTTTGCCTGCAACATGGTCTTAAAAGAAACAAGACCGAGGATATCGTCAATCGTTATTTGAGTGAAATGCGTGGCCACATGGATGGCACCGGATTAATGTTTCCGCGGATGGCGGCTTTCGATGCTATCAATTGCGAATTGGCGGATAGTACTCGAGAAATACTGCTGTCACTTCAGAGATAAAATTATCGCTGGGTAAATACTGCCGCCGGCCGTGGATTTGCGGTCGGCGGTGTTAATTTGGGGCCACAAAGAGAGATATGTGATGATTACCGAAGACAACCAAATAATACTCACCCATGATTTCAACGCTTTAAAGGTTGATATCTCTGATCGAATTCTGACCATTACATTGAACCGTCCGGAAAGATTAAATACGTTCGATGAAGGCATGAAAGAGGACTTTCGGTGGATAGAGCGGCGAATTGAAGCCAATGATGATATCAGAGTGATTATAATTAATGCCGAAGGAGAAAAAGCTTTCGGCGCGGGCGCGGACGTCTCTTGGTTTGAACAGGACTTTCTCACAGAACGGTTCAGGATAGAATATAGGTGGATCCACGATTTTTTTGACCGTCTCGAACGAATAGAAATTCCAGTAATTTGTGCCGCACAAGGTATTTGTGCCTGTGGAGGACTTGAACTAGCGATGTCCTGCGATTTTCGAATATGTACGGAGGACGCGCGCTTTGGATTTACCGAGGGAAACATTAATCTTATTCCTGGTTCTGGGGGATGCTCGCGTCTCATTCGGCTCATTGGACCTGGTTGGGCAAAGGAATTGGTTCTCGCGGGAGAATTTATTGATGCGAATAAAGCGCTAGAGCTTGGGTTGGTAACGCGCGTCGTTACCGCCGATCAACTTCAGTTGGAGGCCCGCAATTTGGCGGAACGGCTAGTAGCTAAAGCTCCCATGGCACTCGGGCTTGCAAAAGCAATAATGAATACTTGTGAAAACATTGATATGGCTTCCGGTAGGATATTGGAACGGATTGGACAGTCTGTATTGATTACGTCCGAGGACCACAAGGAGGGTGTGCGTGCTTTCCGAGAAAAAAGAAAGCCGGAATACAAAGGACGATAATTCAATACCCTTTGTTGCGATCCACCTGGCCAAAAAGTTTTTCGCCGAGTTGCGCTCTCTTAATATTTGCCGCAATCACCGGTGCAGCAGAGGAAGGCAAACTCCACGATGCCGCATGAGGAAAAACGGTAATTTTCGGGTGAGACCAAAAGGGATGTTCGGGTGGAAGCGGTTCCTCCCGAAATACGTCGAGCGTTGCCCCAGACAAATGACCATTGTCAAGTAACTGAATTAACGCTTGGTCGACCAAGTGACGCCCGCGAGCGGCGTTGATTATCACGGCACCGCTAGGCAGCGCTGCCAGCGTTGTTTGATCTAAAATATCTTCTGTGTCGGGAGTAAGCGGCAAAAGGCAAATCAAAATATCACTCCGTTCGAGCACACTAAATAGCCCGCTCTCACCCGAAAAGCTCTCAACTCCCTTGATATCCTTAGCGGATTGTGACCAACCGGAGACAGGAAATTCAAAATCTACAAGCTTCGTTGCACAGGCCCCACCAAGAAGACCTAAGCCGAGTATTCCAATGTGGCAGTCGCGTGAAAGATTTTGTTTGAGAAGATGCCAGTTTTTTAAATCTTGTTGGGTCCGATAGTCGCGCTCATAACGGTGGTAACGCAGTACTTCCATAGTTACAAATTCAGTCATCCCGCTTTTAAGGCCCGGATCGATCAATCGAGCAACAGGTATCTCAGCGGGGAGAGATGGATCCGCAAGTATGTGTTCAACGCCTGCACCTAGGGACAGGACAGCTTTGAGGTTTTGAAAATTAGACAATAATCCGGGAGGCGGTAGCCAGGCTAAAGCGACCTCAATATCGTCAGGATTACCAACAGAGTGTGGCCAAACCCTAATATCAATATTATTCATTTCTTTGTGCAACGCACTTTTCCATAGATTGGGGTCCTCGCCATCACATATAAAAAGTAGTGCCATTGGAATCTTTCGGAGTAGAAATTTGATACCGTTGAACTTAGGCGTTAAGCCTTGCATAAGTCACGGAAAATAGGGAGGACGTCGTGAAAGTGGGGATCGCTGGCTTTGGTGCAATTGGAAGACCCGTTGCAACTGCTTTAGATAATGGAATAGAAGGCCTGGAACTCGCTGCGGTCTGTGTACGGGATACTGAAAAGGCCCAGCGAAACATGCAAGGGGTCTGCAAACCAATACCAGTATTAAACGCCAGTGAAATGGCAGAAATGTGCGATATAATCGTAGAATGTGCTCCCAAGGCGGCATTCCGCGAAATAGCTGAACCCGCTATTAACGCTTCACGAAAGCTTGTTACCGTGAGCGGTGCAGGACTACTCGAAAATTATGACTTAGTTGAGCTAGCGCAGAAGAAGAATACGCAGATTACTCTGGCACCCGGAGCCTTGCTCGGACTAGACGCTGTGCGAGCAGCAGCGGAAGGCGTAATCCACGAGGTCCGGATGATTACACGTAAACCGCCTAATTCCCTTATGGGGGCGCCGCACCTTGAGCAAAACCAAATAGAACTAAAAGGTTTAAGTAAACCCTTGAAAGTATTTGAAGGTAACGCAACAGAAGGGGCCCAGGGATTCCCTGCGAATGTAAATGTTGCAGCAGCACTAGGATTAGCCGGTGTCGGTCCTGACAATACTATACTTGAAATATGGGCGGACCCTGCGCTCCAGCGAAACACCCACAGCATCGAGGTTGAGGCAGACAGTGCTCGGTTAAAGTTTTCAATTGAAAATGTTCCGTCTGAAGAGAACCCAGGTACCGGAAAAATTACGGCTCTAAGTGTGATAGCCACCCTAAGGGCACTAACGATTCCTTTGAGAGTGGGGACCTAATATAAAGGGAGAAAATAAATGAAATATAAAGCACTAAAATGGGAAATTCACGAGAACCCAAAGCGACCAGGAGACATGTGTATTGGGTTACTGACACTGAACCGGCCAGATTTTTTGAATGCCGTGGATGTTCGAATGCGGGTCGAACTCGACATTCTTTGTGACGAAATTGCTCATAACAGTAATATCAAGGTTTTGATAATAACTGGAGAGGGCCGAGGCTTCTCAGCGGGCGGTGATCTTAAAACAGAAGCAGATCCTCTTGGAGCTGGGGAGGAAGATTTTGATTTTGGAAATTTTGGCGCGTATCGCGATCTTGCAAGTTATTTTTTCAACGACCTGAGACACCAAGTCTTGCAGCGAGCCTTTAAGA
>CAZOHS010000110.1:4060-8720 GCA_964579285.1 uncultured Rhodospirillaceae bacterium | reverse complement strand
GGATGTTGTTTTTATAAATGACGGTAAATTGTATCGAGGAAAGTCCGATACGACGCACTATGATCTAAAGATCGGGTTTATGAACGCCGCGAAGGCGGCTATTGAGCGCGCGGGTTCCACTGTAGAACAGGTGCTGCAGGACGCCCAAGCTATAGTCTACTCAACAACGGTTGGAACAAACGCGTTAATAGAAAGACGTGGCACGAAGCTTGGCTTGATTACGACCAAAGGTTTCGAACACACGGTGCAAGTGGGCCGAGCCCGGAACTGGGGAGACGGGTTGCCGACGGAAAAAAAATATGACCGGGGCAGAGCGATGCGTCCCGAACCTATTATTCCCCAGCACCGTATAATCGGGATTCAAGAGAGAATAGACAACCTCGGGAACGTGATTGTTCCCATGAGTGATGAAGAGGTTAAAAACAAGGTACAAAAATTGGTTGACGAAGGCGTGCGGGGGTTTGTCGTCGTCACTCTAAACGCTTTTATAAATCCAGACCACGAGAGGCGGATCGGAAAGATCATTCTCGAACAGTATCCCGAATGTTACTTAGGTCATATGCCCGTGTATTTATCGCACCAGATTTCGCCAAAATCCGGCGAATATCGGCGTTCTATGACGGTAATAATTGACGCGTATCTGCGCGACCTCACAGAGGGCCACGTGCTTCGTTTGTCTGATGATTTGAGAGACCTTGGCTACAACCGCCCTATATTTGTAGCGAAAAACACGGGAGGTTTATCGTCTCTCTCTCGATCGCAGGCTTTGCACCTTCTTGGAAGCAGTCCCGCGTCGACTGTTATTGGCTCAGATTATATCGGTGAAACGATCGGAAGCAGGAATGTCATTGTTTCCGACATGGGTGGGACAAGCTTCGATGTTGGGTTGGTCGTCGAGGGACAGGACAAGGTTTACGAGTATGATCCCGTTGTCGACAGGTTTCGGGTGCAAATACCCTACGTAGCCCATTGGTCGGTTGGGGCGGGCGGTGGTTCCATCGCTAAGGTTGTTGCGGGCGAGTTACGCGTTGGGCCTGAAAGCGCTGGCTCAAACCCTGGTCCTGCATGTTATGGCCGTGGTGGTCTTGATGCCACGGTGACCGACGCAGATATTGTTCTTGGTTATATCAATCCGGATAATTTTCTGGGTGGCGAAGTGTCACTCGATGCCCAACGGTCAAAAGAAGTAATTAAAGAAAATATTGCTGACCCATTGGGAATAAATGTCGTTGAGGCGGCGTGGCGGATAAAGCGACTTATCGATGGCTATATGGGCCAGGAAATGTATAGGATTTGCGCCCTCACGTCGGGACAGGACCCCCGCGATTTCGTGCTATTTGCGTTAGGGGGCGCAGGCCCCGTTCATGCTGCGGGTTATGCGGAAGGGGCGGACGTAAACAGGATCGCGACATTCCCATTTTCGAGCGTGTTTGGCGCTTTTAGTACGCTAACCTTAGATGTCCTGCAAACATATGAGAAAACGCTGCATTTGAATCTCTATTCACACAGCGAAGAAAGTTACGGTGTGAAGAATATAGAGGCCTTCAATAAAGAGGTGGGCATACTTGTCGAGTTTGCGGAGAGGGACCTGGAAGAGGAAGGTTTTGATTTTAACGAGATTGAATTCAAGCTTGACATCAAGATGTGTTACGGACAGCAGCGGCAAACGCTGCCAATCAACGTTCCTAAGCTTAAATTCACCAAAGAGGCGGATATTATTTCTATTTGTGACGACTTTAACCAGTCGTTTGCATCCAAATACGGGGAGGGCGCCTGTTACCCGGAAGCGGGGATCGAATTAGTAGAATTGCAATTAAATGCCGTGGCGCCATCCGAAAAATATCAGCTAAAGAAATTAGGATCGCGGAAAAGAACACGCCCCAAGGCCAACATGAGTAGAATGGCTCACTGGGGCCCTGAATATGGATCCACTGAGACGCCAGTGTATTTGCGCGATGATATTATGGGGAGGACTAAGATAGAGGGCCCCGCATTAATCGAGGCGGACGATACGGTTATCGTGACACCCCCCGGTTGGGTTTTTGTGACAGATGACTGGGGCGTAGGTTGGATCGAGAAAAAGGTAGTTAATTGATGGGGAAACTCTTTACGCAGCACGCAGAGTTATTCCCTGACTTAATGTATGAAAAAGACGTGTATTCGAAGCGTCCGGGGTGTGACCCAGACCTTATTTGTCATGGTCTCGAGCCGATAACGCCTGTGGAACGTGAAGGGATGGAGGGTCTGAGCGACGTCGACACGGAGATATTGACCCACAAACTCAGTTCTATAGTCGAAGAAGCGAGAGATGTTTATATGGCCTTGTCGATCTCCGAGGGAATAATTTCTGGGGATATGAATTGCGGTATTTTTACCGCTTCGGGCGACCCCGTGGTTGTTGGCACGGGTATTTATTTTCACACTTTATTAAACAATGCACAGCTTAAATACATCCTGAAGTATTACCGCCACGACCCGTCAGTCGGTCTTGCGGAGGGGGACGTATTCTTTTTTAACGAAGAATTAGCAGGTGGTGTGCACAACCTCGATATGTTCACGGCTATGCCAATATTCTGGGAAGGAAAACTGGTTGCTTGGGCCGAGGTTGGCGGGCATCAGGGTGACACGGGTTCCATAACTCCCGGCGGCTTTGCACCGACCGCAAAATCCCGTTACGAAGAGGGTTTCCATATGCCGGCCGTCAGGATAGGCCGGAATTTCGAACTGCGCCGAGACATCCTCGATTATATGGGAGGCACCGTTCGAAATCCGCACGTGTTTATCGCCGACCTTAAATCCAGGACGGCCACACTATTTCAAATTCGACGAAGATTTTTACGTGAACTCGAAAAGCGAGGTGTGGAACCCGTCGTTGGAGGCATGCGCAAAATTCTTATTAAGGGTGAGGAAAATGCGCGAATACGTTTGAAAGAAATTAATGACGGGATTTTTCGCTCTATCCTTTTTAACGATGAACACGGTACCTTTTTTGGTCTAACGAGGGTGCCGGTAACGGTATTTAAAGAAGATGACGAACTAATTGTGCTCGTGCAGGGTGTCTCGCCCGAAAATATTGATGGACCCTTTAATTCTTCGTGGCACCTCACGCGTGCCGCAACCGCAGTTTATCTTTTTTCGTACTTTTTTCGAGGTTTGTTGCCAGCTAATGCTGGCTTGCTCGAGCCCGTTAAGTATTACATCGAGGGACCGTCAATGATGAATTCCTCGGCAGAATTGGCACATGGCCTCGCTAATCAAACTTGTGCCTTCGTGACCCAAAGTATGTACATGGTGGGCGCCAAGATGCTTTATGCGAGCCCCCATCGGGAGGCCGTACAAGCACCCCAATCACGGAATTATTCGTTGCCGGTGATGGGCGGCGAGAACCGACGCGGCTATTACTCCGTGAACTATAGTAGCAACGCAAATGCCGGAGGCGGGGGCGGCCGCTACGATATGGATGGCGAACACGCTCTGGGTTTTTACTGGGGCCCTTGGACCGATTCTGGAGAAGTAGAGGAGCAAGACGAGCGACTTCCTCATATAGTCCTATCTCGCCGGCTTGACACCAACTTTCACGGATTTGGGAAATTCCGGGGCGGTACGCCACTTCTTGAAGTGGCGATGGGGCCGTGTGGCCATGAAGCGTGTTCGATGAGTTCATGGGGTAGTTCAGACAAACTAAGTTTTAACTTTGGTTTATTTGGTGGGTACGCGGGTCCACCCAACCCCAGGACGGTTCTTCGTGACACCAATCTCTTGGAAAAGTTGAGCGACGGAGAAGACATAGAACTTGGTCAGTATGCTCTGCTTACGGATCAAAAGCTGCGGGCTGAATATCACCTCACTTCAAGCTCAAAAGATGCAGAACCACTCGGTGAAAATGACCTCGTCATACACAGTGTTGGCGCCGGCGGCGGGTATGGGGATGTGTTGGAACGTGACCCGGACTTGGTGAGACAGGACCTGGATGCCAACCTGATTACCCAGGAGGTCGCGGAAAAAATTTATGGTGTGGTGTTTGATCAAGAAACGGGGGAGGTAAACCCCCAAAACACTGAGAAGGCACGAGCCAAGATTAAACGTAAAAGACTAAAAAACGGGGCCCCGTATAAAGATTTCATCAAGGGTTGGCTTAAAAAAACCCCGAAATCGTCCGTTATTAGCCGTTACGGGGAATATCCCGACCCACGGTTTCCAGGGTACAGAAAGGCGTTTTGGGGCCTTTACAAATGACTTCAGCCCGTTTGAACGATTTATCTTCTAATAGTAAACAAACTTTATTTGTTCCTTTAACCTTTAAGTTGGCGATGGCGCTTGAACAAATAACGTGGCGTGAACTGGTCACGGACCCAAATTTAGCTAGTTTTGCGATTAGAGCTACGGGTGACCTCTTTCAGGTTGACGCGTTAGTGAATTGGTTTGACGAATGGATGGAAGCGGAGAGCTTCGGGGTGGCGGTTCAAAGAGGCGACTTGGGTGAAGGAGAATTGGCCGACGTAGATTATTCAAACCTCGATGTAACTGAAACAGTTGTGAGCGGTATGCCCTGTCAGCATGTACTTGATGTCACACAACGCTTGTGCGCAGAAGTCGATTCAAACACGGCCGTGCTCGGGTACCTTACAGGGGGAGCAACTTTGCTGGCACGTCTATATGG
>CAZOHS010000110.1:0-3960 GCA_964579285.1 uncultured Rhodospirillaceae bacterium | reverse complement strand
ACGGAATGGGATCTTCCGGTTGATACGGATCCAGCAGCGCTGACAGAGCACAGAACCACCCTTATAGGCCCTTGAGAGACCCCAGCACATGTACACGATTGATATTGATATTGGCGGCACCTTCACAGATGGATTTTTTACTGACGGTGAGCTTCACCGCACGAGTAAGGTGCTCACGACACCCCACGATATAACAGAAGGATTGTTAAATTGTATTGCGGCGGGCGGGGAAGAATTTGGCGTCAATTTAGGCGAGTTTCTCTTACGAGCGACTATTGCACGGGTGTCTACAACGGTTGGTACCAATCTAATTGTTCAGAAGTCGGGGCCACGACTGGGTCTAATTGTGACGAAGGGGAACGAGAAGAACTTGTATGGTGCCGGTGAAGCGGCTGTCATTGATAAATATATAAAATCTTCAATGGTGGTAGGGGTAAGAGAGCGTGTAAATGACAAGGGAGAAGTAGTTACGCCGGTCACTGAAAAGCCTCTTTTAGCTGCGGTCAGAAGGCTAGTGCAAGAGGGTGCTCGAATGATTGTGTTGAGTTTTGAAAATTCATGGCGGAACCCCCTTAACGAACTGAGTGCACGGGAAATGGTGCTTGAGAGGTATCCCGTACATTACCTTCGCTCCGTCCCCCTGCAATTGGGGACAGAGGTGATGCATGATTCTGATGACCACGTCCGAACCAACTCCGCCCTCCTTAATGCCTATATACATGCGGAGATGGCACGCACGCTGTACAGAGGTGAGGATCATATGCGCGACAAGGGGTTTGATAAGCCGCTGCTTGTTGTCCATGCAAACGGCGGAAATGCGAGAGTGGCTAAAACAATTGCGCTCAACACCCTCCATTCCGGCCCGGCTGTGGCAGCTCGCGGTGCGGCCTCACTCGCTAAAAAGTTAAAACTAAAAAATGTAGTGACGACCGACATGGGTGGCACCAGTCTGGATGTTTCACTTATCGATGGAGGTTCCGAGAGATTTAGTGAACATCCGATCGTCGATGGCATACCCGTGGCGACGCCGATGATTGAAGTTGAATCCATAGGTGCCGGTGGCGGAAGTATTGCGAGCGTTGTTGAAGGCGAATTAAGGGTAGGCCCCGAAAGTGCCGGATCCGCGCCAGGACCCGCGTGTTACGGAAAGGGTGGTCTTCAGCCGACGGTTACCGATGCAAATGTACTCCTCGGATTTATTGATCCCGAAAACTTTCTTGGGGGGAAGATGCGGCTTGACAGGATGAGCGCCGAGCGGGCCATGAAGAGGAGTGTCTCAGCTAAAATTGATGTCTCTGTTGAAGAAGCCTCGTTGGCCGTGCGGGATTTAATAAATCACCAAATGAGCGCGGAACTCAGGGCACGTCTAGTGGGACCAAAAGGTTCCGCGAAAGATACGACGCTTTTCTCTTTTGGGGGTTCCGGTCCATTACATGCGTGTGCTGTTGCAGAGGCCGCAGGAATTTCAAAGATAATTTGCTTTCCCTTTGGTTCTGTTTTCAGTGCATTCGGCAGTAATACGACAAACGTTCAACACACCTACTCCCGAACCCTTGGCTTGTCTCTAAAAGATGGAAAGATTGCTGACGAGTATGTCGCGTTGTTTAAGGAACAGGCGATTTTGGATATGGACGGGGAGGGGTTCAATGCCGATGATATTAAGTTCACCGTTAAGACTGATATAAAAAACCGCGGACAACGGCGATCGTTAAGCGCGACGGGTAAGCGCGCAAACGTGGGCCAAATTCTCAAAAAGAAGGGGGTAGACGCTGGAAAGATTGACGCAATACAATGTATTGCGGAATGCGAAGTGTCTCACTGGATTCCAAGCCCTACAAAGACTAACGCCAACCGTAATCCCAAAATAAAAGCTACTCGACAGGTGTTTTGGGGTGGCGATGAAGCTACTAAAACAGACATTCTCGAAAAAACCGACTTACGACAAGGACACAAAATAGTTGGGCCAGCGATTGTCGAGGCAGTCGACACTGCTTACGTGGTCAACCCAAATTGGCAGTTAGAGGTAGATCGGTACGGGAATTTTGTCATGTCCCGTGCACGAAAATAGGAGCTTTTGAAGTGAGAAGTTTCCGAAAAAAAGCTATGAAAACCCCAATAACGGCCTCGGATCAAACAAAGTGTGGGTCTGTCGCGAATGGGTAAGCTCTTTGATAAATACGCGCGATTACATGACGGTTTAATCTATGAACGTGATGCCTACGGTCGCAGGCTAGGTGTTGACCCAGAACTGATTAGTCATGGGCTAGAGCCGGTAACGGAGGTGGAGCGTTACGGCATGGGGCTGGTGAGCGACGTAGACGTTGACCTTTTATTTCACAAACTTACCGCGATAACGGAAGAAGCGCGCGACGTCTATATGGCCTTATCAATCTCCGAGGCAATTATGGTGGGTGATATGAATTGCGGCATATTCACCGCCTCAGGTGACCCGGTCGTGGTAGCTACCGGTATTTACTTTCACACAATGCTTAATAATGCCCAATTAAAGTACGCTAAGAAATATTATGAACCGGACCCAACGGTTGGTCTGGCGGATGGAGATATTTATTTTTTTAACGATGAACTCGGGGGTGGGGTGCACCCCTTCGACATGTTTACGGCCATGCCTGTTTTTTTCCGTGGACAGCACGTTGCGTGGGTGACCTGTGGCGGACACCAGGGTGATTCTGGGTCTCCAACGCCGGGTGGCTTTAACGCGAAAGCCAAAACACGCTACGAAGAAGGCTTTCACGCAACAATGCTGCGTATCGGTGATCAATTTCGCCTCAATCAAGATATGTTGGACATGTTAGCGGGTGAGGTAAGAAACCCGTTCGTATTTTCGTCCGATCTCAAATCACGGGTGGCAACCCTTCTTCAGATGCATCGTCGTATTACCAGAGAGATTGAGAGACGCGGCGCTGAGTATGTTGTTGGTGGAATGCGCACGATCTTGTCGCGCGCCGAGACACTGGCACGGGGTCGGCTCCTGGAACTTAACGACGGTATTTTCCGTGCAGTAATGTTTAATGACGATGATGTCGGCGGCAAATTGCGTCTCACCCGAATTCCGGTCACCTTATTTAAGGAGGGTGATACAGTAACCGTTCTAGTGCAGGGGGTTTCGCCTGAAAACCGGCAGGGTCCCATGCATGCGACGTGGCATTTGGTACGTGCGGCCACTGCTGTATACTTATTTTCCTATTTTTACCGTGGTTTGCCACCAAACGCCGGATTGCTTGAACCCTGTCGCTATTTAATCGAAGGACCGTCAATAGCAAACGCGACGGATGAAATCGCGCACGGAATGGGGACCTCGATAGCGGCCTGTGTGACTAATGGGTGTCACGTCTTAGGTTCTAAAGCTTTATTTTCGAGCCCCTACCGCATCGCTGTACAGGCCCCACACTCACGAAATCAAAACGTATTTACTTTCGCGGGAGTGAACCGTCTGGGCTATGACTCCGCTAATATAACAGGCACGTGCAATGCTGCTGGTCAAGGTGGACGTTTCGACGGCGACGGAGAGAGTGCTATTGGTTTTTTCTGGGGCCCATTCACCGACGCTGGAGAGGTTGAGGACATGGATACGCGTCTGCCCCATTTTGTCCTAAGCAGAAAAATTGACCGTAATAATCATGGTTATGGCATGTATAGAGGCGGTGCTTCACTCGTTGAGGTTTCCACCGCTTGTGGCGATATGGGTTGTTTCCTTAATTCATGGGGAAGTGCCGACAAAATTAGCCATAATCCTGGGATTATGGGTGGATACATGGGCCCGCCAAATCCTCGGTTTATAATAGAGGGCAGCGATTTCTTTGACAGAACGTCGCGCGGTGAAGAAATAGATCTAGAATTAAATGAGTTAATCACCAAGCGGGAACTCTCGGGAGAATATCGATTAGAGGCGTCCGGTCAGCCCACTGAAAAGTTTTCCGAGGGTGATTTGATGGTTTTTAG
>CAZOHS010000109.1:0-8749 GCA_964579285.1 uncultured Rhodospirillaceae bacterium | reverse complement strand
TAGATCTTTGCAACATAAATTCAGCGCCGCTTTTTCGTGCTGCAGCCTCTAACTCTTCGTCTCGGCTAATAACATAGCATGTGAAATCTCTGTTTATTGTTGCCAATACTGAGAGAATTTTGTTCGACAGGTATCGGTTGAGTGCATACCTTTCTTTATTCGTTAAAAGACCTCGAAGACGGGATTTACCCTCGCGGAGACCTTTTATTGGCACGACAATATTTACACCGTTCGTCAAAATTCGATCCCGGTTTCTGAGAGTATTTTGTTTCCCAGACCCATCTTTTCTTTTTCGGTTAACATAACAGTATTCGTCACTATAGCTTCTACGCCAAGCTCTTCTATTTTAGCAACTTCATTGCCGTCTGCCGTATCAATGAAGATTTTTGAAATGATTTTATTGTAAAATTGAGCAATGGCAGAGGAGGAGACTTCAAGCTTAAGCTCGTTCATTATCTTTGCCGTAGGTCCCTTTAAAGCTTGGCCACCAACAATTGGGGAGACAGCAACGACGGGCACTTTGGTGTTTACGAGAAAGGAATTTATTTCGGGAATTGCGAGTATGGGTGAAATGCTTAGAAAGGGATTTGAGGGACAGATAATTACCAGTTCCAGATCGCTACTTAGGAAGCAATTTTGTAACATTGGCGCTGCGTTTGCGCTTTCAGCGCCCTGAAACCGAAACCCCTTTACGACTGGCAGGCAGCTCTCCTTGACGAAGTATTCTTGGAATGACATGTCACCTTGGCGGGTTTCGACAATTGTCGATAACTCATCGTTTGTTGCGGGTGTGACGCGGTGTTTTATGTTCAAAGCGTTGATAAGTGCTTTTGTCACCTTTGAAAGGTTCTCACCGGTGTCGAGCCGGCGGGTTCGTTCGAGGTGGGTCGCAAGATCGCGATCGCCTAACTTAAACCAATTTGGGCCTCCTAGGTTTTCTAATGCTAACATCGTTTCCGAGGTATCGTTTGTTATTCCCCAACCTGTTTCAGGATTAGCGATACCTGCTAGAGTATACATTACCGTATCTAGGTCAGGACAAATTCGAAGACCAAGATGTGTAAAATCATCTCCCACATTTACCGCTACTATTAATCTTTCGGGCGGTAGAATTTTCGATAGGCCGAGCGCTAATTTTGCGCCACCGACACCTCCCGCAAGTGCTAGGACAGTCATAATTATTTAAAGAGGTCCTGTTCTAATGGGCGTACCAACTGCGCTGCAGTTCCTGAACCGCTTACCCAATTTAAGCCCCGTAATATAACGATCGGCAAACTTTCGTCGCCTTGTCCCATTAATAGTGAACCCGCAGCTGCAATTTCGTCCGCTAATGCGATTTCGCTGGATTGCAGTGTTTTTTTATCACGGTCCATTTGACCGCGGCGGTCCTGAAGCGCCACCAATCCGTAACTTCCAATGGCGATCCCCGATGTACCGTTCCGCCATGCGCGCCCCATGCTGTCATTTACAATAACGGCAACAGATTTTCCAGAGACTGCGAGCATATCTCTCGCTATTCTTTCCGCCGATAAATCAGGATTTAAGGGAAGGAGGATGGCTTTTTCCCCGGCGCCCGAATTTGAAAGGTCAATTCCGGCATTTGCCACGACAAAACCGTTGTGGTGGCGCGCTATGATTAGGCCCTCGCGGGCGCGGACAATTTCAATGGATTCATTTAATATTTGGTGGACAAGTCTTGGATCTTTTCCTGTTTTCTCAGCAAGCCTTATTGCCTCCACCGATGGTTCAGTCATTTTTAAATCAACAAAACGACCTTCTGCCTTGGACACTATCTTTTGTGCGACAACCAAAACGTCACCCTCTTCGATTGGGTCACCGTTGGCCTTCGCGAGGTCGAACGTAATACTAGCGATGTCATCACCCGTGTTTATTTCAGGTATTCCGCTTAACGCGATGCAACTTAATCGCCGGGTTTTCACAGACATCCAAACTTTTCCCTATAAATGATCCAGAGATCGTATACTTTCAGGTTGCCCGGGGATAGTTATGCTGTAATTTGGGGATAAATGGATTTAAGAATAATCCACACTAATCATCAATTATTCTTTATTTGGCTTTAAATCATGGTTTATGGACAACGTGGCTATCACGATATAGGCGGTGCCGGTGATGGTTTGGGTGTGGTGGTCCAACAAAGTAACCCACCGCCTGGGTGGGCTCATTTGACGGACGCTCTTCGTGTAGCACTTGGGAATAAATATAGGCTGCACGAGCAACGACGTAAGATCGAAGAGTTGGGAAGTGAAGTCTACGACCGCGTCAGTTATTATGAAATCAGGGTGCTAGCAATGCTGGAGATATCGATTGAAAAAGGTTACCTGACCGAAGAACAGGTCCACCGTCGCATGATTATGATAAAAAATGAGGGGCGAAAGTAGTGGCACGTGCATTTGAGGACCATTGCTGGCGTGACATAGTTAGTGAAGAGACGCTGCGGGTATATGAGCCCTATCAGCGGGAAGTATTCGTCGGCGATCGGCCGGCTCTCTTAGCAATAGACCTATATAACCTCGCGTATCGCGGGGGTGCAAAAGAACCCCACGAACTTGTTAAAGAGCATCCTAGTAGTTGTGGGCGTTATGCTTGGGAAGCGATAGCGAACACCGAGATGTTATTTAGTGCCGCTCGGGCTGCCAAACTCCCCATTATTTATACGACTGCTCCGCATTCTTCTGCGGTTGTTGCTACAAACCGACAAGTTGGATCCGGCAGTGACGAAGATGATTTTCAAATTTATAAAGCGTTTAAGCCGCGTGAGGATGATCTTGTGATCGTTAAAGAACGTGCGAGTGGGTTTTATGGAACGCCGCTTTTGGTGGAACTCAACCGACTTGGTGTGAAAAGTTTGGTTGTCTGTGGCGAAAGTACATCAGGTTGTGTGCGGGCATCCGTTGTTGACGCCTATTCTGCAGGCTATCACGTTTGTATAGCCGAAGAGTGTGTTTATGATCGATCAATACTGTCACACAAGGTCAGCCTTTTTGACCTTCATCATAAATATGCGGACGTGCTTAACGTGTCGGATGTATTGGCCCATCTAAAACAGCTGTGATGGTGGTTTAGAAATAACCCCCCTCTATTAACAAATTAAATCAATGAGTTATAGATTATTTTATACAAAAAACATTAGGGGTAAAAGCTAGTCTTTAGGTCTTTTTTGATCAATTCCCTTGGAAGGTCGGTGGCCGCTTCTCTAACATCGCTGTAACCGCTTCTAGGTGATCATTCGTGCTATGGCATATCGCCTGGAGAGCCGCACAATTATCAAGAAAATCATATAAATTTGAATTTAAAGATTGCCTCAGCAATGATTTAAGCATTCGGGCAGTAACTGGTGGACGGCTGGCAATCGTTTTAGCAAGCTCCATAGCCCGGGGCATTAGTTCATTGTGCTCCACACATTCGAGCGCCATCCCAAGCGTTGCGGCTTCTGTGCCATCCACGACGCGGCCGGTGAAGATCAACTCTGCAGCCCTCTGGAGGCCGACGCGACGAGGCAGGATCCAGGCCCCACCATCACCAGGGATAATACCGACGTTAATAAATGTTTCACCAAACTTCGCTTTTTTTGAAGCAATCACAATGTCACAGTATAGTGCTAGGTCACATCCGGCGCCGATTGCGGGCCCTTGGACTGCACAGACAGAGGGAATATCCAGTGCGTATAGCGCTTTAGGTATTTTCTGGATCCCTTCAATATAACCTGTCCGCGTACCCGCGGCCCCTCCCCCGAAAATCCCTTTTTTATCTCGCATATCTTTGATGTTACCTCCCGACGAAAAAGCGGATCCATTGGCGGATAATAAGAGGACACGGGCATCACTGTTCTGCTGCGTTTGTTCTAATGCATTTACGAGTTCGTCGGTAAAACTCTGGTCGGAAAATGCATTTCTAATGTCGTCGCGGTCGAGCACTATGTGTGCAATACCGTTATCCGTGTTAAACTTGATGTTTTGGTATTCCATGCGGAGATATCCTCGAAATTTTCGGTTCCGCGGATAGTCGCAGCGCTGGCACGAGTCAAGGGAAGATACAATTTTAAACGTGGGTACAGAGTAATGTCTCAGATCATCAGCCCCGAAATATTGACGATATCGCAAATGTACGCAGCGGATGAGGTCGCGATATCAAATGGTGTGTCGGGATACGACTTGATGGAGGCCGCAGGCGCATCGGTTGCGAGGGAAATACAGAAACGTTGGGCTAGTCGTCCAGTCACTGTCCTGTGTGGCCCCGGAAATAACGGTGGGGACGGATTCGTGGTCGGGCGTTATCTGCTATCTGCGGGTTGGGACGTAACTATCGCCCATCTTAGCACGCAAGAAGATATATCGGGGAAAGACGCCGAGCGCCATGCCAAACATTGGACGGGGGAGATAGAACCTTTCACGATACGAGCGCTGGCAGATGCCGAATTGATTGTAGACGCTGTTTTTGGCGCGGGGTTGACGAGGCCTGTCGAAGGAATAGCGAGGGAAGTTTTAACGGCAGCTGTGAAAAGTGGGGTGCCGATAGTGGCGGTTGATATCCCAAGTGGTGTAAACGGTGATACGGGAATCGTGCTCGGGATGGCGCCTAGGGCCGAACTTACCGTGACATTTTTTCGTCGAAAACCAGGACATCTCCTATTACCTGGCCGAGCACACAGTGGTGAAACTGTGCTAGCCGATATCGGAATCACCTCGGAAGTGCTGGAAACGATAAAACCAATGTTAAACGCGAATTCTCCGTGCTTATGGTTTGATTTGTTTCCGGTGCCACAACCCGAAGATCATAAACATACGCGGGGACATGCGCTTATTGTTGGGGGTACGCTCATGCCTGGCGCCGGACGGCTTGCGGCGGCCGGAGCCCGCCGGATCGGAGCGGGCGTTGTGACCGTATTGGCCGACCCGGAGGTTCTAAACATATTTACGCAGGATGCTCCGGGGTTACTAACATTACCCTTTCGAAATTCCCGGGAGTTTGATGAACATCTGGATGATCCGAGAAAGAATGCTGTTCTGATAGGTCCAGGCGCCGGCGTGAATAGGACTACCCATGAAATGGTCCAGATTGCCGCGCGTCGGCAAAAACAATTGGTATTAGATGCGGATGGTCTCACAGTTTTCTCAGGTGATTCCGCGTCATTATTTGAGGCAATTTCGGATATCCCCTGTGTCTTGACGCCACATGAAGGCGAGTTTTCCAAAATTTTTCGAATTCCGGGTGACAAACTCAGCCGAGCAAAGAACGCTGCACTTCAGTCTCGGTCGGTTGTAGTGCTTAAAGGATCCGATACAATTATCGCGGCACCTGACGGCCGAACTGTAATAAATGAAAATGCCCCTGCTATCCTAGCGACTGCCGGTTCAGGAGATGTCTTGGCTGGTTCGATTGTCGGCTTGATGGCGCAGGGCATGCCTGCTTTTGAAGCGGCATGCGCGGCCACGTGGATTAATGCCGACGTGGCGACGCGGCATGGTCCGGGTTTAATTGCGGAAGATCTTCCAAGGGGTATTCCCTTATCTTTACGTGAACTAATGTTATCAGATCTTGCGTAAAAATTATAAGGTGGTGTCAGGGGTAAACCTTCAGTATGGAGATTTTACGAATTTTAGTTAACCCAGTTTCTTGATAATAGGTAACGCTGTCTCATATTTGACGCGGTTTAGTGCAAAACTTGACTTGATACTGGCTACGCCAGGTATTCGTGTTAAGTGATCCTTTAAAAATTGTTCGTATGCTGCGACGTCCGGGACCACGATTCTGAGAAGGTAATCCGCGTCTCCGGTCATTAAGTAACACTCTAAGACCTCAGCCCGCTCCCGTATCAGCCTTTCAAATGTCTCTAAGGCGGATTCCACTTGCCGCTCCAAGGTTACCTGTACAAAAACACTTATGGAGAGTTCGACCACTGTTTGGTCCAATATAGCCGCGTATTTACTGATGACGCCGGCCTTTTCGAGATTTCGGATGCGCCGTAAACACGGTGATGGGGATAGACCGACCGACTGTGCTAATTCCGCGTTGCTGATCCGCGCGTTCCGCTGTAGTACATCCAAAATTTTTAAATCAATTGCGTCTATTTCCATAATTTAGAGGATAGCATCAAAAAATACCTCTTTAAAGCAATATTATTGCTTAAAATGCTAAATAGTAGGCGTAATTCGCAATAAAAAGCCGGTAAAAGTTTGTTACTCTAACAATCGTGACCGGAAACATAAATTGTGCGACGGGTTAGGGGTGGGCGATTTGAAACTAGAGAAGGCAGATGCCCTGAGGGCGATTGAACGGAAAGTCTTATGGCTGTCCACATGGATGATCCATAACGCTAATCACATTAGACCTTCGCGAGACGGCTTGAAAGTTGGTGGACATCAAGCATCCAGTGCGTCCGTAGCAACCCTTATGACCGCGTTATACTTTGATGTTTTGAATCCGGAAGACCGTATTGCGGTGAAACCACACGCGTCGCCAGTTTTTCATGCTATCCAATATATCTTAGGTAACCAAACTCTGGAAAATATTGAGGGCCTTCGGGATTTTGGGGGTGCCCAGTCATATCCATCGCGTACCAAAGATTCAGACGATGTGGATTTCTCTACTGGTTCGGTTGGCCTTGGTGCGGCTCACACAGTTTTTTCCTCAATTGTACAAGACTATGTTCGACTTAAAAAAATTGCGCCTCAACACTTGCCGGAAGGACGGATGATTGCGGTGGTGGGTGATGCCGAACTCGATGAAGGAAATATGTACGAGGCACTTCTTGAGGGTTGGAAAAAGGACATTGCAAACGTGTGGTGGGTCATTGATTACAACCGCCAGAGTTTAGACTCGGTGATTTCTGATAGAATTTTTGGACGTTTTGATCAGCTATTTGAGAACATGGGCTGGCGTGTAGTTACTATGAAGTATGGAAAACTGCTCCAACAAGAATTCATCAAGCCCGGCGGGGCCGCTCTGCAGGATTGGATCGATAATTGCCCCAATTCTTTATACTCGGCGTTGACCTATAAAGGTGGAAGCGCTTGGCGGGAACATCTTAAACGTGATTTGAGGGGCGTTACTGGTCTCAAGGCGTTGTTGGACGAGAGAGATGATGATGCATTGCACCGCTTGATGACCAACCTGGCAGGTAATGACTTGGATTCCTGTCTCGAATCTTTTCATGCTGTGAATGATGAGGTTCCAACGTGCTTTATAGCATATACGGTAAAGGGGTTTGGCCTGCCGTTTGCCGGGCATAAAGACAATCACGCGGGCCTGATGAATCCAGAGCAAATGGATAAGCTTCGCGAAGCGATGAATATAAAAAAAGGAGAAGAATGGGATCGGTTTGCCGGTATCGACTTTGATCATCTAGCCCTAGAGAAATTTATAGGTACGGTGCCATTTGGCCAGAAATTTCCGCGACGTTATGCAACGGAAAAAATTGAAATCCCCGAACATTTAGCCGTTGATATTCGCTCGGATATGTCGACACAAGATGGTTTTGGTCGCATTCTCAATGAGCTTGCTCGTGGCAAGACGACCCTTGCTGATCGAATAGTCACAACTTCACCTGATGTCACGGTTTCTACCAACCTTGGTTCCTGGGTTAATCGCCGAGGTATTTTCAGTAGGTCGAAAGCTCGAGATATCTTTGCTGAAGAAAGTGTTATTTCTGCACAAAAGTGGCATATGTCACCCGAGGGGCAGCATATAGAATTAGGGATTGCAGAGACTAACTTGTTTCTCCAACTCTCAGCACTTGGTCTCTCTAGTGAGATGTTTGGTGCTCGTTTATTGCCAATTGGTACGGTGTACGATCCATTTATTAGGCGGGGCCTAGATGCTATGCATTATGGCTGCTACCAAGATGCCCGTTATATGCTAGTTGCAACGCCGTCCGGTATAACCCTGGCGCCAGAGGGTGGTGCGCATCAGTCATCTGAAACCCCTCTTATAACTTTAGCGCAGCCAGGAATGACATCGTTTGAACCCGCTTTTGTAGACGAACTTGCGGAAATAATGCGATGGGGCTTCGAATATATGCAAGACGACGATGGGGGTTCCGTTGCATTAAGACTTTCTACGCGTGTGATGAAGCAACCAGAGCGTCAAATGGATGAAAATTTACGACGTAACATCACGAAGGGTGCTTACTGGCTTCGCCAACCAACTCAAGAGGCGGAAGTAGTAATTATCTATTCGGGAGCAGTAGCACAGGAAGCGATCGATGCGTACGAGGATATTACTGAAGATATTTCCGGGGCAGGTCTTCTGGCAATTACTTCTGGGGATCGACTGCACTCTGATTGGATTTTAGCCAGGCGAGCGCGTATGTCGGGGCAAAATGAAGACGAAGCACATATCGAGAAAATCCTCTCTGTTTTAGATAAAGATGTTGCCTTAGTAACGGTTTGCGACGCGCACTCAGGAGCACTTGGGTGGCTTGGATCAGTTGCCGGGCATCGGATTTATCCTTTAGGTGTTGATAGGTTTGGCCAATCTGGCACGATTAGCGATTTATATGATCATTATGGAATCAATAAGGATTCAATTGTTGATGCTGTCGCGAGAGCATGTATTCGGCGATTGCGTGTATGATGAACATTAATCGCACCATTGCCCGTCGCGGCTGATTGATGTAGACCGACGCCAACGTGTGAACGAGTTGACGAATTCTGATCCTGCCGTTAGGTGTGTGCGCCGATTCCGCGGGCGTGGTGGAAATGCTAGACACGCCAGATATAGGATCTGGTGG
>CAZOHS010000108.1:0-8897 GCA_964579285.1 uncultured Rhodospirillaceae bacterium | reverse complement strand
AATGGCTTTGGCATCTAACATTGCTTCAGCGCGCGAAAATTCCGAGAATTTTTATAAAATCAAAATAAACACTGCTCGGTTTTATGCGCGCCACATACTCCCGCAAGCAACTGCGAGTGCCTCTTCCGCCATGGCAGGCGCGGACGAGATAATGGCTTTGTCGGCAGACGCATTTTAATCTCTGAGGCCCTTGCTAATTCCTTCTAAAAACGCGATAAGGCGGCGTTTTAGTGTTAGGGCGACAGTCCCCAAAGAGGCCTAACTTATGGATGAAACTACACTCTCTAGTGACCTGGCATTACTCAGCGATGACACCGACTTCTCTCCCCCTAAAGTTGATCACGCAACGCTACTAAGCGACCCCCAACATGAACAAGGCGACTACTTAATCCGTAAAGATGGTCATACGTACGCTGGTGCCCATCTACTGGTCGATTTCTGGGGTGGAAAAAAAATTAATGACCCCACGGTAATTACTGCAGTTCTGGAAGAAGCCGCGAGGGAAGCAAATGCAACTGTACTTCATATTCACGTTCACGAATTTGGTGGCGGCGGCATGTCAGGTGTGGCGGTTCTGGCGGAGAGCCACATAAGTATCCACACGTGGCCCGAACTCGATTATGCCGCTTTTGACGTCTTCATGTGCGGTAATTGCGATCCGGAAAAGGCTGTGGAGGTCTTAAAACAAAAATTAAAACCAGCTCGTTTTTCGATCAGCGAACAAAAGAGAGGTGTAGTCGCTTGACACGCCTCCGTGAGAATTGGTTTGCGGAAACGCTCCACGGTTCCTACGAACAACGTTTAGAAATCACAAATATTCTGTACCATTCAAAGAGTGAACTACAGGACGTAATGATTTTTGATACCCCTTTCTTCGGGCGAGTATTGGCGCTAGACGGTATCATTCAAACGACCCAACGCGACGAGGCGTGCTACCACGAAATGCTTGTTCATGTCCCTGTGTTCACCCATGGTGACATAAAAGACGTTTTGATTATTGGCGGTGGGGATGGCGGAGCCCTTCGAGAAACTTTGCGCCACCCAGAAGTTAGAAATGTGACATTGGTCGAAATTGATGAAAGTGTGGTCAAACTCTGCCAAAAGTACTTACCGTCTCTTAGCGGAGGCGCTTTTAATGACCCTAGATGTAGTCTCGTTATTTCAGATGGATTGCAATTTGTCACAAAGACCAAACAAAAGTTTGATCTTATTATAGTGGATTCTAGTGACCCGGTTGGGCCCTCCGAGCCTCTTTTTTCACGTAAATTTTATCGAGATTGTCACTCTTTGCTATCGAATGACGGTATTTTTATTTGTCAGTCGGGTGTTTCTTTCGTGCAAGAAGAAGAGGCACGAACCACGCTGCAGCGCCTCGACAGTGTATTTAAAGACGCCGCGCTATATGTTACGCAAGTGCCAACATATTCTTTTGGGTTTATGACCTTGGGATGGGGCGCTAAAAATCCCGCACTCCGAGCCACAAAAAATAAAGAAATTCGGGCTCGTTTCCGAAAAGCTAACTTACAAATGAAATATTATACCACTGACATTCATCAAGCCAGTTTTGTGCTTCCCGAATATATGCATTACTGAAAAACTCTTGTTTTTTCGGCTCAGGACTATAAATCGGCAACGTTTGCTCAGCTCTCTTCTTCTCGGGCTAACTCAACAGCCTTAGCTTCCAGCATACGACGATCGATCTTATTGGTACCGCTTAGCGGCAGCGCCTGAACAAAAAATACTCGGCGAGGATGCGCATAAGCAGGTCCGTGTTCCAGGGCATATTCTTTCACCGTCTCTTCGTTTAAATCAGAACCTGGAACGTTTACCACCCACGCATAAGGGACAAAGGCCTTTAGAGTATTGGGCGCCGGTACAACTACCGCTTGAACAATTTCAGCGTGCCGTTCCAACATGGCCTCAACCTCCCCCGGATATATGTTTTCCCCCGCACACACGAACATATCATCAGCTCGATCAACAAAATAATACCAACCAATCTTATCGCGCCGCAAAATATCCCCTGTGTCCAACCAACCATCTTCGCTGAGCACAGACTGGGTTTCGCCGTCCAAATTATGGTATCCTTGCATAACGCCAGGGCTTTTCACGTGCAGAACACCCTGATTTTCATCGTTTCCGCCAACAAGTTTTATCTCCACACCCGCAATAGGAAATCCAACCGAGGTACGCGGTCGGGGCAACCCCTCTGGATGCTTCCACGCGAATAGGATAGGGCCGCCCTCGGTGATACCGTAATTTAGATTGAGGCGCGCCTTTGGAAACGTCGATGCTAAATTGTCCAAAAGATTGCCGGACGCTGGTGCTGAGCCCATCGAGCAATTGCGGACCGATGACAAATCCGTGCCAGCCAACAATTCTGTTTCCTGAAGAATTAAGGCATACATCGTGGGCACACCCGTTAACATGGTGAGTTTATAAGTGGCTATCGCGCGCACATATTCCTTGGCATCAAATCGAGAGAAAAGGACAACGCGGCCTCCAGCGCACAGTGCCGATTTGACAGCGAGCAATGCATTTTTGTGATAAAGCGGCGCCGAAATAACAGAACAATCATCATCGCGTATATCTCGGCTCTCAACGATCTTTTTGATCATCCAGACCTGGCCCGCATGATCTAATAAGACGCCTTTTGGGCGGCCAGTAGAACCGGACGTATAGGGCTGTTCCGCAATATCTCTAGGACCGGGGAAAAATGACGGGAACGGGCTATCGGCGGGCATTGCGAATTCGGTATATTTATCCCTACCATCGCCAAAGCTGACCGCCCTTACCCCGTTAGGTACTCTCCCTAATTGGTCGGCATCCGCAAAGACAATTTTCATCGCCGCATCGTTGACAATGTATTCAATAACATCATCCGTGAGCTTAATATTAATCATAACAGGCACGCAGCCCGCCCGCATCGCACCAAATAACACCTCGAGATATTCTACTCGGTTCAGCGCGAGGATCCCTATCCGGTCGCCCGGTTCTATGCCGGCAATTAAAAGTCCGTTTGCGGCGGCGTCACAAGCAGCATTAAATTCTTGAAAAGTGTATTCTTTCGGGTCTTTTGGGTCGTAAAGATCTATTACCGCAACCCTTGCGGACGTCGAATGTTCCGCAAATATATCTCCAAGGTTTCCAGAGTCGGACGGTATCATTGGCTTTTGACCGTTACGGAGTAATAACAATCTTCCCGATGACTTCACGATCGCGCAACTGTCGTACGCCCTCTGCCGTTTGTTCTAACGGCAATACCGTGTCAATCACGGGCTTCAGGTTTTCCGCGGCAATAAGGTCCATCAACGTTTCCAAATCCTCGATAGTCCACGAATTGGAACCCAAAATCTGCAGTTCAAATGTCCAGACATAACGAAGGTCTTCTTTGGGATCAAACCCCGCCGTCGCACCGCACGTTAATATTTTACCTCCGCGCTGGGTTGCCTTCAGTGACGGAACCCACGTGTCGCCGCCCGTGAAATTAATTGTTACATCGACCCCGCCCTCAAACTTGCGACGATGGGGCTTGCCATAAATTCCATATATTGTTTTCTCAAAGTCGTCGTACCCGATTACGTGATCCGCTCCCCAGTCCTTTAGCGCATTAAGTTTATCCGGGCTGGAGCCCGCGGCCACCACCTCACATCCCATCATTTTAGCAAGCAAAACGCAGCAAGAGCCGACGCCACCAGACGCTCCGAGGATTAGCACCTTCTCTCCGCCCTCCATGCGACCATTCGTTATCATCATTCTATGCGCTGTCCCGTACGCCACTGGCAACGCCGCGGCTTGCTCATAAGAACAGCCTTCCGGGATTTTAATAAGACGGGTTGCATCAACAGCACAAAGCTCAGCTGTGCCGCCGTCAAGCATTTCCCCCATTAATCCTTTTTCCGGCGTCACAGGATCAAGGGGGTTAATTAATACCCTGTCACCTACAGACCAACCCTGTACTCCCGATCCAATTTCAGCAATTTCGCCCGATATATCTAAGCCTATAACAATTGGCAGCGGCACTTTGATCCCGGGCATGCCGCGGGTGGTAAACACGTCATGGTAATTGAGAGACGTCGCTCGAACCCGAATAATAACCTGACCTTCATTACATTCTGGATCTCGATAACTTTCATGGAAAGTCAGATTTTCAATATCACCGTGTTCATGTAGAACGACCGCACGCACTCTATTTCTCCCTAATTAATAAGCAGACCAAGCCGGCCTTTAAACGCCCTAGTCGCGGGCTTAACGCGTTTCAACAGTAGCCGTCAAGCGTGACCGGTTACGGGGCTTTTGTACAGATCTCTCACATTAACTCCCATCTTGGTTGCGTTGCCGCCGTAAACGTGGAGAGTTATTGCAATACTGTCGGTCGGATTTTGCATACAATGTATATCCGCACCGTCCGCCGGTAGACTGATCACGTCTTTCACCACCAGGTCCTTACATTCCGTGGGAACTACCTCGGTTTTGGTTGCGGATGTTCCTAAATGGCTAAAACATGTATTCCTAATAGTCCCCACCATCACCCCGAAAGCACACCAGGTTTTATGGTTATGAATTGGCGACGTAAAGTGCGGCGGCCATACCATGGCTATTACCGAAAAACGATCATCAGGACACAAAAATATATTATTTCTGCCATAACCAGTAGCCGGGAGTGCCTTATTTTCTGCTGTTAGAATGTTTTTCTGTTCCAAAAGGGCGGGAAGTTGCTCGACAATTCGTACGGGAATATCTGCGCCAGACGCCTCCACGACAATTCTATCCGTTTTCGCAATAAATTGACCGAAAATTTTAGAGTGTTCCAACTAATCTTCCCGAAGTTAATGAGTAACGACACCCAAACCAAAATATTATACTATTTACCAATTTAATTTCTATATTTTTTAATATTTATACTAAATATAGAAAATTTTTCTTCCAAAAGAATATTAATTAGGACGTTTTATGATTGACTTGATAGACCGCAAAATTCTTCAAATTCTACAAACTGAAACACCGCCCTCAATAGCCGAAATCGCACAGCGTGTTGGTCTGTCAACTACCCCTTGCTGGCGGCGAATACAAAAGCTTGAAGAAGTAGGGATTATAAGATCTCGGGTAGCCTTATTGGATGCGGAAAAACTTAATGTTGGGGTGACGGTTTTTGTGTCTATTAGAACAGACAAACACGATGCAAACTGGTACCAGAAGTTTTCCCAGGTGGTGAATGCGTTCCCGGAGGTGGTAGAATTTTATCGGATGTCGGGCGATATTGACTACCTACTCCGAGTCGTGGTCCCCGACATAGCTGCATATGACGGGTTTTATCAACGGTTAATTCAAAAGGTCGAACTTTATGATGTTAGTTCTTCCTTCTCCATGGAACAAATCAAATACACCACCGCGCTGCCACTAAACTACGCTTGATTGGTAGAAGAAAGACCCAAAACTCGGTTGGAAACGCCTAATACATGTTCATCTTCGGCCCCTATTTCATCAAGCGCACGGGCTAATTCCAATACGTATTGATCGTTAGCCCCGGAAGGGCCGCGACTTAAACAAATCTGATGCGCAATGTCATCGAGCGAGGCATCTCCCAACCAGTCTGGATTTTCGGGACCGGCGATATAAATTAACCCCTTCACAACCTTTCCGCCTTCATCGGGAAAAGTAATGTCCACTTCTTCGAGGGAATATCCCCCTTTTTCTCGAATGTCGAGGTAACCAAACACTGTTTCCCGAGCAACGTCCTCGATACTATAGGCGCACCCCCGGCAAACAGCCCCTCTATCTTTTACTAATGTGACAACCCGACCCGGAGCACCAGGCACTCCTCGGTGATCAGTCGAGCCCTGCCAAAAACGCCGAGACCATCCATCGATGGTGGCAATTCGACGCTTCAAATATGGAAAATTAGGCTGCCAAACCAAAGAACCGTAACCAAAAAGCCAAGTGTTCATACCTACAACGAAAATGGCGTAGTGTCGTTAGAATGGAAAACTAACGCCGCGCCGACACCAGCGTGGTTGTCTACTACGATCCTCGAAGGACTGGAGGACCGAAAAGGTATATGAGCGTCATTCAAAAATTGTCTTGTTAGTTCGAGATCCTTACTGCGGATTGAAACTGCTGCAATAAACGGGAGGCTGGGTATATCAGTCTCAGGCAGAAATTGGGCGACGTCTGTGGGAGAACAGAAGACCAATTCACCTCGATCAAGAATTATCCGATACCCGGACCCCCAGCGCTGATGAAGGCGCCCCGTGAAACTCTGGTATCGGTTGGCAGCTTCGACAGGGTCTACCGACACTATAAGAACCCCGGACAACAATTCAGCGCCGTTTTCAAAACAAGTGAGGGAAGACTGCCAAACCACCTCTGGCGTGTCCTGACTTAAAACTTGAACGCGGCCTTCGGCCATTGCGCTAGAGGGAAGCCGAACGACGGAAAATGCTGCTATATCTTCGCTTCCGTCGTCCAGCGTCATTGGTCGACGCAGTGCCACAGGCGGATCTGGTTCGAACCCAGACTCCCGCAAAATCTTAGTGAAGTCCGCGGTATCAGCAACCGTAAACGCTATTAAATGTAGTCCAGTATAACGGGCAAGTCCGGCATCCATTTGCCGGGTAATAGCACTATCAACATCAGGGACCCGCGTCAGGATCTCTAAATATCCTCTTTGAATCATCGCACAACGGTTTGCGGTCCCGGAGGGTACACGACTGCCATCCGGTTGCTCGTTCATGTGAACCGTATAGGGCGTAAGTAAAAATCCTAGTTTGTCAAAAAGAAGCGACGCATGATCAATGTCTGGTACAAACCATCCTAAATGATCAAGGAAAATCTCGCCCGGCCCCGGCACCTGTTTTTCTGGAATGCTCGTTGTGCTCATTTTTGGTACAATAGCCTCTTATACATTTTCTGTCGCCCTTCTGAATTACTTGCAATGAGCATTTTTCACGTCACAAAAAGTCTTTTGATATTTTTCAAATCAATCGCGGTGCGATAGGATTTCCCCGAAAACAAAACAATGTTCGTATAAACCCATGATCGATATTCCAATCTGGCTCACTGAAGCTGATGTTGTTGAACTGATAAACCTGCCTGAAGCGATCGAGGCTCTAGAGCGCATATTGGCCCTCGAAGCCACCGGTCAAGCATCAAGCATGGCAAAAACACATTTAATGGTTGCCGCCAACGACGCTATGCACGCTATCGGTGGTGCTGTTTCAGGTGAGGGTGTCTGCGGTTTCAAAACTTGGATAAATGTGCGTGGGAAGTCTGAAACCACAGTGACACTTTTTTCTACAGAAGACGGCGCTTGCCTTGCGGTAATAGAGGCAACAGCGTTGGGTCAATTGCGAACAGCCGCGGTAACCGGCGTGGGGACCAAACATCTTTCCGCAGCAGGGGCCGACACGATGGCCGTCGTCGGCACTGGAAAACAGTCCCTCCCACAAATTGCGGCCGTGCACGCGGTTAGACCTCTCAAAGAAGTGCGCGTATCAAGTCGCAACCCTGAAACACGCCATGTTTTCGCAGAAAACACAACCAGGGCTATTGGTATCCCGACACGATCTATGGCGACCGTTGAGGAAGCGGTTAAGGGAGCGCCGCTGGTAACTCTCATTACAAATTCTACGGAGGCTTTCCTTAAGGGTCACATGATGGAGAGGGGAAGTCATCTAAATGCGATGGGCGCAATTGTCCCATCCAGAGTAGAGTTTACGGAGGACATGTTTTCTCGAGCTGACGTGCTCGCGGTTGATTCCATTCAAAGCGTTAGAGACCTATCGACAGAATTCCGGAAACATTTCGCTGACGACGAAGCGGGCTGGGGGGAAGTGGAAACCATATCTTCGATAATAGCGGCGGGCAAAAAACGACCCAAAGACGCGGATATAACGCTATTTAAGGCAATGGGCATGGGTTTATCCGACTTGGCACTCGCGATAGAAGTTTTGAATAGGGCAAGGGCGAAAAACCTCGGGCATAAAGTTCCTGACCGTATCAAAATACCACCAAGGCTTACCTGACGGAGGGTTGAATGTTCGTTAATAAACAATGGTATGTAGCAGCGACAAGCGAAGAACTTAGTCACAACCTTTTTCAGCGCTGGCTTTTAAATAAGCCCTATGCTTTCTATAGGACAAACGGCGGCGATCCCGTCGTTTTTGATGATAGATGCCCCCACAGACGCTTTTCACTATCCAAAGGTACACTGTCCGGCGATGTTCTAACTTGCGGATACCACGGCCTTAGTTTTGGGCCACAAGGAAACTGTGTGCGCATACCAGGACAAGAAAAGATACCTCCACAAATTCGCGCCCGAAAACTACCCGCGGTTGATAAGTATGGTTTGGTATGGGTTTGGCTCGGAGACGAAGACCAAGCGGATGAAACTTTGATCCCGGACTTTCACTGGATGGAAAAGGATGGCTGGACCGTCAATCGGGGCTACCGTGAGATGGCGTGTAACTACCAACTTCTGGTGGATAATCTCCTTGATCTCACCCATGAAACTTTTGTGCACAAAGCGACCATCGGGCACGCAGAGTTGGCGGAAGTTCCAATAGAAGCGCGACGGGACGAGGACACCGTCCACGTTGATCGAATTGTCCGCAACTGCGATCCGCCCCCTTTATTTTCTCAATGTGTGAATTTCTCCGGTAAGGTGGACCGTTATCAACTAATAAGGTTTAAAGCGCCTTCTTTTGTCTGGATTGACGCGAGAGCGGTAGATACCGGTAGCAACGACTTCAGCAACGGCCTGCGCTGGGAAGTCATGAACCTCATAACGCCTGCGACGACAGAAAAATTGCACTATTTCTGGGGTGTGTCACGAGCCTTTGGGTACGGTGATGATCAGACAACAGAAAAAATTCAAAAAGCAATCGAACAAACATTCG
>CAZOHS010000107.1:0-8899 GCA_964579285.1 uncultured Rhodospirillaceae bacterium | reverse complement strand
CCTCTAGGGTAACCTCTAAATTTTCCGCCATTTTCCAATGGCGCGAAACTTCTTGGAGAACGGCCGCCACTATTTCAGCAGGCATAAGAGAGGGCGTTCCACCCCCAAAAAATACCGTCTGCAAGACACGTCCTGCCGTTCGTTCTGCAAAATACTCTAACTCGCTTAACAAGGCACGCTGCCAAATCTTGTGATCAACATCATTAGCAACGTGAGAGTTAAAATCACAATAAGGGCATTTGGAGAGACAAAACGGCCAATGGACATACAGGGCGATAAATTTCTGTGGGGTGTACGTTCCGCAGTTGAGTTGGGGTTCACTAGGAGAAACTAGGCGTTTTTTTGCAGTTTCTGCGAGCAAGTTTGTCTTAGGAAAACGGGTCATCTTTTTCATTTGCCGAAAAACATGCCTTATTTAGCTCAAAGAAAGCTTTAGACCTGTGACTTTTCGCATGTTTTTCCGCTGGTTCTATTTCTCCAAATGTGCCGACATCATCCTGAGCGACAAACATAGGATCATATCCAAAGCCCTTATTGCCTCGTGGCGGCCAAACCACGCAACCCTCAACATCGCCCACGAAAACTTCGGAGTGAGAGTCGGGCCAGGCTAAAGCAAGCGCACACACAAAACGAGCACGCCTGTCAGGGTTATTACCCAACTCGGTCTGAGCACGCAGCATCGCAGCATAAAAATCTTTGTTTTTCCCTGCCCAACGAGCGGAATAAATTCCGGGGGCGCGATCAAGCGCATAGATCTCTAGCCCAGAATCATCGGCTATAGCCGGAAAACCAGTTTCATGTGTTGCCGCTAGCGCCTTTAATTTTGCATTCTCAATAAAACTCGCCCCTGTCTCGTCGGGTTCGGGAATTCCAAGATCCGCTGCGGATAAAATGCGTATTTTTTTTCCCGAAAATAGATCCGAGATCTCTGCTATTTTACCCGAATTGTGGCTAGCGATCACTAAACAGGGCTCTTTAAATAAGCGTACCATCGTAGGTTACCTGCCCAAAACAGCTAATTAAAATCCGAACACTAACCGGCAAGCGTCATGCTTTGCGCCGTTGTTAATTCCCCAATTCCCTTTTTTGCGAGCTCTACTAATTGGCCAAAAGCGGTTTCGCTAAAAGGTTCCTTTTCAGCGGTGCCTTGAATCTCAACAATTCCGCCACCTCCCGTTAAAACAAAGTTCGCGTCGGTATCAGCTTGCGAATCTTCGTAATAATCGAGATCTAAAATGGGAGAACCTTGGAAAATACCGCAAGAAACTGCGGCCACAGAAGTTTTTATGGGATCTTGCGCCAGAGCCCCAGAACTTACAAGCGCTGACACTGCTATTTTAAGCGCAACCCAGGCGCCGGTAACGGATGCTGTTCTAGTACCTCCGTCTGCTTGGATCACATCACAATCTAAACGAATTTGCCTTTCGCCTAACAACTCCAAATCAACTACCGCACGAAGCGAACGGCCGATTAGGCGCTGTATCTCTTGTGTCCGACCAGACTGTTTGCCGCGCGCCGCCTCTCGATCTGTCCGCTCATGTGTTGATCGCGGCAACATTCCGTATTCAGCCGTCACCCAACCCCTGCCAGAGTTTCGCATCCAGGGCGGAACCCTATCCTCGACTGTGGCATTGCATAACACATGTGTATTGCCGAACTTAACTAAACACGAGCCCTCTGCGTAGGGCGAAAACCCGGTTTTTAAAACAACAGATCTCATTTCATCAGGAGAACGGCCAGAAGGACGCATTGATTTTCCTTTCAAGAGTTCACAGCAAGCTATCCAACACGGGTTTATTGGTAAAGGTTTGAAAACCGTCGTTGACAAAACAGAACCCGCTATTACATTCCTCTCGCCTTTCGGTGAATAAGATGAGCGATCCGAATATTAGTATAATTAGTGAATTAAATGACCGGACACGAGAGGTGTTTCGCGAAATAGTTGAGGCATATGTTGCCGACGGGGGCCCAGTGGGGTCTCGGACCTTATCACAACGCCTAAAACGACCACTATCACCCGCCACTGTCAGAAATGTGATGGCAGATTTAGAGGATATGGGCTTGCTCTATTCGCCTCATACCTCCGCTGGGCGATTGCCCACCGACGCCGGCCTTCGAATGTTTGTTGATGGCTTGCTAGAAATCGGCGATCTGAGCCAAGAAGAACGAGAGAGCATCGACGCGCGGTGCGCCTCACATGGAACGAGCCTAAGCGAAGCGTTGAGTGAAGCAACCACACTTCTATCAGGACTGGCTCAGTGCGCGGGGTTAGTGATAACGCCCAAAACCGCAAGACCCTTAAAACACATTGAATTTGTTAATCTCGGGGATGGCCAGATTTTAGCGGTACTCGTCACTGACGATGGGTTTGTCGAAAACCGCTTAGTAGATATACCGCCGGGAACGCCACCCGCCGCCCTGACACAGGCCGGAAACTATTTAAATTCGCGGCTCGCCGGAAAGACTTTGGACGGGGCGCGAGACGCAATTGCAGCCGAAATCAAACAACGCCAAACGGAAATCGATTCAATAACAGCAAAACTAATTGACGCGGGGTTAGCTGCATGGGCTGATACAGACGGCGACAATTCGCACGGTACATTAATTGTCAAAGGCCAGTCGCGTCTTTTAAATGAAATATCGGCCGTACAAGACCTTGAGCGCGTTCGAGGTTTGTTCAAGGCCCTGGAAACAGAAGAACTCTTAATCAAGCTCCTCGACATCACCGAGCTTGCGGATGGTGTTCAAATATTTATCGGGGCGGAAAATACGTTGTTTGATCAGACTGGATGTTCATTGGTCGTGGCGCCATTTAAAGCAGACAAACAAACTATCGTCGGAGCCATTGGAGTGATTGGTCCAACCCGACTAAACTATGCGCGCATAATTCCGATGGTCGATTACACGGCCAAGATGATAGACCGACTTATTGGATAGGGGATAAAGGACGTGACAAATTCAAACGAAAAGGGACCATCGCCAGAAGAAGCACACAGCGCAAAAGCTGCGACTAACTCCCATGAAACGGACACCGAATTATCATCGAGCAGTTCTGACAATCAATCAGAACAAATTGATCCACCGACAGAAACGTCCAAAACCGACCCTGACCAATCTATTTGCTCTGAAACGGAGGAACAACCCGACGAAAATACGCCTGAAGAAGAAATCGCTGGTTTAAAAGATAAGCTATTGCGCGCTCTTGCCGACATGGAAAACCTGCGCCGACGCTCGCAAAAGGACCTTGAGGAGGCCCGTAAATACTCAACCATGAACTTTGCTCGCGATATCCTATCAGTAGCAGATAATTTTCGGAGGGCGATTGAATCGGTGCCTGAAACAGATAATGACTCCGTGGATGGTTTTGTTGAGGGTATTTCGCTCACAGAAAAGGAGCTTTTTTCTACTCTTGAACGTCACGGTATAAAACGAATAGAACCGCTTGAGGAAAAATTCGACCCGCAATTTCATGAGGCGATGTATGAAATTCCGACAGAAGACGCCGAAAACGGTACAGTTATGCAAGTGGTAGAAGTCGGTTACGTAATTCATGACCGACTTTTAAGACCGGCCAAAGTCGGGATTGCGAAATCAGCAATCAGCAACGCCACGGAGACGCCGGACGAAAACAATACGACAGATGGTTCAGAATAGTGCCTGTCCGTTGTTAGAGGTTTTCGAAAACGCTAGTGTGTCGATGAACAATCTGCGCCCGTTAATTACAGTTGTCTGCCAGTGCGGGATTAACCACCGCGAAAGACCAATATGGATAGAAAAAAAAATACTGGCGTAAGCACTAGTCCTGAGCTCGAGATAAAATGAATCGTGAACGAACCTATTTACTAAAGCGTTACGAAAGTATTCGCGGGCAAACGGAAGCGTTGGCCGCCCCGCTATCGCCTGAAGACCAACAAGTCCAATCGATGCCAGACACAAGCCCAACAAAATGGCATCTCGCGCATGTAACCTGGTTTTTTGAGACTTTTCTATTAGACAAATTTCAAAAAAATTATAAACCTTTCAATCCAAGGTATAATTTTTTGTTTAACTCTTATTATGAGGCAATTGGGCCCAGACATATTAGAGCAGAAAGAGGGCTCCTCACCCGCCCCCGCCTCGACGAAGTCATGTCTTATCGTGTCCATGTGGATAGAAATATCATGGATTTTGTGGAAAACGCAGACGAAAAAACCTACGCGGATGCAGCGCCTTTTATTGAACTGGGACTACAACACGAACAACAACATCAAGAATTAGCGCTGATGGACATAAAACATGTTTTTTCATGTAACCCCTTAGTGCCGAAATATAAGGAATCCGACACATCAGATGTAAAAGGTCTCCACAGTCCATGTTGGTATGATGTGCCCGGCGGAACATTTTTGGTAGGTCACAATGGCAACGGCTTTGCCTTCGATAATGAGGGTCCCGCACATGATACTATTGTTAGAGATTATTCAATTGCGTCGCATCCTGTCACAAATGGGGAGTTCATAGCATTCATAGAGGATGGTGGATATTCGGACGCTCGCTTCTGGCACTCAGACGGTTGGGCTATGGTTCTTAGCCAGCATTGGATTGCGCCACTGTATTGGAGACACACGAATGACGGTGCTTGGGAAGAATTTACGCTCTCGGGCATTAGGCCCCTTTTTATGGACGCGCCAGTCTGTCATGTGAGTTTTTACGAAGCATCCGCATATGCCGCATGGGCGGGAAAGAGATTACCGACCGAATATGAATGGGAGATTGCTGCAAACTATTATAACTGTGCAAGTGCAGTAGAAGCTATTCATAACAGCCCAGAAAGTGGGCGCTTGCGGCCAACAGCCCAGTATGCCGCCCCAAACAACGGACCATCACAGATGATGGAAGACGTGTGGGAGTGGACGCAAAGTGCCTACGGGCCTTATCCCGGTTTTGTTGCCGCCCCTGGTGCGGTAGGAGAATACAATGGAAAATTTATGGTTAATCAGATAACACTGCGCGGCGCTAGCTACGCCACACCCAGTGGGCATTCTCGTCTAACCTACCGCAACTTTTTTTATCCACACCAAAGATGGGCGTTTTCAGGATTCCGTTTAGCAGATAGTTGACCAGCCATAATTTACACTGTCATGAGATAGAACTCTGATTTCAACTAGATCAATTATATTCCTATCAACCTATTAAAACCCCATGATATGCCTACAGGCCATATATATGAGTTAAATTGATCAACTATTGTAACACTAGAATTCAATACCTATATAACTGATATATCACTCGCCAAGTGTACGCAGGAAACTTCTGAGATTTCTAAACGGTCATTTGCGGCTATGAATTCTCGCAAAAAATGAGGCATTATTATGGGCAAAGCAATCGGTATTGATCTCGGCACAACAAATTCATGTGTTGCGGTTATGGAGGGCTCGGACGCCCGTGTTATCGAAAATTCTGAAGGGGCTCGTACAACACCCTCTATGGTCGCCTTTTCGGAGGGCAATGAGCGTCTGGTCGGTCAGGCGGCTAAACGGCAGGCTGTAACCAACCCAGAAAACACTCTTTTCGCAATTAAGCGTTTGATTGGGCGCTCGTTTGACGACCCTACAACAAAAAAAGACGAAGATCTGGTGCCGTATAATATTGTTAAGGCCGAAAACGGGGATGCCTGGGTTGAGGCCGATGGCGATAAGTATTCTCCCAGTCAAATTTCCGCATTCATACTTCAGAAAATGAAAGAAACAGCCGAGGCGCACATAGGTGAGGACGTCACGGAAGCAGTCGTCACTGTACCCGCGTATTTTAATGACTCCCAACGCCAGGCAACAAAAGACGCCGGAAAAATAGCAGGGCTCGAGGTTCTTAGAATCATCAATGAGCCCACAGCCGCGGCCCTAGCCTATGGATTAGAGAAAAACGAAACGGGCACAATTGCAGTCTACGACCTCGGCGGCGGGACGTTTGACGTTTCAATCCTTGAAATTGGTGACGGGGTTTTTGAAGTAAAGTCTACAAATGGGGACACATTCTTAGGTGGCGAGGATTTTGACGCTCGCATTATGGAGTATCTAGCGGCCGAGTTTAAAAAAGAAAGCACCATTGACCTGCGAGAAGACAAGCTAGCGCTGCAAAGACTTAAGGAAGCCGCCGAAAAAGCAAAAATAGAGCTGTCTTCCTCCGCACAGACCGAGGTGAATCTTCCATTCATTACTGCAGATCAAAACGGCCCAAAACATCTCAATATAAAAGTTACTCGAGCAAAACTAGAGGCGTTGGTGGATGACCTGGTCGATCGAACAATCGGACCGTGTAAGGCAGCATTAAAGGATGCGGGGCTCTCAGCGGGGGAAATAAAAGAGGTCATACTCGTAGGGGGAATGACCCGAATGCCAAAGGTTATTGAAACTGTAAAAAACTTTTTTGGACGCGATCCCCACCGAGGTGTTAACCCTGACGAAGTTGTAGCAATTGGCGCCGCCATTCAGGCCGGTGTTCTTAAAGGTGACGTAAAAGACGTTTTACTGCTGGACGTTACACCACTTTCGCTTGGCATAGAAACATTGGGGGGGGTTTTTACGCGTCTGATAGACCGCAATACCACAATTCCAACTAAAAAAAGTCAGGTTTTTTCGACGGCGGAAGACAACCAAGGTGCAGTGACAATAAGGGTCTTCCAGGGTGAACGAGAAATGGCGGGCGACAATAAATTACTGGGCCAATTTGACCTGGTCGGAATTCCACCCGCCGCGCGCGGCATGCCACAAATTGACGTTGCGTTTGATATTGATGCGAACGGCATAGTTAATGTGAGCGCCAAGGACAAAGCCACTAATAAAGAGCAAAACATTCGCATCGAAGCATCCGGTGGATTGTCAGATGATGACATCGAACAAATGGTTGCTGACGCCGAGGCTAATTCCGAAGCCGACAAGAAAAGACGGGAGATGGTGGAAGCGAAAAATAATGCGGATAGCCTAATTTATACGACAGAGAAAACAATGGAGGAACATGGCGAATCTCTTGACGAGGAAGACAAGACGGCCATAGAGACGGCTATCGCTGATCTTCGAACAGCACTCGAAATGGAAGAGCCAGACCCAGCTGAAATCACAGCAAAAACAGAAACATTAGCGCAAGCAGCCCAAAAACTAGGCGAGGCATTATACAAAGCACAACAAGAAGAAGCAGCTAGTGCCTCTAATATGAGTGGTGATGAGCCCGCAAGTGCTGACGCGGGCACGACAAACGGCGATGACAATAACGCTAACGTGGTAGATGCTGACTTCGAGGAAATCGACGATGACGAACCCAAGGACAAAGCGTCATAGGGTCTTTACCTACAAAACACCAAACGTGACTGCATAGGTAGCAATACCCTTGGGGGAAGGCGCTTAGCCATGGCAAAACCGGATTATTATGACTCACTGGACGTTGATCGTAGTGCTGACGATACAACGCTCAAAAGTGCGTACCGTAAGCTTGCGATGAAGTATCACCCGGACCGTAATCAAGGCGACTCCGCCGCCGAAGAAAAATTTAAGGAAATTAATGAAGCATACGATGTTTTAAGGGATTCGGAAAAACGAGCAGCCTACGACCAGTTCGGGCATGCTGCTTTTGAGGGTGGCGGCCCTGCAGGCAACGCCTCAGGTTTTGGTGGCGGTTTTGCTGACATTTTTGACGAAATGTTTGGAGACTTTATGGGTGGCGGACGTTCCAGCGGGAGAGAAAGAGCTGGGGCCGCTCACGGAGCCGATCTACGTTATAACATGCAAATCAGTCTGAATGACGCGTTCAATGGGATAGAAACTCAAATTAGAGTGCCTACCGCTGTTACCTGCGAGAACTGTAACGGATCAGGGGCCGCCAAAGGATCACGGCCATCAACATGCACTTCCTGTCAAGGCCACGGAAAGGTCCGTGCCCAACAAGGATTTTTTACTATTGAACGGACCTGCCCGTCATGTAACGGAGCGGGCCAAGTAATAGCCGATCCGTGCGAGAATTGTAGCGGTGGTGGCCGAGTACGGAGAGAAAAGACTCTAAAAGTTACCGTTCCGGGAGGCGTTGAGGACGGCACGCGCATTCGACTTTCTGGAGAAGGAGAAGCCGGAACGCAAGGTGGCGGGGCGGGGGATTTATATATTTTTGTGGAAGTTGGCCCACACAAAATGTTTCTTAGGGAACAAAATAATCTTTATATGAAAGTACCAATACCGATGATGACAGCGACATTGGGGGGCACCATTGAGGTCCCCACAATTGAGGGAAAGCGAGCAAAAGTTACGATACCGAAGGGCACACAAAACGGGCATCAGTACAGGCTACGAAATAAGGGCATGTCCGTTTTACGCAGTGCGGCACGGGGAGATATGTTTATTGATGTGCTTGTTGAAACGCCGGTAAACCTTTCCAAACGCCAGGAAGAACTTTTACAGGAATTTGACAGTGAAAAACCAGGCAGCGGGAAAAGTACTACTAGCCCAGAATCGGAAGGTTTTTTTGCTCGTGTAAAAGAACTTTGGGAAGATATTAAAGAGTAGCCCGTTCCACTATTATGAACACATCGTATAAAACTATTGCAAAATGGTGCCTTGAATAAAGCGACGTGGATTTTCCTCCCCTTTTCCGAACCTAAATGGTGTACAACAAGGAAAAAAGAAAACATAGGTAATACAAGATGGCCGAGTTAAGAATTGGAATTCTCGGGGCGAGTGGTCGCATGGGGCAGGCGAATATTCACCAAGTAATCGACACCGACAACTGTATTCTGGTAGCGGCATCCGATATGCCGGGCACATCACAGATCGGAAGAGATGCAGGAGAAACAGCAGGTAAAGGTGAAATTGGTGTTGAAATTACCGACGACGCCAGTGCAGTAATGGCTGCTTCAGACGCCGTAATCGAATTCACGCGT